>CP119315.1:2905000-3207072 GCA_029202845.1 Candidatus Sphingomonas colombiensis | reverse complement strand
GGCCCATCGCTCCGACACTTCCCATACCGCGATAGGATTTGTACGCACGTCCTTGATAAAGAAAGGTTTCGCCCGGCGCTTCTTCGCTACCCGCGAGTAATGAACCGACCATGCAGGTGGATGCGCCAGCGGCGAGCGCCTTGGCGAGATCGCCGGAAGTGCGAAGGCCTCCATCGGCGATCACCGGGACGCCGGCCTTCGCCGCCGCTTCCGCGCAGTCCATCACCGCGGTGAGCTGGGGAACGCCAACCCCGGCGACGATCCGCGTCGTGCAGATCGATCCCGGCCCGATGCCGACCTTGATCCCGTCCGCCCCCGCATCGATCAGTGCCCGCGTGGCATCTGCGGTCGCGACGTTGCCCGCGACGACCTGCACCGCGTTGGAGAGTCGCTTCACGCGCTCCACCGCTGCCGCAACATCCCGATTATGGCCATGCGCGGTGTCGATCACGATCAGATCGCATTCGGCGTCGACCAACGCTTCGGTTCGTGCGAAGCCTTTATCTCCCACCGTCGTCGCGGCGGCGACGCGCAGGCGACCGGCGGAATCCTTGGTCGCATCCGGATAGGTCACGGCCTTTTCGATATCCTTGACCGTGATCAGGCCGACGCAGCGATAGTCTTCGTCAACGACCAGCAGCTTTTCGATCCGCCGCTGGTGGAGCAGTCGCCGCGCTTCTTCCTGACCCACGCCGCTTTTAACGGTGGCGAGATTTTCATGCGTCATCAGTTCGCTGACCGGCTGACGCGGATTTTCGGCGAACCGCACATCGCGATTGGTAAGGATACCGACGAGCTTGCCGCCCTTTTCCACCACGGGGATGCCGCTGATACGGTGCTGCTCCATCAGCGCCTGCGCTTCGGCGAGCGTCGCGTTGGGGGCGATGGTGATCGGATTCACGACCATGCCGCTCTCAAAGCGCTTCACCTGCCGCACTGCGCCGACCTGCTCTTCGACGGTGAGATTGCGGTGCAGCACCCCGATGCCACCAAGTTGCGCCATGACGATCGCCATGTCCGCTTCGGTGACGGTATCCATCGCGCTGGAAAGAATCGGGATGTTGAGCGCGATGCCGCGCGTCAACTGGGTCCGCGTATCGGCTGCGCTGGGCAACACGTTCGATTCGGCGGGAACCAGAAGGACATCGTCGAAAGTGAGACCGAGGCGGATGTCCATAAGCGTGCCGAATCCTGCGAGGGGGAAGGAAGTGGCGGGCCATGTAACCGCGTCGGCGCGGTTTCGCTAGGCCCCCGCTTGCCCGTTCGCTATGATAAGCGGCGTCGATCGGGAGAGGTTGAAGAAATGATGGTGACGACCGTTGCGCTCCTGCTGATGGCGCTGGTGCTTCTATACCTCATGACAAGCATCAAGATCGTGCGGCAAGGCTATCAATATACGATCGAACATTTCGGGCGTTACACGACGACGGCTGCCCCCGGCTTCAATTTTTTTCCCGCCTTCTTTTACCGCGTCGGTCGGCGGGTAAATATGATGGAGCAGGTGATCGATATTCCCGGTCAGGAGATCATCACCAAGGATAATGCGATGATCTCGACCGACGGGGTCGTTTTCTTCCAGGTGCTCGATGCGGCAAAAGCGGCTTACGAGGTCAGCGATCTGTACGTCGCGCTGCTCAATCTCGTCACCACCAACCTGCGCACCGTGATGGGCGCGATGGATCTCGACGAAACGCTTTCAAAACGCGACGAGATCAACGCGCGCCTGCTGTCCGTGGTCGATCACGCGACCACTCCATGGGGGGTGAAGATCACGCGGGTCGAGATCAAGGATATCCGGCCGCCGCAGGATATCGTCAACGCGATGGCGCGGCAGATGAAGGCCGAGCGCGAAAAGCGCGCCAATATCCTTGACGCCGAAGGTTCGCGCGCGTCGGAAATCCTGCGCGCCGAGGGGCAGAAGCAGGCCCGCATTCTCGAGGCCGAGGGCCGGCAGGAATCAGCTTTCCGCGATGCCGAAGCGCGCGAACGTGCGGCGCAGGCCGAGGCGAAGGCAACCGAGCTTGTGTCCAACGCGATCGAGGCCGGATCGAGCCAGTCGCTCAACTATTTCATTGCGCAGAAATATGTCGAGGCGATCGGCAAGTTCGCCACTTCGCCTAACGCCAAGACGATCCTTTTCCCGGTCGAGGCAACGCAGTTGATCGGCACCCTGGGCGGGATCGGTGAGCTGGCGCGCGACGTGCTGGGCAATACGGCTCAGCCCGCCGGCGAAACCCCTGCGGAGCGCTCGGTTCCACGCGTGAAGGGATCAACCAGTCCGCAATGATCGTCGATGAGATCGTGAGTCATATCGCGGCGGCCTGGATCGTCGCCGCGATCGTGTTGGGGATCGCGGAATTGGCGATTCCCGGAATATTCCTGATCTTTCTCGCGATCGCGGCGGCGATCACCGGCCTGGCGCTCTTCGTCCTGCCGGATTTGCCACTGATCGCGCAGGTCGGGAGCTTCGCGGCATGGAGCATCGTCGCGGTGACGATCGGCCGGCGCTGGTATCGTGATTATCCGCTCGAAACGAGCGATCCGATGCTCAATGATCGCGCGGCGCGCATCGTCGGCACCATCGTCGTCATCGCGGAGCCGATCATCGACGGCTCCGGCCGCGCGGTGCTGGGCGACGGTACGTGGCCGGCGACTGGCCCAGATGCCGCCGCCGGCACACATATGCGCGTTATCGCCGTGGAGAACGGCGTACTTCGCGTCGAGCCACTCGGGTCAGCTCTTTCCGAACAGCTTCCCGGCAAGCCCGGATAGCAGGCCACCCGCTCCGCCTTCGCCACCTTCGCCACCAGCGGCGCCGATCATCTGCGCGAACTGGCCGAGCGAGCCTTCGCCACCGATATGGCCGACGATCTGTTGCAGGGTATCGGCCGGAAGCCCGGTGCTTTGCGCCGCGCTATCCACTGTGTCGCCCGGCTCGGTATGCGCCTGGCTGAGTGCGGTGATCGCCGTTTCGACCTGATCCTGCGACAAACCGACCTTGGTGGCGAGATTGGCCACGTCCACGTTCGATCCGAGCTGGCTCAGCAAACTGTCGATAATTCCCATCGCTAACCTCGCAAATGCAGCCCCCCGGCCAGCCGTTGTAGCAGCCGCCGCCCGGGGGTGCGAGCAAGATCAGGCGGCCTGGGGAACCTTAGGCGCCGACTGGCGCACGCCTTCGTCCACATGATCGGCGAATTGCGCGAAATTCTCGTTGAACTGGTCAACCAGCTTTGCGGCGGTCGCGTCATATTCGGCCGGATTCTGCCAGGTCGCGCGCGGATCGAGGATCTTTGCGTCCACGCCAGGCACGTTCACGGGCACCTTGAAGCCGAAATTCGGATCGGTGCGGAATTCGGCATCGTTGAGGCTGCCGTCGAGCGCCGCGTTGAGCAGCGCGCGGGTGGCCTTGATCGGCATGCGATTGCCGACACCGTATTTGCCGCCGGTCCAGCCCGTGTTGACCAGCCAGCAGTCGACCCCGCCCTTGGCGATTCGTTCCTTGAGCAAATTGCCATAGATCGACGGGTGACGCGGCATGAATGGCGCGCCGAAACAGGTGGAGAAGGTGGCGTCCGGCTCGGTCACGCCGATCTCGGTGCCCGCGACACGCGCGGTATAGCCCGAGAGGAAGTGATACATCGCCTGATCCGGCGTCAACTTCGCGATCGGGGGGAGCACGCCATAAGCGTCCGCCGTCAGCATCACGATATTCTTCGGGACGCCCCCCATATTCTCCTTGGAGGCATTGGGGATGAAATCGATCGGATAGGCACCGCGGCTGTTCTCCGCGAGCCTTGCGTCATCGAGATCGAGCTCGCGCGAATCCGGGTCCATCACCACGTTTTCGAGCACGGTGCCGAAGCGCTTGGTGGTGGCGAAGATTTCCGGCTCGGCCTCGGCCGACAGGCGGATCATCTTGGCGTAGCAGCCGCCCTCGAAATTGAAGACGGCGGTATCCGACCAGCCATGCTCGTCATCGCCGATCAGCGTGCGACTGGCGTCGGCCGAAAGCGTGGTCTTGCCGGTGCCCGAAAGGCCGAAGAACACCGCGGTGGAGCCGTCCGCCCCCATATTCGCGGAGCAATGCATCGGCATCACGCCATCAACCGGCAGCAGATAATTGAGCAGGCCGAAGACCGATTTCTTCATTTCGCCGGCATAACGCGTGCCGCCGATCAGGATCAGCTTTTCGGTGAAGTTGACCGCGATCACCGTCTCGCTGCGGCAGCCGTGACGCGTCGGGTCGGCGCGGAAGGTCGGCAGATCGATGATCGTATAGTCGGCCGTGAACCCCTTCAGATCGGAGGCCTCGGGCCGCACCAGCATCGTGCGGATAAACAGATTGTGCCAGGCCAGCTCGTTGATCACGCGAACGCGCACGCGATTCGATGGCTGCGATCCGCCGAAGAGATCCTGAACGAAAAGGTCGTCCTTCTCGCGCAGCGCGGCGAAGAAATCTGCCTTCAGCGCGGCGAAATGCGCCGGGTCCATCGCCTTATTGGTCTTGCCCCACCACACCGTATCGGCGGTTTCGGCATCCTTGACGATGAACTTGTCCTGCGCGGAACGGCCAGTATGCGCGCCGGTTTCGACCACCAGCGGGCCATCGGCGGCAAGCTTGCCCTCGCCGCGCATCACCGCTGTCTCGACCAATCGGGCGGTTTCAAGATTCCAGTGCAGCGTCGCGCGGGTTTCAATCCCCTGGGCCTCGAGCCCGACTGCCGGAATACGATCACTCACAAGCACGTCCCCTAAAAACCTAAGAATTGTGCCGCTCCGCGTTGGCGCGGTAAACGAGGTTCGCATAGAATTAGTGACCCGCGCCGTCAAACCACGCGGGCATTGAGCCCGTGCCATCTTTGCACTACGCGACTATACCATGACGGCTACGATCGCGCTCGTCGACGACGACCGGAATATTCTCGCTTCGGTCTCGATCGCGCTTCAGACCGAGGGCTTCCTCACCCGCGTTTATTCGGATGGCGAAACGGCGCTGAAGGCGCTGATCGACAATCCGCCCGATCTCGCGATCTTCGATATCAAGATGCCGCGCATGGACGGGCTGGAACTGCTGCGGCGCTTGCGCGAAAAGAGCCAGATTCCAGTCATTTTCCTGACAAGCAAGGACGATGAACTCGACGAAGCGCTCGGCCTCGCGATGGGGGCGGACGATTATATCGCCAAGCCTTTCAGCCAGCGGCTGCTGATCGCGCGCATTCGGGCGATCCTGCGCCGCGCCGAACTGACCCAGTCACCTGAAGGTATCGAGACGGAGACGCAGGGACCGCTGGAGCGCGGACGGCTGGTGATGGACCCGGCACGTCACCGCGTCACCTGGGCCGGCACGCCGGTCACGCTGACGGTCACCGAATTCCTGATCCTCGAAACGCTCGCGCAACGGCCGGGCATCGTGCGCACCCGTAATCAGCTGATGGATGCGGCGTATCAGGACGATATTTACGTCGACGATCGCACGATCGATTCGCACATCAAACGCGTGCGACGAAAGTTTCGTGAGGTCGATTCAGATTTCGACGCTATCGAGACGCTATATGGCGCCGGATACCGTTTCTCCGAAGAGTGAGGGCAGCGATCTTGCGCTGCGCTGGTCCGGCCGGGTTTCGCTGACGCGGCGTATTCTGGCGGTCAATATCTTCGCGTTGCTGCTGCTGGCGGGCGGATTCTTCTACCTCGATTCGTATCGCGCGCGGATTCTCGACAATCGCACCGATCAGGCGATGCGCGAGGCGCGGCTGATCGCGGAAGCGTTGCAGACCGTGACGCCCAAATTGCGCAACCCGCTGATCCTCCAGCTCGCGCAGGACACGGGCACGCGCATCCGGCTGTTCGGGCCGGATGGCGCGCTGATCGTGGACAGCCGCGCGCTGGGCAAGCGCAACTTCCAGTTGCTCGATCCCGACAAGGATGATCGCGGCCAGCGGATCGCGCGCTTCCTGGACGCCGGGATCGATACCGTGGTCGGCGCGGTGCGTGCGCCGCTCTATCGCGATCACCCCAACGGGCGCAGCTGGCCCGACGTGCGCACCGCGCAGACCGGCCATGCCGCCGCGACCGTGTGGCGCGCGCCCGATCGCACGCCGGTAATCACCGCGGCCGCCCCGCTGCTCGATGGTGCGGCGGTGCTCACTGCGGTCAACGCGCGGGACATCACCCAAACGGTGCGGGTCGAGCGTTATCGCCTCAGCCTGGTGTTGCTGACGGTCACCATCGTCTCGATCCTCCTTTCGCTGTTTCTCGCGCGGACGATCGTGCGCCCGCTCCGGCGGCTGGCGCGAGCGGCGGTGCGCGTACGGCTCGGCCGCGCCCGCGAAGTGGTGGTGCCACGCCTGCCCGCGCGCAAGGACGAGATAGGAATGCTGGCGCGGGCGCTGTCCGACATGAGCCTGGCGCT
This sequence comes from Candidatus Sphingomonas colombiensis, assembly GCA_029202845.1. NCBI lineage: Bacteria > Pseudomonadati > Pseudomonadota > Alphaproteobacteria > Sphingomonadales > Sphingomonadaceae > Sphingomonas > Candidatus Sphingomonas colombiensis. Next base: position 3,200,657 of record CP119315.1, on the reverse strand, counting down.
GCGCGCGCGCATCGACGCGACCGAAGCCTTTGCGGCGGACGTTACGCATGAATTGAAGAACCCCCTCGCCTCGCTCCGGTCGGCGATCGAGGGGCTCGGGCACGTCAAGGATCCCGTGCTTCAGGAGAAGCTGCTGGCGATCGTGCGGGATGACGTCCATCGGCTCGATCGCCTGATCACCGACATATCAGAGGCTTCGCGGCTCGACGCTCAGCTCAGCCGGGCGAAATTCGAGCCGATCGACATCAAGGCGATGATCGACGGGATGATCGCCCAGCGGCGCGAGCGCGGGATCGAACGCAACGTCCGTATCCGTTTCGATCGGCCGGAAAATGAGCGCCTCGTCATCTCCGGCGAAGGCGCACGGCTGGAGCGCGTTTTCGAAAACCTGATCGACAACGCCTTGTCTTTCTCCCCCGATGACGGGCTGATCGCGATCGCCGCGCGCCGGATCGACGGCGCGCTGGAGGTCTGGGTCGAAGATGAAGGCCCCGGCGTGCCGGAGGATGCGCGGGAGGCGGTGTTCCGCCGTTTCCAGTCGATCCGGCCGCACAGCGAGGCGTTCGGCCAGCATTCGGGCCTTGGTCTCGCGATCGCCCGGACCATCGTCGATGCGCATCAGGGGACGATCAGCGTGCAGAGCCGCGAGGATCGCCTGAGCGGCGCGCGTTTCGTCGTGCGATTGCCGTTGTCGGATGGGAGGGGCTGAGATGCCGGATCGCGAAACGGTCCACGCTACCACGGTCGCCATCGACGGATGCGCGGTTTTGCTGATCGGCCCGTCGGGGGCCGGCAAATCGGATCTGGCGCTGCGGCTGATCGATCGCGGGGCCACGTTGGTATCGGATGACTATACCGATCTGGTCGCGAGCGCCGACGCGCTGTTCGCGAGCCCCCCGCCCAGCATCGCGGGGCGAATGGAGGTGCGCGGCATAGGCATCGTCGAACTGCCGCATGTCGCGGCGATCCCGGTGATATTGGCGGTGCGGCTGGATGCTCGGGTCGAACGGATGCCTGAACCCGCCACATGCACCCTTGCCGAACGCGCCATTCCCGCTATCGCCGTCAATCCGTTCGAGGCATCGGCCCCGATCAAGATCGAACTCGTGATGCGTCGGATATCGTCGTGACCCCGCCCCCTGAAATATTGCTCGTCACCGGCATGTCCGGCGCGGGAAAATCGACCGTGCTCAAGACGCTGGAGGATCTTGGGTGGGAGGTTGTCGACAACCTGCCGCTTTCGCTGCTCGATCGCCTGCTCAATGCGCTGCCTCCTGAGGGAACGGAAGGTCTGCACCGGCCGCTGGCGCTCGGCATCGGCGCGCGGACACGCGATTTCGATGCGGCGCAGGTGGTGGCGCAGGTCGATCGCCTGCGAGCCAAGGGCCGGTTCGAGATCGGCACGTTGTTCCTCGATTGCGATTCGGACGAACTGGCACGCCGTTACGATGAAACGCGCCGTCGCCACCCGCTGGCGCTGGATCGGCCGGCGCGCGACGGCATCGAGCGCGAACGCGAACTGCTTGCGCCGCTCCGTCACTGGGCCAACCGGCTGATCGATACCGGTAAATTCAACGCCAATGCGCTTGCCCAGCAGATTCGCGCAGCTTTTTCGCGGTCGGGATTGAGCGAGACGATCGTCTCGATCACCTCGTTCGGCTTTGCGCGCGGATTGCCCAAGGATGCCGATCTCGTTTTCGACATGCGTTTCCTGCGCAATCCGCACTGGGATGCGGTGCTGCGCCCCGGCACCGGGCGCGATGCGGATGTGTCGGCCTATATCGCCGACGACCCCGCTTATGCCGACGCAATGCGCAAGATCGAGGATCTGCTGCTGTTGCTCGTTCCCCGTTACATTGCGGAAGGCAAATCCTATATCACCATCGCATTTGGCTGCACCGGCGGACGGCATCGTTCGGTGCATGTTGCCGAGCGCGTGGCGCAACGGTTGCTTAATGCTGGATTTTCGCCCACGGTCACGCATCGCGATCTCGCGGCGGCGCCGCAGGATGCGCTTGAGGGACACCCGATAGGGCAATGAACGACCTGAGTAAGCAATTGATCGGCCTGGTACTGGTAACGCACGGGCGCCTCGCCGACGAATTTGTCACCGCGATGGAGCATGTTGTCGGGCCCCAGAAGCAGGTCCAGACCGTCGCGATCGGCCCCGATGACGACATGGAGGCTCGCCGCGCCGATATCCGGTCGGCGATTGCCGCCGTGGACGCTGGACGCGGCGTGATCGTGCTGACCGATCTCTTTGGCGGCACCCCTTCCAACCTCGCCATCTCGCTGATGGAACGCGGCCGGGTGGAGGTGATCGCGGGCATCAACCTGCCGATGCTGATCCGGCTCGAATCCGCGCGCAAGGCGATGACCGTCGTCGCGGCGGTCGCCGCCGCGCGCGAGGCCGGGCGCAAATATATCTCCGTCGCGTCCGAGGTCTTGGGCGAGGCCGCCGCGTGACGGTGTCGCGTGAGGTGCTGATTACCAACCGGCGCGGCCTGCATGCGCGCGCCAGCGCCAAGTTCGTCACGCTCGCTTCCGCGCAACCGATCCAGGTGAATGTCGCCAAAGGCGCGTCGAGCGTTACGGGCACCTCGATCATGGGGCTGATGATGCTGGGGGCGGCAATGGGCGACACCATCGTCATCAGCGCGGCCGGGGAATCCGCCGAACAGGTCGTGACCGTGATGTGCGACCTGGTCGAGGCGAAGTTCGGCGAGGATTGATGCCGCGCCAGATTACCGCTTATTCGAATCCGCTGGTGAAGCATGTCCGCGATCTGCGCGACAAACGCCATCGCCGCGATTCGCGCCAGTTCCTCGCCGAAGGGCTGCGCATCCTCACCGAAGCCCATGAAACCGGGCGCGTGCCCGCGTCTGTCTCTTCTTCGCCGCGGCGAGCGCAGGGCATCCGCTCGGTCGGGCGGTTGATCGAGGCGGTCGAGGATGCCGGCGGCGAGGCGATCGAGACGACGCCGGACATCCTCTCCAAGCTTTCCGGCAAGGATAATCCGCAAGCCGTTGTCGGCGTGTTCGATGAGTTCGCCATCACACTCGACTCGCTCGATCGGGCCAGCGCCGGCATCTGGCTGGTGGCCGAGCGGCTGCGCGATCCCGGCAATCTCGGCACGATCCTGCGCACCGGCGACGCGGTAGGCGCCGGCGGCCTGATCCTGATCGGCGATTGCGTCGATCCATTTTCGGTCGAAGCGGTGCGCGCGAGCATGGGGGCGCTGTTCACCGTGCCGGTCGTGCGCTGCGACTGGGGCGACTTTATCGCCTGGCTCCGTGGCGGCCCCGGCACGCTCGTCGGGCTCAGCCTCCAGACCGAGCATGATTATCGTGCGCCAGCCTATCCGGCGCCCGACCTTCCTGCTCACCGGGAACGAGGCGCAGGGGTTGCCTGAGGATTATGAAGCGGCGTGCGATCTGCTGGTCAAAATGCCGATGCTCGGCAAGGCGGACAGCCTCAATGCGGCGGTGGCGACGGCGGTGATGGCCTATCAGGTACTCGCCAGTCAGAATGGATAGCGGCTTGCGCGGGACAGTTTGTTACCGCTATCGCCATACCGAGTTTTTGAATTGAACGGGATGAGGGCATGAAGCGCTTCGAGGGCACCCAGAGCTACGTCGCGACCGACGATCTGAAGGTCGCGGTCAACGCCGCGGTCACTCTCCGTCGCCCATTGCTGGTGAAGGGCGAGCCCGGCACCGGCAAGACCGTTCTCGCCTATGAGATCGCCAAGGCGACCGGCGCGCCGCTGATCGAGTGGAACGTCAAATCCACCACCAAGGCGCAGCAGGGCCTGTACGAATATGATGCGGTCGCCCGGCTGCGCGACGGCCAGCTCGGCGACGAGCGCGTCCACGATATTTCCAACTATATCCGCAAGGGCAAATTGTGGGAGGCGTTCACCTCGCCGCAACTCCCCGTCCTGCTGATCGACGAGATCGACAAGGCCGATATCGAATTCCCGAACGATCTGCTTCAGGAACTCGATCGGATGGAATTCCACGTTTACGAGACGAAGGAGACGATCCGCGCGGCCGAGCGCCCGATCGTCGTCATCACCTCGAACAACGAGAAGGAATTGCCCGACGCGTTCCTGCGCCGCTGTTTCTTCCACTATATCAAATTCCCCGATCGCGAGACGATGCAGGCGATCGTCGACGTCCATTTCCCCGGCATCCAGAAGATGCTGGTCTCGCAAGGCGATGGATATCTTCTACGAAGTCCGCGAGGTGCCGGGGCTGAAGAAGAAGCCGTCGACGAGCGAATTGCTCGACTGGCTCAAGCTGCTGCTCCACGAGGATATGCCGCTCGACGTGCTGCAGAATCGCGATCCGACCAAGGCGATCCCGCCGCTGCACGGCGCGCTGCTCAAGAACGAGCAGGACGTGATGCTGTTCGAGCGGCTGGCGTTCATGGCGAAGCGTCAAGGCGAACCGCCCCGTGAGGGGTTAAGCGGACGGAAGGGCGGAGTCTTGCCATGCGATGACTCGCGGCGTCGGCTAAGGCCGGATTGTGTGTAACTAAAGTGAAGTAACCATTCCGCATCAGTGCAGTGCGTGAGAGTGCGGCGTGGTGTTCAAACGATTTTCCCTTGGCCTCATCGGCCTTGCAGTCATGGCGCCGGCGTGGCGGCGCCGCGCCGGCCGCGGCGGGGTGGCTCGATTATGTCGGGCAATGCGTGCCGTTCGCGCGTGAAGCTTCGGGCATCCAGATCTTCGGCGATGCGTGGACGTGGTGGAACCAGGCGGACGGGCGGTATCCGCGCGGGCATCAGCCGAGAAGTGGGCGCCGTCATCGCTTTCGCGAAGCAATCGCGCCTGCCACTGGGCCATGTCGCGGTGGTCAGCCGCGTGGTGGAGCGCCGCGTGCTGATGCTCACTCACGCCAATTGGTCGCGCGTCGATGGAGTGCGGGGGCATGCCGAACAGGACGTGACCCTTTACGACGTATCGCCCGACAACGACTGGAGCGAGGTGAAGGTCTGGTATCGCGATTCGCAGGGGCTCGGCGGCACCATCTATAGCGTCAACGGCTTCATTTATGCGCCGGGGCGCCCCTCCCCCGAACTCACCTCGCGCAATCCCGATTATGTCGGCGCGCTGATCGACGCTTATGTCCCCGATGCGGGTCGCGCGCCGCGATAGGCAAGAAATGTTTCGCCTCCGGGCCGGAATTGCGCGATGAAACCGAGCGTGTTCATCGCACGTTTCGTCGTTCCCCTTCATAGTACAGGGAAACCGTCGACGTGACGGCAACGGAGATAGAAGATGATCAAGCATCTCAGAGGTCGCGGTGTGCTTTTGGCCGCAATCGCGTCGGGCGCCCTGCTCGTCAGCGGCTGCGCGACCGAGACCACTTATCGCCCGGCAACGGGCAAGGGCTTCTACCGGACGGGTTATAGCGATCGACAGATCGAATCGAACCGCTGGCTGGTGACCTTCGCCGGCAACACCGTCACCGATCGCGACACGGTCGAGCGGTATCTGCTCTATCGCGCGGCCGAACTGACGCTGCAGAACGGCTATGACTATTTCGTTATGGTCGATCGCACGACCGATCGCCAGGCACAGACCTATTCCACGCCCGGCCCCCCGCTTCGGCATGGGTGCAGGATGGGGCCCGTCGTGGCGCTATTACGGGCGCGGTTTCGGCTGGCGCGCGTGGGATCCGTGGTTCGGTGATCCGTTCTGGGGCGACAATATCGATATCCGCACGGTCGATCGCTACGAGGCCTCAGCAGAACTCGTGATGCGCAAGGGCACGCCCGCACGGGATGAGGTTCGCGCTTTCAACGCACGTGAAGTGGCGGACCGGATCGGGCCGACGGTGGTGTTGCCCAAGCCCTGATCTTTCTCAGGCGATACGAATAGAAAAGGGGCGGCGGATCACCACGATCCGCCGCCCCTTTTTATTGTTCGGGGTTGAGGCGAGCCGCGTCGGGCCCGCCTCTCACCTCACACTGTGCCGTGGCAATGTTTGTATTTGCGCCCGGAGCCACATGGGCACGGCGCATTACGGCTCACCACGCCCTTCCAGCTTTCCGGATCTTCACCGATTTCCGCCGCGTTCGGCTGCGGGATTTGCAGCGGCGGAAGCTGGCTGGTGATGAGCCCGAGCGAACCGGCATCGATGTCAGCCGAATTATCCTCGCCCGAGAACGGATCGAAATGGGTGGTGATGAAATCGGGCAGTTCCGGCAGCTCGGGCGGCGCCTGCATGCGGAATTGCGCATAGGCGATCGTCTTCGTCACATCCTCACGGATGTTTTCGAGCATCCGCTGGAATAGCGCGAACGCCTCCTGCTTATATTCGTTGATCGGCGTCTTCTGCGCATAAGCGCGCAGGATGGACGACCTGCCGCAGCGCGTCGAGCGTCGCCAGATGCTCCTTCCAGTGATGATCGAGGTTCTGGAGCAGGATCGACTTTTCGACCTGGCGTCCAGGTTTCCGGCTCCAGATCGGCGGCCTTCGCCTCGACGGCGGCATCGGCGGCGGCCTGAACCGCTCCGTCACCACCTCGGGATCGATCCGATTCCTCGGTCAGCCAGCTATCGATCGGCGGCTCGAGGATTGAGCAGTTCGACCACGCGCTCCTTCATCCCGGCGACATTCCACTGCTCCGGATAGGAATGCGGCGGGCAGGCCTCGCCGACGATCGGCATTGACCGTTTCGGCGCGCATATCCGCCACCACGTCGCCGACCGTCTCGGCATCCATGATGTCGCTGCGCTGCTCGTAGATCACCTTGCGCTGATCGTTCATCACGTCGTCATATTCGACGACCTGCTTGCGGATATCGTAGTTGCGCGCCTCGACCTTCTTCTGCGCGGTCTCGATCGCCTTGGTCAGCCACTTGGAGCCGATCGCCTCGCCGTCCTCGATATTGTTGCGCATCATCTTCGCGAACAGCGTGTCCGGGCCGAAGATGCGCAGCAGGTCGTCATCGAGGCTGAGGTAGAAACGGCTCAGCCCCGGATCGCCCTGACGCCCGGAACGGCCGCGCAGCTGATTGTCGATACGGCGGCTTTCGTGGCGCTCGGTGCCGAGCACGAACAGGCCGCCGGCTTCGAGCACTTTCTGCTTCTCCACCGCGATCTCGGCCTTGATCGCCTCGATCGCCGCGTCGCGCTCCGGTCCTTCGGGCATGCCCGCCAGTTCATCGTCGGTACGAAATTCGAGGTTGCCGCCGAGCTGGATGTCGGTGCCGCGGCCAGCCATGTTCGTAGCGATCGTCACGGCGCCAAGCCGACCGGCCTGCGCCACGATATGTGCTTCCCGCTCGTGATGGCGCGCGTTGAGCACCGAGTGATCGACGCCTTCCTGATTGAGGAACTCGCTCAACATCTCGGATTTCTCGATCGAGACGGTGCCGACCAGCACCGGCTGGCCGGTTTCGGCGTGTTCGCGGATCCGGCGCGCGATCGCACGGAACTTGTCGTGCGTATCCTTGTAGAATTCGTCTTCCTCGTCGATCGCGCTGCACCTGCAGGTTGGTCGGGATGGTGACGACGTTCATCTTGTAGATGTCGTAGAATTCCGCCGCTTCGGTCGCCGCGGTGCCGGTCATGCCGGACAGCTTGGGATACATGCGGAAGTAGTTCTGGAAGGTGATCGAGGCCATCGTCTGGTTCTCGGGCTCGATCGTCACGCCCTCCTTGGCCTCGACCGCCTGGTGCAGGCCGTCCGACCAGCGGCGGCCGTCCATCATGCGGCCGGTGAACTCGTCGATGATGATGACCTTGCCGTCCTTGACGATGTAATCGGTGTCGGCCTTGAACATCACATCGGCGCGCAGGCGACTGGTTCAGGTGGTGGACCACCTGCGTATTCTCGAAATCGTAGAGGTTGCTGCCTTTCAGCAGCCCGGCCGGCTCGAGCAGACGCTCGGCCTTCTCGGTGCCGTCCTCGGTCAGCACGATGCTGCGCTGCTTCTCGTCCATGTCGTAATCGTCGGGGACCAATTGCTTCACGATCGCGTCGACGCTGATGTACAGTTCGGACTTGTCGTCGGTCGGGCCGGAGATGATCAGCGGGGTTCGCGCCTCGTCGATCAGGATCGAATCCACCTCGTCGACGATCGCGAAGGAGAAGGCGCGCTGCACCATCTGGTTGCGCTCGTACTTCATGTTGTCGCGCAGATAGTCGAAGCCGAATTCGTTGTTCGTGCCGTAGGTGATGTCGGCGCCATAGGCCTCGCGACGCTGCTCGTCGGTGAGGTTCGGAACGATCACGCCGACCGTCAGGCCGAGGAAGCGATACACGCGGCCCATCCAGTCCGCGTCGCGGCTGGCGAGATAGTCGTTGACGGTGACGACGTGGACGCCCGTGCCCGGCAGCGCGTTGAGATAGGTGGCGAGGGTCGCCACCAGCGTCTTGCCCTCGCCGGTGCGCATCTCGGCGATCTCGCCGCGGTGGAGCACGATGCCGCCGACCATCTGCACGTCATAATGGCGCTGCCCGAGCACACGCCGCGCCGCCTCGCGCACCGTGGCGAAGGCTTCGGGAAGCAGCTGATCGAGCGCTTCGCCGTTGGCGAGCCGTTCGCGGAACAGCACGGTCTGATTGGCGAGCGTCGCATCATCCATCGCCTGCAACCCCGGCTCAAACGAGGCGATCTTGGCGAGAACGGGATTCAGCGAGCGGACGTACCGATCGTTGGAGGAACCGAAAAGCGATTTGGCGAGGCCGGCGAACATGGCGGACTTCCTATTGATATTGGATTGACGCGGCGACGCGATGAAGCGCGGCACGCAAATGAGATCGTCGATGAAGGAATGCGTCGCGCGAGACGGCGACGCATTGGGCGCCTTATTCGCGCCGGCGATCCACCCATGCGGGGATGGCGGAAAAGAGCGGGGCGATGATCGCGTCGCCATAAGCGACAGCAATGAGCCCCGGCAGCGCGGCGATCGGCCGCGCGACCGGCTGGGTGGCAACGGCAGTTGGCGCCTGACGCACCGCCTGTTCCTGTGCCACGGCCTGCACCTGCTGCGGCCCGGCCGCGCGACCACTGACGCCGGTCAGCGCCGTCAGCAGGGCGGAAAGGAGCAGAAGCAGGTTCATGCGCGCGAAGACATAGGGATCGCCGTAGGAAACTCCAACCATTTTGTACGCGTTTGTACACTGCTGTTGTACACGGCTGTACGCGGTTGTTGTACGCGGCAATCGGGCATATTTCGGTATTCGTCCGCTCGCGCTCATCTTCGTCGCTCGTTCGCCGTCGCCCCTTTTGTCGCGTCGGACACATGGCTATGGCGCTCGCATGTCCACCGCTGTTTCGCCGCTCGCCTTGCCCTTTCCCGATCTTCCCGCCGTCGCGGGCGCCACGCCGCGTGTGGCGCGGGCGCGCTACAAGCAATGGGATCGCTGCGATCTCACTTTCGTAACGCTGGATGAGGGAACAGCGGTGGCCGGCGTGCTGACGCAATCGAAATGTCCCTCGCCGGAGGTGGAGTGGTGCCGCAAGGCGCTGGTGCTCGGCAACGCCCGTGCGCTGGTGGTCAACGCCGGCAATTCCAATGCCTTCACGGGCAATCGCGGCCGTGCGGCCGTTGAGGCGATCGCGGCCCGCGCGGCGGGGCATCTGGGGTGCCAGCCGTCGGACGTGTTCGTTGCCTCGACCGGCGTGATCGGCGTGCCGCTGCCGATCGACAAGGCGGAAGCCGGGCTGGACGCGGCCTTCACCGCCCAACCGGCCGACTGGCTCGCCGCCGCAGAGGCGATCGGCACCACGGACACCTATGCCAAGGGCGCGATGACCACCGCTATCGTCGATGGTCGCACGGTCACGCTGGTCGGCGTCATCAAGGGCTCCGGGATGATCGCCCCCGACATGGCGACGATGCTCGGGTTCATTTTCACCGACGCCGCCGTCGAGCCGGCGTTCCTCCAGTCCGCGCTGTCTGCGGCGAACGGGCGCACCTTCTCGTGCATCACCGTCGACGGCGACACCTCGACCAGCGACACTGTGCTTGCCTTCGCCACCGGCAAGGCAGGCAATGCGCCGCTATCCGGTGACGAGAGCGCCGGTGCGGACGCCTTCCGCGCCGCGCTTTCCGATCTGTGCCGCCAGCTCGCGATGCTCGTGGTGCGTGACGGCGAGGGCGCGCAAAAGCTGATCGAAATCACCGTGGAAGGCGCGGAGAGCGACCGCAGCGCGCACCAGATCGCGATGTCGATCGCCAACTCACCGCTGGTGAAGACCGCGATCGCCGGCGAGGACGCGAATTGGGGCCGCATCGTCATGGCGGTCGGCAAGGCGGGCGAACCTGCCGAGCGCGACCGGCTGGCGATCCGCTTCGGTGCTACGCAGGTGGCGCGCGATGGCCTTGCGGTCGAAGGGTATGACGAGGCGCCGGTCGCCGCGCATCTCAAGGGCCTGGAAGTCGAGGTTGGCGTCGATATCGGCCTCGGCAATGGCCGCGCGACGGTTTGGACCTGCGACCTGACCCACGGTTATATCTCGATCAACGCTGATTATCGGAGCTGAGATGCTGAAAATTTGGGGCCGGCTCAACTCGCACAATGTGAAGAAGGTGGTGTGGCTCGCGGAGGAGCTTGCGCTTCCTTACGAGCGCATCGACGTCGGCGGTGCGTTCGGCATGGACGCCGCCTATCTCGCCAAGAATCCCAACCGCCTGATCCCGACGATCGAGGACGGCGATTTCGTACTGTGGGAATCGAATGCGATCCTGCGCTATCTCGCCGACGTTCACGCGAATGGCGGGTTTTGGCACGGATCGTTGCAGGAACGCGCGCTGGCGGATCGCTGGATGGACTGGCAGTTTCTCTACGGCGAGGCGCAGCGCGATGCGTTCCTGAACCTCGTCCGCAAGGCGCCCGAGGACCGCGACGCCGAAGCGATCGCGCGTTCGGTGGCGGCTTGTGCGAAGATGCTCACGGTCATCGATGACGCGCTGAGCCGCACCCCTTGGCTGTCGGGTGAGCAATTCGGCATCGGCGACATACCGATGGGTGTCTATATCCACACCTGGTTCGCGCTGCCGATCGAGCGGCCCGAGCTGCCGCATATCGCGGACTGGTATCGCCGCTTGCAGGATCGACGTGGCTACGCGAGCCACGTCATGATCCCGCTTTCCTGATCCTTAGACGAGCTCGCCTTCGAGCCACGCCTTGATCCGGCCCTTGGGCTCGGCGCCGACCTTGGTCGCTGCCGGATTGCCGCCCTTGAACAGGATCATCGTGGGAATGCCGCGCACGCCATAGCGGCCCGGCGCATCGGGGTTCTCATCGATGTTGAGCTTGGCGATCGTCACCTGTTCGCCCAGTTCCTCGGAGATTTCCTCCAGGCTCGGGCCGATCATCTTGCACGGGCCGCACCATTCCGCCCAGAAATCGACCAGCACCGGCTTGTCGGACTGGATGACGTCCGTGTGGAAGCTCGCATCGGTGATCTGCTTGGTAGCCATGAATGAATCTCCTTTGATGCTAACGTAGGGCGCGACGCGCCCGCGCTCAACGGGGGTGCGGCTAACTTTGCTCCGCGCCCGGATAGCTGGGCTTGTGTCGGGCCATCAGCTCGCCCGGAAGCGGCAGCAGCGCCGGTCCGCTGGTATAGAGCAGCGCCGCTTCGATCGCGCGACCGGGGAAGATCACGCTTAGCGCGGCGACATAGGCCGCCATCTGCCGCAGATGATAAGGCGGCACCTCACTGATATCGCGCGGTACCTGCCGCCCGGTCTTGAAATCGATGATCCGCACCAGAGCGTCGGTAACGAGCAGCCGATCGACCGTGCCAGCCACGACGATGCCATCGCTGAGCACGGCGCTGATCGGGGCCTCCGCCGAGCGGCGTCAGGGCCGAACAGCGCGGCGTAAGCTGCGGATCGTCGATCACCCGCAACGCCGCGGCATCGGCGATCGCCTCATTGCGCTCCGCCGCATCGCGTCACCTGCTCCGACGTCGCGCGAGCCAGCGATCGGCGGCGCGCGCGCGGTCGGCGGGCGCCACCGCCGGCAAGCCGCTCGAACAACGCGTGGATCAGCCGCCCGCGCTCAGCCGCCGCGCGCATCGCCGGAGTCGGCGGCGGATTCGCGACCGCATCTTCACCCAGCGACGACGGCGCGAGCGGGCGTGGCGGGCGGGCCTCCTGCGGTGCAAGGCGCCGTGCCCAGTCCGGCACGGCGGCGGCCTGCGCCTGCTCCGCGCGCGCCACGCCGCGCGGTCGGGCGCTGGTGGGTGGCGCGACGCCGGCAAAACTACGCGTGCCCTCCCCCGCCACGCCCAAAGCGTCGAAGGTGGCCGCCGCAACGCCATACCAGCTTTCCGGCGGCGGCTGTCCGTCCCATTTCGCGCTGAGCGAGCCTGCGATCACCAGCCGCTCCTCCGCGCGCGTCGCGGCGACATAGAACAGGCGCCAATGCTCCTGCCGCTCGCGCAATTCGGTGGCGGCGACCAGTTCGTCAATCTCCCCGGCGCGTTCATCCTTGCGCGGGCGAAACACCGGGAGCGGCTCGATCGCGTCGCCGGGGCGCCACATCAAACCGCCACGCATCGCCGCATCCGGATCGGCGGTGGCATCGGCAAGGATCACCAGCGGCGCCTGAAGCCCCTTCGCCCCGTGCGCGGTCAGCACGCGCACTGCATCCCGCGGCTGGGCGGCGTCGCGCACGATCTCCACCTCGCCGCGATCGAACCAGTCGAGGAACCGCTGGAGCGATGGCGTAGCGCTCGTCTCGAAATCGAGCGCGGCGGAAAGCAGCTCCTCGATCGGATCGCGCGCTTCCTCACCCAGCCGTTCGAGCAACTTGTGGCGACCGCTGAGCTGGCCGGAAAGAATTTCCTCCAGAAACTGATAGGGCGTCGTGAAATCCGCCCGCGCGAGCATCGTATCGAGCGACGCGAGCAGGCCGCGATGATGCGCCGACAGATGACGCCACAGGCTTCCAGTCCGGGGCACGGCGCGGGCGAGCAGTTCCTCCTGCGTCCACCCGATCAGCGGCGAGACGAGCAGGCTGGCGAGGCTCAGATCGTCGTCGGGTTGCAGCACGAAGCGGATCGCGGCGAGCAGATCCTGCACCGCGAGCGGAGCGTTGAGCCGCAGCCGGTCGACACCAGCGACCGGCACGCCTTCGGCATACAGCCGCGCAACGAGCAATTGCGCCAGTTCGCCACGCCGCTTGACGAGGATCATCACGTCCTCGGGCCGAAGCGGACGGCCCTTGCTCTCCAGCATCAGCCCGGCGTCGAGCCATGCCCTGACCTGCCTGGCGATGCGCGCGGCATTCTCGCGCACCGCGTCATCGACCCATTGTTCCTCGCCGTCGTCGTCCTCGCCTGCCCCCGCGCAAACCGGCGGCCACAGCTCGACCACACCGGGTCCGGGCACCTCGCTGGCGTGCGTCGGCACGGTTTCCGTCATGCCCAGCGCCTCATGCCCGAGCAGGTCGATCGCCGCGTCGACGAATTCCAGCACGGGCCGCGTCGAGCGGAACGAAGCGACCAGCGACAGCTTCTCGAACGGCAGCCCGCGCTCGTCGTCGGGCATCAACTCGTCGCCGACGACGTCTTTCGCGCGCATCGCGAAATAATGTTCGGCGGCGGCAAAGTTGATCGGATCGGTGCCCTGAAAGCCGAAGATCGCCTGTTTGTGATCGCCGACCGTGAACAGCGTGCGCGTCGACGGCGCATGAACGCCGCGTCCGACGAAATATTCATCGACCAGCGCGCGGACGATCCGCCACTGGTTCGCATTGGTATCCTGTGCTTCGTCGATCAGGACGTGTTCGGTGACCTGATCGAGCTTGAAGCGCACCCAGTCGCCGATCCCCGGCTGATCGAGCAGATCAACCGTCGCCGCGATAAGATCGTCGAAATCGACTGCTCCCACGCGCCGCTTCGCGGCGGCATAGCCGCGCGCATAATCGCGCCCGACGGTCAACGCGTCCGCGAGGAGATCTGCGAACGCGGCGCGAACACGCAGCGAGAGCAACTCGCCGCACGTCTCGAACAATCGCATCGCGAGATCGGCGTAAGCCTCGTCCTGCGGCGCCTGCCCCTTGCCGAACGAGCGCGGATCGCCATCCGCCTTGGCCCAAATCGTGTGAAGCGTATCGAGCGTCGCGGCGCGCTGTTCATCGTTCGCCGCGAGCCAGATCGCGATCGCCTCCGCCCGCGCGACGCCGTTCTTGGTGCCCCATTCACGATTCAGCGCGGCAATCGTCTCCAGCCCCCGCCGATCGAACGCATCGTCGCCACACGCCGCGCGGATCATCGCCTCGACATCGCCATCGGGCAGGCCGAGCGCGCGCCGCACATAGGGGCTGATGCCGCTCGGCAATGCCTCCAGCGCGCGGCTGGCGCGCGCGCAATCGCGCAGGAACGCTTCGGCCTTTTCCTCGCCCAGCCGCACCGACAGCGCGCCGATCGTCGCAACCGGCCCGCTCCGCCCCTCGCGTTCGGCATCGACCAGCAAGTCGCCCAGCGCCTGCCGCATCAGCAGCGCCTCCTCGCGCGGCTCGATCGGGCGGAAACCGGGGACGAGCCCCGCCTCAGCCGGGAATGCGGCGAGCAGCCCCTGGCAAAAGCCGTGGATCGTCTGAATGCGCAGCCCGCCGCCCGGCGCGTCGAGCACCTTGGCGAACAGCGTACGGGCGAGCGCGATTCGTTGCGGCGTCGGCTCCTCGCCCAATGCGATCAGATCTTGCCCCAATGCGGTTTCCGGCACACGCACCCATGCGGCGAGCCGCTGGCTGATCCGCGCGGCCATCTCCGCGGCCCCTGCCTTGGTGAAGGTGAGGCACAGGATCGCCCCCGGCTCCACCCCGCGCAGCAACAGCCGGAAGACGCGCGCCGCAAGCACCTGCGTCTTGCCGGTGCCGGCGGAGGCGGAAAGCCACACATGGCTGTCCGGCCGGCTCGCGGTGCGTTGTTCGCCACGCAGCGGCGGCAGCGGGGCAAGCGCGTCAGCGGTCACGGCCATACCATTCGTCGCGCCGCATCAACTGATCGTAGTCGGCATAAGGGGCATATTCCGGGTGGAGCTTGGCAACGAACGGCTCGTCACCCGTGAGCCATTTGCCGGCAGCGTCGGCGAACACGTTGCGCGCCAGCCCGACGAACTCGCTGGTGACGATCCGCTTGTTCTTGCCGGCGGGATCGACCGGCGAAGTGATCTGCCCGAACTCGTCGCGATATTTCGCCAGCGACCAATATTCGAATCCCCCGGCCGAGCCGGTGATCCCATCGAAGCCGCCCGCCTCCGCGATCGCGCCAAGCAGGCCGAGCTGCATCGAGAAACCCGCGCGGACAGCCGATGGAGATGGCGCCTTGCCGGTCTTGTAATCGACGATCACCAGCCCGCCATCCGCGGCGCGATCGATCCGGTCGAACTTGCCGGAGAGCTTGACCCCGGCCAGTTCCGCCGCGCCCTTTTCCTCGACGCGCAGCACCTCCCGACCAGCGGCGCGCTGGGCCGCCAGTTTCGCCGCGATCCAGTCGATCGCGGCGATCAGGCGCGGTTGCCACAATGCACGGAGCAACGGATGAGCTGCCGGATCGTCGAGCATCGCCAGCGCGCGCGGGCGCAGCTTGTCGATCGCGCAATCATCCTCGCGCGCCCATTTCTCCAGCACGTCGTGAACCGCCGTGCCGCGCCATGCGGCGGTGGGATCGGCATCGACCGGATCGAGCGCGCTGAGCCGCAGGATGCGCTGCGCATAAAAGGCGAACGGATCGGCCTTCAGTCGATCGACCTGCGTCACGGAAATCTCGCGCGGGCGCTGCTCGGTTGGCGGCGACGGCGCCGGGCGTGGCGCGGGAAGGTGCTCGGCGGGGCGATCGAGCGCCTCCGCCCAGCTTTCCAGATCATGCGCGCGGACGAAATCCTTCCCCGCCATCGCCTCCAGCCGAAGCCAGAAGCGCGAGGCGAGCGTGGGGGAACGGCCGTCGCGCCGGGCGCGGGTCAGCAGCACCTCGGGCGCGCCGAGCCCATGCCCGAAATCATGCGCGGCGACCCCGATGCGGCGCTCAAGCCCGGGCAGCCCCAGCGCGACGCGGATGCGTGGCGCCAGCCACGGATCGGGCGCGGGCGTGCCCGGCCATACGCCCTCGTTCAGTCCGCCGAGGATCATCACATCGGCGGTCTGCAACCGTGCCTCGATAAGGCCATAGATGGCGAGGCGCGGATGCCCGCCGGGCGCGGGCGGGGCGGCGGCCTCATCCATCAACAGCCGCAGCATCGGCGGCAGATCCTCCAGCGACACCGCGCGCGGCCCGGCGACCGCCTCCACCTCCAGTTCCGCGAGCAGATCGGCGGCGACGCGCCCGGCGGGGCCTCGCCATGCCTCGTCACCCGCCAGCGCGCTCGCCGCCT
This sequence comes from Candidatus Sphingomonas colombiensis, assembly GCA_029202845.1. Classification (NCBI taxonomy): domain Bacteria; kingdom Pseudomonadati; phylum Pseudomonadota; class Alphaproteobacteria; order Sphingomonadales; family Sphingomonadaceae; genus Sphingomonas; species Candidatus Sphingomonas colombiensis. The sequence goes on along the minus strand of CP119315.1, from coordinate 3,184,305 downwards.
CGCGCAACGCGGCGATGCGGGCGGTGAGCGGGCGATCCATCGCGCCAAGTTCAGCCGCGATGGGGGCGAGCAATTCGCGCGCCTCGCTCCACCAGCGATCCTCGGCCAGTCTCGCGTCGATGCCCGCGAGCCCCGGTGCCGGACGCGGCCCGCGCAGCGCGCGATCAAGCCGGCGCACCCCATCCAGCCACGCCGCGCGCCCCTCGCCCGCGCGGACCAGCGGATGTTTGAGCAGAGTAAGCAACGGCAGTGGCGCGAAATCCTGCGCGGCGGCTTCCGCGATCGCGCTCAGCAACGTGCCCGGCGGCAAGATCGAAAGCGGGCGCCCGGCCGTATCGTCGATATCGATCTTCCAGCGTTGGCAATGCGCGGCAACGCGCCGCGCGAGCGCCCGATCCGGGGTGACGAGCGCCGCCGTCCGCGCTTCCGTTTCCAGCACCTCGCGCAGCGCCAGCGCGATCGCCTGTGCCTCTCCGGCGGGCGTCGCGAATTCGGCGGCGCGCACCCCGGCCAGCCGGCGATCCGCCGCAGCCAGCTCAGTCCATTTTCCGGTGAAATCGGCCGGCGCCAGCGCGTTGGCGATCGCCCGGCCGCGCGCCGCCGAGGCATCATGATCGCTGCCGTCGCGCCAGGTCATCACCTCGCCGCGCGCCACGCCAATGCGTTCGAGGAGCAGCTTCTGATGGAATTGCGGGTGCACCTCGATCGCGCGGCGGCGATCGTCCTTCGCGTGCGGGCCGAGCGCATCCCATTCCTCGATCGGCATCGCGGTATCGATCGCGGCCAGCACGACCATGCCGTTGGGCAGCATCGCGATGCTGCGCAGCAATCGCGCGACGGCGGGCGCGGAGTCCGTAATGCCCGCGGCGCAGACGAAGCCGGAAGGCGGCGCATCCCCCCACCTGTCCGCCAGCCGCGTCAGCAGCCGCGCGCGGCGATCAGCCAGATCGATCCGCCCCAGCCGCGCCAGTTCCTCCGGCCAGCGGTCCAGCACGATGCGGAAAGAGGCCAGCGCCCGTTGCCAATGTTCCGACAGTTCCGGCCCGAGATCCAACTCCGCGAGCCGTGACGGCGCGACCTCTTCGACGATCAACTGATCGAGCGTCCGTGCGAGTTCACCCGCCAGCCGCACGGCCTCCGCCGCGTCGAGATCGGGGCGTTCCTCCTGCACCAGCCGCGACAGGACCATGCGCCGCGCGAGCGGTGCGATCGCCGGCGGCACCGGCGCGCTGTCGTCCGCCGGATCGAGCGCGGCGCCGATCGCCTCACCCAGATCGTCGGCCCCGATCGCCACCAGCCGCGGCAGCACCAGCCCTCCGCCGGACGCACGCACGAACGCATCGGTGATCGCGATCTTCGCGCGATTGTTGGGCACCAGCACCAACCCGCGCGCTAGGCCGAGCGGCTCCGTGCCATATCGCCGCATCAATCCCGCGACGAGTGCGTCGGCAAAGGCCCGGTGCGCCGGGATCGTGTGGAGTTGGGGCGTCCGCCCCTCAGCCATCGGCGAGCAGATCCTCGGTCCGCCTGATCGCGCCGGGCGTGCCGACATCGAACCATAGGCCCTGATGCACCGTACCGAATGCGCGACCGGCCGCGATCGCGCGGTCCCAGAACAAATTGGTGGAGAACGGCCCCTCCGGCCAGTCCGCGATCAGCCTCGGGTGCATGATCTGCACCCCGGTCCACACGAACGGCGCCACCCGGCCGCGCCCGCGCCGGCCGGTGATCCGCCCATCAGGCGCGAGGCGGAAATCGCCCTGCCCGCTGTGATTGTGCGCGCGGGCATAGGGCACCATCAGCAGCAGCGCGTCCATCGCCGCATCGTCCCAGCGCGCGGCGAGCAGCCTGATCGCGTCGCTCGGCCCGTCGATCCACAGATTGTCGCTGTTGACGTAGAGGAACGGTTCGTCGCCGAGCAGGTCGCGCGCCTGCACCAGCCCGCCGCCCGTTTCCATCAGCCGGCCGCGTTCATCGGAAATGACGATCTCGATCCCGGAGATGCGATTGCGCAAATGCGCTTCGAGCGCGTCGGCGAGATAATGGACGTTGACCACGGCGCGCTCGACGCCGGCCGCCTTCAGCCGATCGAACACATGATCGAGCAAAGCCTTGCCCGCCACCTCGACCAGTGGCTTGGGCCGCGTCGCGGTGAGCGGACGCATCCTTTTGCCAAGGCCCGCCGCCATCACCATCGCGGTTTTGGGCACTTTGCCGCCGGGATCGGGGCGGATCGCTTTGGGTCGGCTCATCGCACTCGCTCTGCCAGGATCATCGGGTCGCCGCGCAATTCCGGCGGGATATTCGCATCGAACCATGCCGCGACCGGCGCAAGCGCGGGATAGGTCAGGTCGCGCTCCAGATAGGCCCAGACGCGCGGGCACAGCCCCGGATAGCGCGGCTTGCCGTCGCGCTTCCACAGCCGCGTGAAGATGCCGACGATCTTCGCGTTCCGCTGCGCGCCGAGCACATGATAAGCATCGAGGAACGCCTCGCCCTCGCCGGTTTCCGCGCGATAGCGCGCGAGCATCGCCTCTTCGATCGCGGGATCCACGTCACGCCGCGCATCCTGCAACAGCGACACGAGATCGTAAGCGGCATGGCCGGCAAGCGCGTCCTGAAAATCGAGCAGCCCCAGCCCGGCCGGGATCAGCATCAGATTTTCGACATGATAGTCACGCAACACCGTCACCGGGTGTTCGGGGATCGCACGCGCCAGCACCGCGTTCCACGCGGCCTGATAGCCGGCGACATCCACGTCGAGCCCGATCGCGGGGCAATACCATTCCACCAGCAGCGCAGCCTCGCGCTGCAATTCGGCGAAATCGTACGGACGCAGCCCGGCCATCGCGTCATGCCCGCGCAGCTCGACCAGCAGGTCGATCGCCGCCGCATAGAGCCGCATGGTCGCATCGGGATCGCTTTCGATCGCCTCGCGCATCCGATCGTCGCCAAAATCCTCGATCAGCACCAGGCCGGCGGCCTCGTCCGCCGCGTGGATCGCGGGCGCGGCGAAACCGCGTTCGATGAGCCAGCGCGCGATGGCGATGAACGGACGTGGATCTTCATGCGGCGGCGGCGCATCCATCAGCACGCCGCGTCGCGCGCCTTCCGTCACCCGGAAATATCGCCTGAAGGAAGCATCACCCGCCAGCGGCGCGATCTTGGCCCCGGCCCAGCCGTGGGCCGCGAGGAAGGCGCCGGCGCCGGCGGGAGGAATCATGTCGGTCGCCATCGCCTTTCCCAAGCCGGGGGCGCTTGCCAAGTCAAGCCGCGTGCGCCGTCCGGCAGGATCTCCAGCCTGATCCGCAGCGCATCGGGCCAGGCGTTCGGCCCTGCGTGCTCCGGCCATTCCACCAGCAGCGCGGAATCGTATCGCGCCTCGTTCAGCCCGAGTTCGTCCATCTCGCTCGGGTCATCGATGCGATAAAGATCGACGTGGAGCACCGGCAACCGCACTTCGGGCGGCGCATAGGGCTGGACGATCGCGAAGCTCGGCGAAGGCGCCTCTCCCGCCAGCCCAAGCGCCGCGAGCAGCCCGCGCGCGATGCTGGTCTTGCCCGCGCCAAGCGGCCCATCGAGTGTCACCACGTCGCCGGGCGCAAGCACCGCGGCGAGCGACGCGCCGATCGCCTCGGTCGCTGCCGGATCGTTGAGACGGATCATCGGCGCGGCAGTTCCACCGTCACCAGCGTGCCCTCGCCGGGCTCGCTGATCAGCGCCACCGTCCCGCGATGCGCCTCGACGAATTGCTTGGCGAGCGGCAACCCGAGATCGAGCGCGCGTTCTCCGCCAGTGGCGATCCCCGGCCGCGCGAACCGATCGAAGGCATGTGCCGCGGTTTCCGCATCCATCCCCGCCCCGCCGTCCGACACCACGATCCGGGCGCGTGCGGCGTTCCCGTCGGCATGGAGCAGCACGCGTCCACCTTCTCCGGCGGCGGTAATCGCGTGGCGCAGCAGATGTTCGATCACCTCTCGGATGCGGCGCGCGTCGCCCGTGATCCGGCCGATCGAGTGGCTGATTTCGATGACATAATCGATCTTGTCGCGCTTGGCCTGCGCGGCGACGCGATCGGCGGCGGCGCGCGCGATTACGGCGAGATCGATATCCTCGCGATCCAGCCCTTCGCCCTCGCTCACCACCTGGGTCAGATCGAGGACGTCATCGATCATCACCCCCAGTCGTTCGACGGATTCGAGGATCGCCTCGACATAGGCATCGGCCTGTTTGGTCATCTTGCCGGCATAGCCACCGTGCAACATCTCGGCGAAGCCGCTGATCGACGTGAGCGGCGTGCGCAATTCGTAGCTCATGCTCGCAACAAAGGCGGTCTTGATCCGGTCTGCGTCTTCCAGTGCCTGAGTGCGTTCGCGCAGCGCCTGTTCGATGCGGCGACTGTCGGTGATGTCGAGCATCGTGAACAGCGCATTGCCGTCGGGCAGCGGCACGGCGGCAAACTCGAACTGGCGCCCATCCGCCAGTTCGACCCTTCCGCTGCGCGTCTGCCGCTCGATCGTCGCGGCGCGCACCAGTTCGTTGATGAACTTCGCCTGGCCGGGGCTGGCGAGCTTGGACGCGACCTTTTCGGCCACCGCGTCGACTCGCGGATGCCCGCTGAGGAATTCCTCCTCCAGGCCCCAGAGCGCGCGGAAGCGGTTGTTCCACAATTGCAGCTTGCCGTTCGTGGCGAACACGCCAAGCGCCTCGAACAGATTGTCGAAAGTGGCGGTGCGCACTCGCAGCAAAGTGTCCCGCGCGGAGGCAAGCTGCACCTGTTCGGTGCGATCCTCGAAGATCACGAGCAGCGCGCCATCCGGCAGCGGCTGCGCGAGCACGCGGATATGCGCGCCATCGGGCAGCAGCCAGGTTTCCTCCACCGCGTTATCGGTCTGGATGAACCAGTCACGGCGTTCGGCCTTCCAGCCGGGGAAATCGCGTACCTCCGGCACGCGGTTCGCCTCGCGCATCCGTTCGAGCACGCGATCGAATTCCGGCCGGTCGGAAAGCCACTCGCTGCGCATCGCGAACATGCGGCGGAATGGCTGGTTGCAGAAAGTGAGCGCGCGATCCGGGCCGAATTGCGCCACGCCGGCCGAAAGCCGATCGAGCATCCCGCGTTGCGCGTCGGCGAAGCGACGCTCGCGCGCATGGGCCTGCTCCAAATCCTCGATATCGATCGCATAGCCGGCGACGCCGCCGGCCGGCAGCGGGATATCGTGCAGCCGCAGGGAGCGCCGCTCGCCAGCGATCGTGGCGGGCAGCACGCGCTCCTGCGGCCGGCCCTGCTCGCGTGCCGCGACCGCGCCGCCCAGTGGGCCGCCCTGCCCGGAGCCCTCGACCAGTTCCACGCCGCGCGCCACTACATCGGCCGCATCGACCGCCTCTACCGCCGCGACATAGGCCGTGTTGGCCATCGCCAGCTTGAGATCCGGCCCGCGATACCACATCGGCAGCGGCGCGGTTTCGATAAGGCCGGTCAGCGCCTCGAATGCGTTGAGCAGATCGACCTTCTGTTCGCTCAGCGCCTTGATCTCGCGCTGGCTGTCGGTGGCGTCGAACACCCAGATGACGACCGCGCCCGATCCCATTTCGAGCGGCGCGCGCTCGCCGCGCCACAGCAAGGTGCGCGAAGAGCCGGCAAGCGTCATCGGCCGCGCGAAACCGCGGCCGGATCGCTGCGCGGCAACGATATCGTGCTTAAGCCCGACGATGGTTTCGGCCGGCAGCACGCTCGCCAGTTCGTCGATCCGTTCCGGCAGTCCGTCGACACCCAGCCAACCCGCTACCCTGCGGTTCAGCTCGATCCGGCCATCGGCATAAGCGAGGATCGGCGATGCCGGCGCCGCCCCGAACAATGCCTCGAACCGCGCGTTCGCGGCGAGTGCCCCGCGCGCCCGCGCCTCCGCACGCAGCCCGGCGAACAGCAGCCACGCGCCCGCGATCAGCAACAGCGCAACGATCACCCCGCCGGTCAACGCGGCGGCAGTCGAGATTTCGATCATGCCGGGCTCACCTGCCCCTGATGGATCGTCATAAGAGCGGTGATAGGCAGAGTTTGGGCATGAAAAAAGGGGGCCGCGTCGCGCCCCCCTCGTTTCCTGTCATATTCCGGATCAATAACGATAATGATCGGGCTTGAACGGGCCTTCGACCTTCACGCCGATGTAATCCGCCTGCTTTTGGCTGAGCTTGCTGAGCTTCACGCCCAGCTTCTCCAGGTGCAGCGCCGCGACCTTTTCGTCGAGGTGCTTGGGCAGGACATAGACCTGATTCTGGTAATTCTCGCCCTTGGTCCAAAGCTCGATCTGCGCGAGCGTCTGGTTGGTGAAGGACGAGGACATCACGAACGACGGATGGCCGGTCGCGCAGCCGAGGTTCACGAGGCGGCCCTTGGCGAGCACGATGATCTGCTTGCCGTCCGGGAACTTCACCAAATCGGTGCCCGGCTTCACCTCGGTCCACTCATAGTTGCTGAGCGCGGCGATCTGGATCTCGCTGTCGAAATGCCCGATGTTGCAGACGATCGCCATCGGCTTCATCGCCTTCATGTGATCGGCGGTGATGACGTCGGCATTGCCGGTCGCGGTGCAGAAGATGTCGGCGCGGGTCACCGCTTCTTCCATCGTCACGACCTCGAAGCCTTCCATCGCGGCCTGCAACGCGCAGATCGGATCGACTTCGGTGACGAGCACGCGCGCGCCGCCGTTACGCAGCGACTGTGCCGAGCCCTTGCCGACATCGCCGAAGCCGGCGACGCAGGCGACCTTGCCGGCCAGCATCACGTCGGTCGCGCGGCGGATCGCGTCGACCAGCGATTCCTTGCAACCATAGAGGTTGTCGAACTTCGACTTGGTGACCGAATCGTTCACGTTGATCGCCGGGAACGGCAGTTCGCCCTTCTTGGCGATCTCGTACAGGCGGTGGACGCCGGTGGTGGTCTCTTCCGAAACGCCCTTCAGGTTCTTCACCGTCTCGGTCAGATAACCCGGCTTCTTGGCGATGAACGCCTTCAGCGCGCGCTGGAATTCGATTTCCTCGGCATTCTCCGGCTCGCCGAAGCTCTCGCCGCGCTCCAGCTTCGCGCCCCACAGCGCGAACATCGTCGCGTCGCCGCCGTCGTCGAGGATGATGTTGGCGGTCTGGCCGTTGCCGTCATCCCAATCGAAGATCGAGCCGACATAGTCCCAATATTCCGCGAGGCTCTCGCCCTTCACCGCGAACACCGGGATGCCGGCCGCGGCGATCGCGGCGGCGGCATGGTCCTGCGTCGAATAGATGTTGCAGGTCGCCCAGCGCACGTGGGCGCCCAGCGCGGTCAGCGTTTCGATCAGCACCGCGGTCTGGATCGTCATGTGCAGCGAGCCGGTGATGCGCGCGCCCTTCAGCGGCTGCGACGCACCGAATTCCTCGCGCAGCGACATCAGGCCGGGCATTTCGGTTTCGGCGATCTCGATTTCCTTGCGACCGAAATCGGCAAGGCTGATGTCCTTGATGACGTAATCACTGGTCGGGCGATCGAGCACGGTAGCCACGGCGGAATTCTCCGAAAAAATAGGGTCGACCAAGGCGCATCGCACCGGCCGGCATGCGCGCGCCTTTACCCGCGCGAGCGTTCGGATGCAAATATAAAGATATCTTTATGTGAGCCTTTGGCGCGAACGATCAGGCGTGCCCGCTTTCGTTGGCGAGCAGGCGGGGATCGATGCCGACGCTGGCAAAGCCGTCCGCCCAGCGGGCATCGGCCGGCGTGTCGAACAGGATCGCCTCACCCCCCGCATCGAGGTTCAACCAGCCGTGGCGTGTCATCTCTCCATCGAGCTGCCCCGGCCCCCAGCCGGCATAACCCAGCGCGACCAGCCATCGCGCCGGCCCCTTGCCCGCCGCGATCGCGCGCAACGCGTCGAGCGTGCCCGACAAGGCCCAGCGCCCCGCGACGTCGACCGTATCCGCCCCGCCCCAATCGCGGCTGTGCAGCACGAAGCCGCGCCGCGTCTCGACCGGGCCCCCGCGATGCACCGGCACGTCGGGCGCCTCGCCCGGATCGATATCCACCTGACGCAGCACGTCATGCAACGTCAGGCCGTCGAACGTCGCGCCGATGTCGATTCCCATCGCGCCTTCGTCATCATGGGCGCAAACCGCGATCACCGCCTGATCGAAGCGCGGATCGCCGATTCCGGGCATGGCCAGCAGAAATTGGCCGGCAAGAAAGTTCGCAGACTCCATTGTCGCAAGCATAACGACCGAGATCGGCTCAGGCCACGCTTGAAAATCACGCACGCGCTTGCGACGTAGCCGCCACCGCGTTTCCGCGGCGACAGGAGATTCCACGATGACGATCAGCGTCGGCGACAAGCTGCCCAAGACCAATCTCGTCAAGGCGACCGCCAACGGGCCTGAGGCGGTGGACAGCGAAGAATATTTCAAGGGCCGCCGCGTCGCGCTGTTCGCGGTGCCGGGCGCCTTCACGCCGACCTGCTCGGCCAAGCATCTGCCGGGTTTTGTCGATAAGCACGACGAACTGACCGGCAAGGGCATCGACGAAGTGGCCTGCACCGCCGTCAACGATCCGTTCGTGATGGGCGCATGGGCAAAGTCGAGCAATGCCGGCGACATCACGATGCTGGCGGACGGCAATGGCGATTTCGCCGAAGCGATCGGCCTCACCATGGATGGCTCGAAATTCGGGCTCGGCAAGCGCAGCCAGCGCTATTCGATGATCGTCAACGATGGCGTCGTCGAGCAGCTCAACGTCGAGGGTCCGGGCGAATTCAAGGTCAGCACCGCCGAGCATATGCTCGCCAACATCTGATCGGCCGGCATGCGCGTCGCCCGCTTCGCGCGGGTGGGGCGCATGCCCGATCGGTTCTAGGCGGCGATCGTCATCGTCGCGATCAGGCCGGGCTCGTTATCGCTCAGGGTTAGCGTGCCGCCATGCAGATGCGCCACCGCCGCGACCAGCGACAGGCCTAGCCCCGCGCCACCCTCATGCCGCGCCGCATCCAGCCGGCCGAAGCGTTTGAGCGCGTCATTGCGCGCCTCGGGCGGAATCCCGTTCCCCTCGTCGGCGACACTGATCGCCACCTCATGCGCGTGCGCGATCGCCGACAACGTGATCGCGCCGGCGCCATATTTCAGCGCATTGTCGACCAGGTTGGCGAGCGCCTGCCCCAGCATCTCGCGATTCGCATTGATCGCGATCGGCTGCGCGATATCGACCGTGATGCTCTTGCCGCGATCCTCCGCCAGCGGGCCGAACATATCGGCCAGATCACCGAGCATCACCCCAAGATCCACCTCACCGAAAGCTTCGCGCCCCAGCCCCGCCTCCGCGCGCGTGATGCGCAAGGCGGTGTCGAGCATCGCCAGCAGGCGCTCGCCCTCATCCATCGCGCGCAGGATCATCGTGCGCCCCGCCTCGTCCGGTGCGGCGGCTAGCGCGCGTTCCAATGTCGCGCGCAGCCGGGTGAGCGGCGCGCGGAGATCGTGCGCCAGTCCGTCCGTCGCCACCTTCAGCTCGCCAACCAGCGCCGCGATCCGATCGAGCATCGCGTTGACCGCCTCGGCCAGCGCCTCGAACGCATCGTTGCCGCCGCCCAGCGGCACGCGGCGCGTCAGGTCGCCTGCCGCCACCGCGTCGGCGGTCGCCACCGTGCGGCCCAGCCGTCGCTCGATCATCCGCGCCGCGATCACGCCCGCCAGCCCGGCGAAGATCAGCGCCACTGCCATCGCCAGCAGCATCGCCTCCTCCATCGCGCGGGCGAAGCGGAGTTCGCTTTCGATAACGTGTCCGGTCAGCAGCCGGCTGCCATCCGGCAATCGTGTCGCGATCACCCGCATCCGCTCTGAAAGATCGCGATCGATGCGAAAAATCTCGATCGTCGACGGATCGCCTCCCGCGGCAACGGTCGGCGGCCAGTCCGCGACATTGCCGGCGAGGAAGCGGCCGTCGTGATCCACCAGCAGCAGCACGAGTTGCGCTCCGCGCGCGCGCACCATCCGCGAGACCTCGGCCCTCGCCGCCGCCGTACCGCCGCGATGATAGGTTTCGAGCAGCCCATGCCTCACCCGTTCCGCCGCTTCCCCGGCGGCGGCGGTGATCTGCCCGCGCGTGATTTCCCGCACGGTGCCCAGCGTGATCGCCGCGCCCGCCAGTTGCAGCCCGAAGACCAGCGCCGCGAAGCGCAGGGTCGTGGAACGGGGCAGCCGCAGCCTTATCGCTCGACGCCCAGCTTATAACCCGCGCCGCGCACCGTGTGGAGCAGCGGCCGCGCGAAGCCCTCGTCGATCTTCTTGCGCAGGCGGCTGATATGCACGTCCGTCACGTTGGTGCCCGGATCGAAATGATAATCCCACACACCCTCGAGCAGCATCGTGCGCGTCACCACCTGATCGACGTGGCGCAACAGATATTCGAGCAGCCGGAATTCGCGTGGCTGGAGGTCGACCGGCTTGCCCGCGCGCTTCACGCGATGCGCGAGCAGGTCCATCTCCAGATCGTCGCAGATCAGCTTGGTCTCCGGCGCGTTGCCGCTTGATTGCCCGCGCCGCACCAGCAGGCGGACGCGAGCGAGCAACTCCGCGAAGACGAACGGCTTGGTGAGATAATCGTCCGAGCCGGAGGTGAGCCCGGCGACGCGATCCTCCGGCGTGCTCATTGCGGACAGGATCAGTACCGGCGTCGACACCCCCGCCGCGCGGACGGCTGCCAGCACGGCCATGCCATCCAGCCCCGGCAGCATGCGATCGAGCACGATGCAGTCATATCCGCCGTCGGTCGCCTGGAACAGGCCATCGCGGCCATTGTCCACGCGATCGACGACGAAGCCCGCCTCGCTCAATCCGTTGGAGATATAATCGGCTGTCGAATCGTCATCTTCGACCAAAAGGATCTTGCTCAATTCGCGCCTCCCGGCGCCTCCTTTAGCAAGGTAACATCGATCGCGTCACCATTTCGCTGCACTTTCAGCAAGGTGGGCACCGGCCTCGCTTCGGCCGCGCGCAGCGTGACGAGCGTGGCATCGGCATGGCCGTTGATCGCCTTCACGGTATCGCCCACCTTCAGCCCGGCATTGGCCTCCGCGCCGCCCGTCCGCAGACTGGTGACGACCAGTGCATGATGTTTCGCGCTGATCACCGGCGAATAGGTCGCGCCGCCAACCGCGCCGCGCGGGGCGGCGTGCGGCACCCCATCCGCGAGCAGCCCGAAAGCTCCCGCACCTAGCGCCGCCGCCCCGATCGCCGCCCAGCCTGCCATGCGCAATCCGTTCATCGCTGGATGCTCCGGCAGTGGCCGATCGGCAGAGGAGGAGAGCGGCGGCGCATGTTGCATATCCACACCGACCATGCGGCACGCGCGGTTGAAGCGGTGTGGGCACACCATGACAAATCGGTCATGGTGCATTTGGGCGACGCGCCGCGCGCGATCACGTCGCCGGCCACTGATGGACCGGCGATCGTCTCTTCATCGCTGATGAAATTGGTCGGGGCGACAGGATTCGAACCTGCGACCCCCACACCCCCAGTGTGATGCGCTACCAGGCTGCGCTACGCCCCGACCGGAGGGCGGCCTCTACGCGCGCTCCGGCGACAACGCAAGCCGCCTCACACCAACTTGCGCCAATGCATCCCGTCCCATGCGTCGATCGCCATTTCCTGCGGCGAATGCGCACGCAGCGCGCGGCCGAATGCCTTCTGATGTTCCGCCGCACCATGCGCCGCCAGCGCCTCCACGCTCGCCCAGCGTTCCGCAACGCGGATCAGATCGGGATCGGCGGCATCGAAGGCGAAGCTATATTCGTCGCAACCTGCCTCCGCGCGCACCGTTTGCGCGTGATCGGCGAGCAGTTGCGCCGCTTTCGCGCCTTCACCCGCAGCCAGTCGAATCGTTCCCATCACCAGAATCGTCATCATCCACTCCGTTTTCGTGCCGGCGCGTTTCCGCCCTCACGTTGCTTTAACATCGCGTCATGTTGCGCCGCTATCGTTACGATGATAGCGCCGCACGCTTCCGCGCGGGTCTTTCGCCCGCCGTACTATAATGAACGGGTAAAATGCTCATTTCTCCAGCTTACGCCCAGGTGGCCGGGGGCGCCGCGCAGCAGAGCGGGATCGCCGGATTCCTTGGCCTCGCGCCGCTGTTTCTCGTTTTCATCGTCTTCTATTTCCTGATGATCCGTCCGCAACAACGGCGGATGAAGGCGCTTCAGACCGCGGTCGGCAGCGTGAAGAAGGGCGATTCGGTCGTCACGGCGGGCGGTTTGCTCGGCAAGGTGACCAAGGTGGAAGACACCGTCGTCGAGGTCGAAATCGCGCCCAACACCCGCGTTCGGGTGGTCAAGGCGACGCTGGCGGAAGTCACTCCGCTCGGCGGCAAGCCGGCGAACGACTAAGATGCTGGACTTCCCGCGCTGGAAGGTCCTGTCGATCTGGGGGCTGCTTGCCGTGCTGGTGGCGCTGGCGATTCCCAGCCTGCTCCCGCAGCGACTGACGGATCAATGGGGCCACTTCCCGCACCCGCGCATCAACCTCGGGCTCGATCTCGCCGGCGGCAGCTATCTGCTGCTCGAAGCGGACGTGAACGATCTCCAGTCGAGCCGGCTGGAGCAGATGCGCGAACAGGTGCAGACGGAAATGCGCCGCCAGAACCCGCAGATCGAGATCGGCGATATCTCGACGCGCGAGGGGCGGCTTTCCTTCCTGCTGCGCGATCCGACGCAGGTCGATGCGGCGCGCGAGCGGCTGCTGTCGATCACCGGCGGCGGCGCGGGCATGACGGGCCAGCGCGAATGGGACATTGCGGTGGTGGATACCAGCCGCTTCGTCCTCACCCCCACGACGGCCGGGCTGAACCAGGCGGTCGATCGTGCGATGGGCGACGCGACCGAAGTGGTTCGCCGTCGTATCGACGAGCTTGGCACGCGTGAACCGACGATCATCCGTCAGGGCACCAGCCGTATCGTCGTGCAGGTACCGGGCTTGCAGAACCCGCAGGCGCTGAAGGATCTGCTCGGCAAGACCGCCAAGCTGGAATTCAAGCTGGTCGATCCGACCGCGACGCCGGATCAGCTTCGCAACAAGCAGGCGCCGATCGGCAGCCAGATCCTGCCCTATCCGAACAATCCCAGCGGCGTGCCGTTTATCGCGGTGAAGCGTTCCGCGATCATCACCGGCGACATGCTGACGGACGCGCGGCAGGAATTCTCGCCGCAGACCAACGAGCCGCAGGTTGCGATCACCTTCGATAGCCAGGGCGGCCGTCGTTTCGCCAAGGTGACGCAGGATAACGTCAACAAGCCATTCGCGATCATCCTCGATAACAGCGTGATCTCGGCTCCGAACATCAACGAGCCGATCATGGGCGGGCGCGCCTCGATCTCGGGCAGCTTCACCGTCGACAGCGCCAACCAGCTCGCGATCGCCTTGCGTTCGGGCAAGCTGCCGGTGGCGCTGAAGGTGGTCGAGGAATCGACCGTCGGGCCTGATCTCGGCGCGGATTCGATCCGGGCCGGCATCCTTGCCTCCGCCGTCGCCGTCGCGCTGGTCGTGGCGTTCATGTTCGTCACCTACGGCCGCTTCGGCATCTATGCGAACCTCGCCGTTATCATCAACGTGTTCGTCATCGTCGGCGTGCTCGCGCTGATCGGCGGCACGCTCACCCTGCCCGGCATCGCCGGCTTCGTGCTGACGATCGGCACCGCGGTGGACGCCAACGTGCTGATCAACGAGCGTATCCGTGAGGAACGACATCGCGGGCGCAACATCGTGCAGGCGGTGGAATTGGGCTATAAGGAGGCGAGCCGAACGATCTTCGAGGCGAACATGACCCATGCCATCTCCGGCGTTATCATGTTCGTGCTGGGTTCGGGGCCGGTGAAGGGCTTCGCGGTGGTGTTGCTGATCGGCATCGTCACCTCGGTGTTCACTGCCGTCACCTTCACCCGGATGCTTGTGGCGCAGTGGCTTCGCCGCGCTAAGCCCAAGACGATCAATATCTGAGGCGAGCGATACGATGAAACTCCTTAAGCTCGTCCCCGACGATACGAACATCGATTTCGTCCGCCTGCGCGGCTGGGCGTTCGGCCTCACCCTGTTCCTGTCGATCCTCGCGGTCGGCCTCACCTTCTACCACGGCCTCAATTTCGGCGTGGATTTCGAAGGCGGCCTGATGATCGAGGAAAAGTTCGCGACCACGCCCGATCTCGATAAGGTCCGCAAGGTCGTCGATGCGCAGGGCGTGGGCGATGCGTCGCTCCAGCAGTTCGGCGATCCCCGGACGATCACGATCCGCCTGCCCGCGCAGCAGGGCGCCGATGAGGGCGCGACCAACGCCGTCGTCAAAAAGGTGGAAACCGCGCTGGCGCAGAACTTCCCCGGCGCGACGTTCAGCCGCTATTCCACCGTTTCCGGCAAGGTTTCGGGCGAGCTGATCCGCAATGGCGTGCTGGCGGTGGTGCTCGCGATTCTCGGCATCGGCCTGTTCGCGATCTTCCGCTTCGAATGGCAGTTCGGCATCTCCACCGTCGTGGCGATCGTCCACGATCTGCTGATGACGCTTGGCTTTTTCGCGCTGACGCAGTTCGAGTTCGATCTCAATATCGTCGCGGCGGTGCTGACGATTGTCGGCTATTCGATCAACGACAAGATCGTGATCGACGATCGCATCCGCGAAAATATGCGTCGTTATCGCAAGATGGATATGCGCGAGATCATCAACCTGTCGGTGAACGAAACGCTGCCGCGTACGGTGATGACCTCCGTGACGATCCTTCTGGCGTTGTTTGCGCTGCTCTTCCTCGGTGGCCACGTGCTGCGCGGGTTCACCGCGGCGATGATCCTCGGCATCGTGGTCGGCACCTATTCGTCGATCTACGTTTCCTCCTCGCTGCTCATCACGCTCGGCCTGCGTGCCGAGCCGCCGGCCGCCTCGCCGGGCGCCAATGACCGCGCCGAGCGCGTCGGTCCGCGCGAAGGGTGAAGCTGGAACGTACGCGCGATGCCGCCGGGCCGATCATCAAGGGGATCGGCCCGGCGGGGTTTCGCACCGATGACGGCACTTTCCCCGCGCTGATGATGACGGTGGATTCGGTCGCCGCATGGTCTCCGCCGCCGCTTGCGGATCTCACTGCCGACGATCTCGCCCCGCTCGTCGCCGTCGCGCCGGAGTTCATCCTGCTCGGCACCGGCGACGATCTCTCGCGGCCGCCGCGCGCGCTGGTGACATGGCTGGAGGAGCGCGGGATCGGTATCGAGCCGATGGACAGCCGCGCCGCCGCCCGCACCTGGGGCGTTTTGCGTGGCGAAGGGCGGCAAATCGCCGCCGCGCTCTATCCGCTGGACTGACGCGCCGCGACCAATCCCGCGAGATGCGCATAGAGCGCCGCCGTATTCGCCTCCCACGTAAAGCGCAGCGCGTGCGCACGCACCGCCTCGAGCGATGGCGGCACAGCAAGCAATTCCCCGATCGCCGCAGCGAACGCCCCCGCCTCGCGCGGCACCACCTGTCCGGCTGGGGGCGCGGTCACCACTTCGTGGGCGCCGCCCGCGGGGGAAATCACGATCGGGGTGCCGCAGGCGAGCGCCTCGACCCAGGCATTCGCCAGCCCTTCGGACGCCGAGGCCAGCGCCATCACATCCGCCGCCGCGATCAACGCGGGCAGATCGCCATGTGGCACCGATCCGAGCAACCGCACGCGATCCCCCAGCCCTGCTCGCGCGATCTGCGTTTCAAGCGCCGCGCGCGCCGCGCCCTCGCCAGCGATCAGCAAGCTCACGCCGTCGAGTCGCGCCACCGCGTCGATCACGATATCGTGCCCCTTGCGCGGGATCAGCGCGCCGACCGACACGACGAGCGCGCCGCTGACACCCAGCGCCGCTTTCGCTGCCGCGCGATCGACCGGCGCGAACCGCGCGAGATCGACCCCGGTGTGGTGCACCCGCACCTTTTCCGCCGGAATGCCGATCCCCGCCATGTCGCCGACCATCGCCTGCGACACCGCGAGCAGGCCATCCGCGGCCAGCCCCGCCGCGCGCACCTGTCGCGCCGTCCCCGGTGCATGCCCCCAGTGATGGATATCCGCCCCGCGCGCCTTGATCGACACCGGCACGCCAAGCTCCCGCGCGAGCGCCACCGCCGCCGGCCCATCCGGGAAGAAGAACGACGCGTCGATCACATCGAACGCGCGCGCTCCGATCGCCTGTCGCACCGCGCGCCGCATCGCATTTGCGTGAAACCGCCCGCCGGTGCCTGGGAGCACGGTGAAGCGCGGCCGCAGCACCTCCACGCCCTTCCATTGCTCCCGCGCCGGGAGTGCCGCGAGCGCGTGATAATGCGGATGGCGATCAAGCGGCCATGGCGGCAATCCGACCGGCGCGACCACCGTCAGCGCCACATCCGGATGCGCGGCCAGCCCCAGCGTCTGCCGCTCGACAAACACCCCGAAATTGGGCCGCGACGCATCCGGGAACAGCGAGGAAAGGGTCAGCACGCGCAACATCACGCGATCCCTTAGCCCAGCGGGGTTAAGGTCGGGTAGCGTGGGCCGTGGATGTTTGTCGGGGCGTCTTAGCCGCCATTGTCCCCTGCGGCCGCCGCCAGACGCTCAAGCCACGCCCGCGCCTGTTTTGGTTCGCCCACAGCTTCCGGGCCAACCGGGCCGCGTGATGCGAGGAATTGCTGCTGCAGTTCAAACGGGGGCATCGCGAGTTTCGCTCTCGCCCCGTCTATCGCCTGACCAATTTCGTTCAGATTCTCGATAGTCGGAGCGACGGCAGCGCGCGCCGTGCGATCACGGTTATGATCGAACAGGCCCCATTTTCCCGCAGCCGTAACCCGCAGTGCATCGACAAGCGCGGCAGTATATTCCGCTTCAAGTTCCGAACGACGGACATCCAGCTGCGCAAGGCGATCGGCTTTGGCCATGGCCCGCGCTTTATAGCGCCGGTTTCATGGCCGCAACCGCGCGAAACCGCCGCTTCAATAAGCCCGCGCGATCGCGAACTCGACCGCCTCGACCATCGCTTCCTTGGCCTTGCCCGATGCGAACGGGCCGAGCGCGTCGATCGCGCGCTGGCCGTAATGACGCGCGCGTGCCAGCGTATCGTCCACCGCGCGGGTGGTGCGGACCAGTTCGACCGCGTGGAGGAAATCCTCGTCGCTGTCGCGGCGGCCCTCGATCGCGTCCTTCCAGAACTTGCGGTCGGTTTCCGATCCGCGCGCATAAGCGAGGATCACCGGCAGCGTCATTTTGCCCTCGCGGAAATCGTCGCCCGCGTCCTTGCCCATCGTGCCCGCGTCGGAAACATAATCGATCGCATCATCGACAAGCTGGAACGCGATGCCGAGGTTGCGGCCATAAGCGTCGAGCGCGGCCTCCTCCTCTTCCGGCCGCTCCGCCACGACGGCGGAGATGCGGCAGGCTGCGGCGAACAGCGCGGCCGTCTTGGCATTGATGATGTCAAGATAACGCTCCTCGCCCAGATCGATCCGCCGCGCGGCGGTAAGCTGGTTCACCTCGCCCTCCGCGATCACCGCGCTGGCATTGGATAGGATTTTCAGCACCTTGAGGCTGCCGTCTTCCACCATCAGTTCAAAGCTGCGGCTGAACAGGAAATCACCGACCAGCACGCTGGCGGGATTGCCCCAGATCAGGTTCGCGGTGCGCTTGCCGCGCCGCAGGTCCGATCCATCGACCACATCGTCGTGCAGCAACGTCGCGGTGTGGATGAACTCCACCGCCGCCGCGAGCCGGTGATGCCGCGTGCCCATATAGCCGAGCAGCCGCGCACTCGCGAGCGTCAGCATCGGGCGCATGCGCTTGCCACCGCCCGCGATCAGATGGCCGGCCAGCTCGGGAATCAGCGGTATCTGAGATTGCATGCGATCGAGGATCGCGGCGTTGACGAGGTTCATATCGCCCGCGACCAGTTCGATCATCGGTTCGAGCGAAGGGGCCCGGTCGGCCAGACGGTGAATAGTGGCACTCATTTGGTGTCCGGCTCTAGGCCAAGGGCCCGAAAAGGCAATATGGGTGATTTGCCCAAGCCAACTCCACAAGCCTTGCGCGCGGGGCCGGCGCCACGCAAAAGGCGCGCGAGTGACCGATTGAGGAGGCATGATGCCGGACGACGTGCTGAAGGGTTATCGCAAGAGCATCGACAATATCGATGCGGCGCTCGTCTGCCTGCTCGCCGAACGCTTCAAGGTCACCCAGGCGGTCGGCCGGCACAAGGCGACCGCCGGGCTGCCCCCGGCCGATCCCGGCCGGGAGGAGGCGCAGATCGCGCGGCTGCGTCAGTTGGCGGAGGAAGCGGAGCTGGACCCTGAGTTCAGCGAGAAATTCCTGCGTTTCATCATCGACGAGGTGATCCGCCACCACGAACAATTGCGCAGCTGACGTCGGGTGGGCGCTGTTCGGCGCCCCTCCCTATCCGACCGCGCGATCGCGCCCCGCCCAATATTGCGCGCGCAATTCGCGCCGCAGCACCTTTCCGGAAGGGTTACGGGGCAGCGCTTCAACGATATCGACCGTCTTTGGCGCCTTATATGGCGCGATCCGCGCCTTCGCCCAGGCGATCACGGCTTCCGGAGTCGGCGCCTCGCCGTCCGCGACGATCAGCGCCTTCACCGCTTCGCCCCATTTCTCGTCAGGCACGCCGATCACCGCGACATCGGCCACGCCGGGGCAACCGGCGATCGCATTCTCCACCTCGGCGGGATAGACGTTCTCACCGCCCGAAACGATCATGTCCTTCATGCGGTCATGGACGAAGAAATGCCCATCCGCGTCCATATAACCCGCGTCGCCGGTGTGGAGCCAGCCGCCGGCCAGCGCCTCTGCTGTCGCCTCCGCCCGGTTCCAATAACCTTTCATGACGATATCGCCACGGATGACGATCTCGCCGATCCCGCCCGCCGGCAGCGCGTTTCCATCGGCATCGACGATCGCCATTTCCACGCCCGGCCATGGCTTGCCGCATGATTTGAGCAATCCGCCCGCGCGATGCGCCGATGGCGAGAGATAGGAACCCGAGCCGGCGGATTCGGTCATGCCGTAGAATTGCACGAAATCGCAGCCGAACACGGCCTGCGCCCGCGCCAGCACATCCTCCGATATCGGCGAGGCGCCATAAGCGATGTTGCGCAATTGCGGGAAGGTTCGGCCCGCGATCTCAGGCGCCTGCAACAACATCAGGATGATCGCGGGCGCGAGGAACGCATAGCTCACCTCGTGCTCCAGCATGATCCCGATCGCGTCGGCGGCCACGAAATCCTTGACCAGCACGATGCGGCAACCCTGGGCCAGCCCGGAAAAGCCCAGATTGGCCCCGGCCACGTGGAACAGCGGCATGACGACCATCATCGTGCGCCCCGCCTCATAAGCGAAGCCGTCGACCTGCTCGGCCATTTCCATGAAGCGGCGATAGTTGCGGTTGGTGAGCACCACGCCCTTCGGTCGCCCGGTCGTGCCGCTGGTGTAGAGCTGGAGCACATCGTCATCCAGCGACGGCCGTTCGGCCACCGCCGTCTCCGCCCCGCGCGCCAGCCACGCTTCGAACGAGACGAAATCGGGATGCTCGCCATAAAGCGCGATCAATTGCGGGCGGCGCTCCATCCCCGCCACCGTCTCCAGCGCCTCGGCGAAGAAATCCTCGCCGACGAACAAATGCGTCGGCGCGCAGTCAGACAGGATGAACGTCGCCTCGGGAACCGAAAGCCGCCAGTTGACCGGCACGAGGCAGGTGCGCGCCCGGCCCGATCCGAAGAACACGGGAAACCATCGCGGATGATTCTTGGTAAGCACCGCGATCCGGTCACCCGGGGTCGCGCCGCCCGCGATCAGCGCGCGGGCCACCGCGTCGGTTTGCGTGTTCAACTCGGCGAAGCTCGTCGGCCGGCCTTCGAACAGCACCGCCACCTGATCGCCGCGCGCATTGGCCTGCGCGGCAGGAATGTCCGAAAGGCACTGGATGGCTTCGAGATCGATCATCGTTTTCCTATCCCACGCGGTCCGCGATCAACGCTGGCAGCTTGTCACACTCCTTAGCTTACGAATGATTTTTCTCAAGCCCTCCATGCGCCGGTGATCGCGGGCCGGATCACCAGGCTGTTGAGATCGACCACGATGTGCGCGGCGATCGCGAGCCACAGTGCCCCGGTCGTCAGATAGAGGGCGGTGAAGACGATGCCCATCGCCCCCGTCGCGATCACCCCGGCCATTCCCTGATAGCGGTGCGCCGCGGCAAACATCAGCGCGGAAAGGATGAAACCGGCAAGCGCGCTCCCCGTCGCCAGCGCGACGAGCAGCGGCACCGCGAGGCGAAAGAACACTTCCTCCGCCACGCCGGCGACAAGCGAGAGCAATAGCCCCCAGCCAAGATCGGCTCGATCGCGTGGGAGCAGCCAGCCGAGTTCGCCGAACATCGGCCCACGGCTGCCGCGACGGCGCCATTGGATAAAGGCGATTCCCGCGCCGAGCGCACTGCCGCCGACCGCGCCGATCAGCAGCGTCCAGCCATCACCCGGTACGACCCACCCCGCGATGCCGTAGGTCTCGGCCAGACGTGCGAAACTCTCGGGCATCCGGCGGAGCGCGCGCCACTCGCCCGCCAGTGTCAACGCGATCAGCGCGGGCGCGGCGAAACCGCCGATCTGCCGCAGCGCCACCGCCAGATAGGCGCCCGAACGCCCGTGCCCGAAATTCAGCGCCAGCCGTCGCCGCACATACCAGCTCATCGCCAGCAGCGCGGCGAGCAGCAGCGCCGCGATCATCTCACCGCTCGATGCGATGTTCGCCCTTCACCCAGCGTACCGTGCCGGAAGAGGCGCGCATCACCACGCTCTCGGTGGTCATGTGGTTGCCACGGCGCTTCACGCCTTCCAGCAGCGAACCATCGGTCACGCCGGTCGCGGCGAAGATGCAATCGCCCTTCGCCAGATCCTTGAGATCATACTGACGATCGAGATCGGTGATGCCCCATTTGCGGGCGCGGGCGCGCTCGTCGTCGTTGCGGAACAGCAGGCGGCCCTTGAACTGCCCACCGACGCAGCGCAGCGCGGCACAGGCCAGCACGCCCTCCGGCGCGCCGCCCGATCCCATATAGACGTCGATCGTCGTGTCCGGATCCGTGGTGGCGATCACGCCCGCCACGTCGCCATCGCCGATCAGCACCACGCCGCAGCCGATCGAGCGCAGTTCGGCGATCAGCTTCTCGTGGCGCGGACGATCGAGCACGCAGGCCATAATCTCATGCGGCTCGACGCCCTTGGCGGCGGCGATCGCCTTGATGTTCTCGGTCGGCGTCTTGTCGAGATCGAGCACGCCCTCGGGATAGCCCGGCCCGATTGCCAGCTTGTCCATGTAAACATCGGGTGCGTTGAGCAGGCCGCCGGCTTCCGCGATCGCCAGCACGGCAAGGCTGTTGGGGCCGGATTTGGCGCAGATCGTCGTGCCTTCCAGCGGATCGAGCGCGATATCGATCTTCGGGCCGTTGCCGGTGCCGACCTTCTCGCCGATGAACAGCATCGGCGCCTCGTCGCGCTCGCCCTCGCCGATCACGACGGTGCCGTCCATGTCGAGGCTGTTGAGCGCCTCGCGCATCGCCTCCACGGCGGCGGCATCGGCGGCCTTCTCATCCCCACGCCCGACGAGCGTGGAGGCGCCGATCGCGGCGGCTTCGGTGACGCGAACCATTTCGAGCACGAGGACGCGATCGAGAACCTGACTGGCTTTGGGCATGGAATTCCCCTGAGACTTTACGCGCGGATAGGAGGCGCGGGTGTCATTGTCGAGACGGTGATTGCTCGATGCGCAGCTCGCGCCCGATGCCGATCGCCCGCAGGAACGCCGGATCATGGCTTACCACCAGCAACGCGCCGTCGAACTCGGCGAGCGCCCGCTCCAATATTTCGATCGACTCCATGTCCAGGTGATTGGTCGGCTCGTCGAGCAGCAGCAGCCACGGCGGACGTTCCCCCGCGAGCGCGCAGGCGAGACCGGCGCGCAGCCGCTCCCCGCCTGACAGCACCCCGGCTGGCTTCAACGCGTCTCGATTGCGAAAGGCGAAGCGCGCGCAGACCGCATATGCCGCCTGTTCGTCGAGCCCCGGATTGAGCCGGCGCAGGTTGCCCAGCACCGTAGCCTCGGGATCGAGCAGCGAGACATGCTGATCGAGCATCACCAGCCGCTCGGTCCGTCGCGCCTTGCCGCTGTCCGGCGCGATCGCCCCGGCGGCGATCCTGAGCAGCGTCGTCTTGCCCGCGCCATTCGCTCCCGCGATCGCCACACGCTCCGGCCCGCGTAGCGCGAGCGACCATGGCCCGAGCGCGCGAACCGCAACCTCGTCCAGCATCAGAACGTCGGCATTGGCGGGGACGCCGCTGCGCGGCAGCGCGATCGTCAGCGGGGTGAGCACCTCCACCTGCGCGCGCGCCGCATCCGCCTGCGTCGCCGCATCCGCCACCAGCCGCTCGCTCACGCGCTGCCCGCGCCCTGCGCTGTTCTCGGCGCGCGACGCCATGCCGCCAAGCAGGATGCGCGGCGCCGAACCGCTCGCGGCGAATGCCCGGCCGGCCTTGTCGCGCCGCTCCTGCCCCTCGCGGCGGCGCTGCGCATCGCGCTTCGCATCGCGCAACCGCGTCTCGCCGCGTTCCAGATCGGCGGCGGCGCGCGCGCGCTCGGTATCGCGCGCGGCGACGAACGCGCTCCATCCGCCGCCGGTGACGCGGATGCCGATCGGGGTGAGTTCCACGATCCGGTCCATCGTTTCCAGCAGATCACGATCATGGCTCGCGACGAGCATCCCGCCACGCCAGCCGGAAATCAGCGCCGTCACCGCGGCGCGGCCGGCCGCGTCCATATTATTGGTCGGTTCGTCGAGCAGCAGCACGTCCGGCCCGGCGATCGCCAGCCTTGCGAGGCCGATGCGGGTCCGTTCCCCACCGCTCAGCGAGCCGATCGCCCGATCAAGCGCCACCTCGGGCAAGCCGACCCCTGCCAGCGCCGCCGCCACGCGCGCCTCAAGCTCCCAGTCCGCCGCGTCGAAATCCGCCGCCGCGCCCTCCCCCGCAAGCAAGCGCGCCAGCACCGCCAGCGCGTCGGCAACGCCCAGCGCTTCGGCGATCGTCGCGGTGGCATCCCAGTCCTGCGCCAGGGTGCCGACCGTGCCCGCGCGCGCAACCGTGCCCGCAGCCGGCTCGGCCTCGCCAGACACGATCCGCAGCAATGTCGATTTGCCGGCGCCGTTGCGCCCGACCAGCCCGACGCGTTCAGCGCCGAGCGAAAGGGTCAGATTGTCGAAAAGCCGCTGCCGTTCAGGCGTGGCGGCGGAAATGGAATCGAGCGTAACGAAGGGAGGCATAAGGCACCGTGCAGACGGAAGAGACAAAGCGGCTGGCATTGTTCATCCGATGGTACACGGTGGTCACTCCTTATTCGGGGCGCCGATATTGGCGCCGAACGCTCGTTAATTCAACCAATCGCCCCCGCTTTTGCGCGGGGGTGACGATGCGGCGGGGTTTCGCCCCCGCCGCCCGGCTCAGTCGCGCAGCAGCTCGTTGATGCTGGTCTTCGATCGCGTCTGCGCATCGACGCGCTTTACGATCACCGCGCAATAAAGCCCCGGATTGCTGCCGGTCGATCCCGGCACGACCACCGAATAAGGCGGCACTTCGCCCCGGAAAACTTCGCCGGTCGCGCGGTCGATGATCTTGGTCGACGCACCGAGATAGACGCCCATCGAGAGCACCGCGCCCTCGCCGACGCGCACGCCCTCCGCCACTTCGGCGCGGGCGCCGATGAACGCGCCGTCGCCGATGATGACAGGATCGGCCTGCAACGGCTCCAGCACGCCACCGATGCCGACGCCGCCGGACAGATGGACGTTCTTGCCGATCTGCGCGCAGCTGCCGACCGTTGCCCAGGTGTCGACCATCGTGCCTTCACCCACATAGGCGCCGATGTTGACGAAGCTCGGCATCAGGATCGCGCCCTTGCCGATGAACGCGCCGCGCCGCGCCACGCTGCCCGGCACCGCGCGGAAGCCCGCTTCGCGGAACTCGGCCTCGGTCCAGCCGGAGAATTTCGAAGGCACCTTGTCGAACCAATGGCCCGCGCCGGGGCCGTTATCGATCAGCGCATTGTCGTTGAGGCGGAACGACAGCAGCACAGCCTTCTTCAGCCACTGATTGACACGCCAGCCGCCATTGCCATCCGGCTCCGCCACCCGCGCGGCGCCCGCATCGAGCAGCGCCAGCGCCCGATCGACCGCGCTGCGCACCTCGCCGGCGGTGGCGAGGCCGATCTCCGCGCGGTTTTCCCACGCTGCGTCGATCGTCTGTTCAAGCCCGGTGATGTCGCTCATAAAATTCCTTCAAGCCAGTGCGTCAGGTCGTGGGTCGTGTAATCGATGAAGCTCCGGTCGGCATCGGCCGCCTGCTCCGATCCGTTATCCACCCACACGGTGGTCATGCCGATCGCCTTGGCGGGCGCGAGATTTCGCGCCATGTCGTCGGCGAACAGGGTTTGCGTCGGATCGAGATCGAACGCGGCGCACAGCCCGGCATAGGCCGAGGGCGCCGGCTTCGGCACCAGATCCATCGCGTGAACGTCGTGCACCGCTTCGAACGTGGCGCCCAGACCCAGCCGATCGAGCACGCGGCGGGCATAAGGCGCGTCGCCGTTGGTGAAGACGATCTTGCGCCCCGGCAGCTTCGCGATCGCGGCGGCGAGCGGCGCGTTGTGCTCCAGCACGTCCATTTCGATGTCGTGGACGAAATCGAGATAATGGTGCGGATCGACCTGATGTTCCGCCATCAGCCCCGCGAGCGTGGTGCCGTGGCCGAGAAAATAGCCTTTCTGCACGCGTCGCGCCTCGATCGGATCGAGCCCGAGCAGATCGGCGACATAGGCCCCGATCTTCGCGTCGATCAGCGCGAACAGGTCCGCGCTCGCCGGATAGAGCGTGTTGTCGAGATCGAAGATCCAGTTGCGGATCGGGGCGAGCGTCGGATGCATGGCGGGGCTTTAGGAGGCAATCCCGTCGAGGACAACGCCGCGATCCCCGATATGGATGCGGCATGGGGAGGTTGCGGATCGCAACTTATCACGCCACATCCCGTGCCATGACCGCATATTCCCTGCTCGATCTCGTCCCCGTGGTGGAGGGTGGCAATGTCGCCCAATCGCTCGCCAATGCCGCCGATCTCGCGCGCCATGCCGAACGCATGGGCTACAGCCGATATTGGGTGGCGGAGCATCACGGCATGCCCGGCATCGCCTCGGCCGCGACGGCGGTGGTGATCGCGCATGTCGGGCAGGCGACCGATACGATCCGCGTCGGCGCGGGCGGGATCATGTTGCCGAACCACGCCCCGCTCCAGATCGCGGAACAGTTCGGCACGCTCGACGCGCTGTTTCCCGGTCGTATCGACCTTGGCCTCGGTCGCGCCCCCGGGTCGGACCAGCGCGTCGCCCGCGCGATGCGGCGGACGCTCGAAACCGATCCCAACGCCTTCCCCAATGATGTCGTCGAGCTGCAAAGCTATTTCGCGGACGACGGGCGCACCGGCATCACCGCCACGCCCGGGGCGGGCGCACGGCCCGATCTGTGGATTCTCGGCTCCAGCCTGTTCGGAGCGCAGCTCGCCGCGATCCTTGGCCTGCCTTATGCCTTCGCCTCGCATTTCGCGCCCGATGCGCTCGATCAGGCGCTGGAGGTGTACCGCCGCGATTTCCGCCCGTCAGCGCAACTCGAAAAGCCCTATGCGATGGCCGGGTTCAACGTCTTCGCCGCCGACACGCAGGAGGAAGCGGAGCTTCTGGCCAGTTCGCAGCAGCAGGCGTTCGTCGCGCTGCGCACCGGCAACCCGCGCCAGCTCCAGCCGCCCGTCCCCGGCTATCGCGCTAGCCTGCCGCCGCAGCACGCCGCGATCCTCAACCATGTCCTGCAATGCACCGCGATCGGCACGCGTGAGGAGATCGCGCGCGGCATCGCCGGCTTCGTCAGGCGCACCGGCGTGGACGAGGTGATGCTGACGAGCATGATGTACGATCACGAGGCGCGCAAACGCTCCTTCGCGATCGCGGCAGAGGCGATGCGGGCGCTCGAACCGGCTTAGGCCGCGCGCAACACCCGCGAACGCCCCGCCGCCTTCGCCGCATAGAGCGCCTGATCGGCACGCTTGATCACCGCCTCGATCGTTTCGCCCTCACGGCGCTCCGCAACGCCACAGCTCATCCCCAGCGTGAAAAGCGTGTCGGCGTCGATCGCCATCCGCTTTTCGCGCAGCGTGGCGGCAAGCCGGTCGCAGATCGTGCCGGCATCGGCCTGGCCAGTCGCCGGGAAGAAGATCATGAATTCGTCGCCGCCGACCCGCGCGACGACATCGCCTTGCCGCACGCCGCCTTCGATCACCCGCGCGAAATGTACGAGCGCGAGATCGCCGACGTCGTGGCCGAACCGATCGTTGACCTCCTTGAAGCGATCGAGATCGAGCACCGCGACCGCCATCTGCCCTTCGCGATGGATCTTGCCGATCCGCTCGTTGAGCGCGCCGCGGTTGAGCAACCCGGTCAGCGAATCGGTCGCCGCCAGCCGCAGCAGATCGCGCTCTCGCTCACGCAGCCGCCGTTCGCTCTCGGCGAGCTGCGCGGTCAGCCGCGCGCGCGCCGAAAGGCTGGCCGCAACCGGCAGACAGGTGAGCAGCACCACCGCGAGGAAGAATTGCATGAGATGCAGCCGCACCTCCGGCTGCTCCCCATAGATCGAGAAGGCCGAATCCAGTCGAAACACCCCCACCGCGCCCGCGATCGCAACGATCAGCACCACGAATTGCGTGCCGAGCCGCCCAAGCCGGAAGGTCGCGAGCATCAGCGGCGCGAACAGCACGAACGCCGCCGGGCGATGCGCGATGCCGAAGATCACGATCGACGTCGCGGTCACCAGCAGGATGATCCCGATCGCCTCGACATATTCGCGCGTCTTGCGGCCAATGATCGAGCGGCGATAATCCCCCGCCAGAAGCGATGTGAAGAACGGGGTGAAAACCAATAGTCCCAGCGCATCGCTGAAATAGCATTTGCGCAGACCGGCGGCGAAATCCTGGCCGAGCCAGATCCATCCGATGAGGGCCCCGCCCAGCCCGCCGACCGCGGGGGCCACGCCGCCCGCCCAAAGGATGAAGCGCCCAAGGTTCTCCGGCGCGCCCAGCACCTCGCCGACGCCGATCGAGCGACGCAGCGCATAGGCTGCAATCGTCACCTCGGTAACATCGACCATCCCATAGAAAACCGGCGCGACAAACGCGCCGCGCGCGAGGACATTAGCCAGCATGTTGCCGATCACGGCGGCGAACAGCACGTCGATCCACACGGTGCGTTTCGGTTGCAGCAGCAGCGCGAGCAACACCGCATTCGCCGGCCAGATCGGCGGCACCTCGTTACGATCGCTGACGAGCCAGATAGTCGCGGCGGCCAGCGCGAAATAGAGAACACCGACGCCGAACACGGCGGATAATCTTTCGCGTCCCATGCCGGTCTTCGTAACCGATGATGGCTTCCGAAATATTAACGCCGGGCCGTGGATGCGTTAACGCGTGGTAATCATTGGGCCATTGGCAGCCGCAGCCGCACGAGCAGGCCGCCGAGATCCTCGCTCTCCTCCAGCCGCACGGTGCCTTCGTAGATTTCGGCCACGTCGCGCACGATCGCTAGGCCAAGCCCGGTGCCCGGCTTGCCGGTGTCGAGCCGCGCGCCGCGATCGAAGATGCGCACCCGCTCCTGTTCCGGGATGCCGGTGCCATCGTCTTCCACCAGAACCTCGACGAAGCCGGAATGCGCGGTCACCGTCACGAACACGCTGCCGCCGCCGTATTTCGCGGCATTCTCCACCAGATTGCCGATGATCTCGTCGAGATCCTGCCGCTCGATATGAGCGACCAGCTCCTTTTCGCCATCCATGTCGATGCGGACGTGCGGATAGAGCCGCTGCACCGCGCGCTCGACCGATTCGATCGATTCCCACACCCTGGCCCGGCTGTGCGCCGATCCGCGCCGTCCGACGGCGCGCGCGCGCGCGAGATGGTGATCCACCTGCCGCCGCATCGTGCGCGCCTCGCGCACCACGGTTTCGGAAAGGTCATTCGAATTGGCGGTGGCCGCGTTCATGATTACCGTGAGCGGCGTCTTGAGCGCATGGGCGAGGTTGCCGGCATGGCGCCGCGCTTCTTCCGCCTGCACCTCGTTATGCGCCACCAGCGCGTTGAGTTCTTCCACCAGCGGCGCGACTTCGATCGGCATATTGCCCGAAACCCGGTTGGTCTTGCCGCCCCGCAGCTTGGCGATCTCCAGCCGCAGCTTGCGCAGCGGAAGCAGCCCGTAAAAGGTCTGGAGCGCCGCGAGCACGATCAGGCCGAGCCCGAGCAACAGGAAGCTGCGGATCAGCGTGCGTCGCAACACGTCGATCTGGGCGTCCAGCCCGCTGCGGCTTTGCGCCACCTGGAATCGCCAGCGCACCTGCGATCGCGGCAGCGTCACATCACGCTCCACCACCCGCAATTTCTCGTCGTGGAACTGATCGCTGTCATAGATATGGACGCTGCGATCATTATGGTTCGCGCCATAGGAAAGCTGGCGATCCCACAGCGAGCGTGAGGGAAACGGCTCGCGACCGCGTGCCGAAACCTGCCAGTAAAGCCCGGAATAGGGCTCCAGAAAGCGCTGATCGGCGGGTTCGCGGTTGAAGATCACTTCGCCGTCGGGGCCGATTTCGGCCGAAACCAGCAGCGATTGGAGGACATATTCGAGCTGATCGTCGAAATTCCGCGTAACGGCGCTGACCAGCACGCGATCGAGCGCCAGCCCGCCGCCCGCGAGCAGCAGCAGAATCCACGCCGCCGCGATCAGGATCATCCGCCGCGAAAGCGATCCGATCCGGCGGATCGGCCGCGTATTGTCCTGTATCGCGGCGGTCATCGGCGATGGCTCAGCCGGCCGGATCTTCCAGACTGTAGCCCAGCCCGCGAATCGTGGTGATCACGTCCTGCCCCAGCTTCTTGCGGATGCGCGTGACGAACACCTCGATCGTATTGGAATCACGATCGAAATCCTGATCGTAAATATGTTCGATCAGCTCGGTACGGCTCACCACCTTGCCCTTGTGATGGAGCAGATAGCTCAGCAATTTATATTCCTGCGCGGTCAACTTCACCGGCTCGCCGGCACGGGTCACCTTGCCCGAACGGGTATCGAGACGGACATCGCCGGCGGTCAGCTCGGACGAGGCATTGCCGGATGCGCGGCGGATCAGCGCGCGCAGGCGGGCGATCAGCTCCTCGGTCTGGAACGGCTTGGCGACATAATCGTCCGC
The DNA here is from genome assembly GCA_029202845.1 of Candidatus Sphingomonas colombiensis. NCBI lineage: Bacteria > Pseudomonadati > Pseudomonadota > Alphaproteobacteria > Sphingomonadales > Sphingomonadaceae > Sphingomonas > Candidatus Sphingomonas colombiensis. The sequence goes on along the minus strand of CP119315.1, from coordinate 3,154,938 downwards.
CCCCGCATCCAGCCCGGCCACCTTGTCGGACCAGCTGTCGCGCGCGGTGAGCACCAGCACGGGGGTCGTCTTGCCCTCCTTGCGCCAGCGATCGAGCACGGTCAGCCCGTCGATCTCCGGCAGGCCCAGATCGAGCACGATCGCATCATAGCTTTCGGTCGAGCCGAGGAAATGCCCCTCCTCGCCATCGGTGGCGAGGTCGATCGCATAGCCGGCTCCCTCCAGCGTGCTCTTGAGCTGCTGGCCGAGGTTCGGCTCGTCTTCGACGATCAGGACGCGCATGTTGTCTCCCTTTGGGTTCCGCCGTCGGCGTTAACACCGAAGCGCGTCTGATGGAATTGACCTGTCGGGTTGCTGAATCAGCGCCCGGTCCGGCCGATTACCTGTCCGGTGCGGCCATCGACGTCGACCCAGATCACCGTGCCGTCGCGCAGGAACTTCAGCGTATAGACCCCGCTCGGCAATTCCAGATCGAAACCGATATATTGCGCGCCCTTCATCGTCGGCACGACGCGGCGCTCTATCTCCTTGAGCGGCAGAATTTTTCCGTCACGCGTCGCCGCCCACGCCGCACTCGCCTCGCGGCCCTGATCCGGCGGCGTGGCGAGCGCCGGAGACGCGGCGAGCAACAATAATGACGAAGCGGTCCCGATCCTCATTTCACCGGCGGGGATACGGGCGAAGGGTTGAACAGCCTGTGAACATGTGCGCCGGCCGCGCAACGAAAACCGCTCACCTCTTCATCGCCTCCAGCAACTTCTTCACATCCTGCCCCCTTCCGCGCGGCAGGATCAGGATATCGTCCCCGCTCGCCACGACGATCAGATCGCTCACCCCGATCATTGCAACCCGTGCACCATCGCTGCGGACCAGGCAATTGTTGGTATCGAGCGCGATCACCTCGCCGTGGATGACATTGCCGTCATCGTCTCGCGAGCTGATCGCGTGGAGCGCGTCCCAGCTGCCAACGTCGTTCCACCCCATCGCCACCGGCGCCACCGCGACCCGATCCGCGCGCTCCATCACCGCATAGTCGATCGAGCGGCTGGTGGCGCTCGCGAAGGCCTCGGCATCGGGCATCACCCGCGCGCCATCGCGCGTCGCGCCCGCCATGGCGCGGGTCATGGCCTCCACCATCGCCGGCTCATAGGTGTTCAGCGCGTCGAGATAGGCATCGGCGCGGAACAGGAAGATGCCGCCGTTCCACACATGCCCCCCAGCCGCCAGCATCGCCTCGGCGGCGTCGAGCGGCGGCTTTTCGACGAACCGCTCGACGCGATGCACGCCCGGCACGATCTCCTCGCCTTCGCGGATATAGCCATATCCCGTCTCCGGCGCGTCCGGCGTGATGCCGAAGGTGACGAGCCACCCGTCGCGCACCAGCGGCATCGCGGCGTTGATCGCCGCATGGAAGGCCGGGACATCGGCGATGACGTGATCGGACGGCATGACGAGCAACGGCGCCGTCCGGTCCTCCATCGCCAGCGCCGCCAGCGCGATGGCAGGCGCGGTGTTGCGGCCGGCCGGTTCGAGGATCAACGTCTGCGCCGGCACCCCCACCGCCTCGAGCTGCTGCTCGACAAGTTCGGCATGCTGTGCGCTGGCGACCACCACCGGCGGCGCGAACCGATCGCCCCGTGCGCGGCTGGCGGTGAGCTGGAGCATGGTTTGCCGCGCGGTCAGCGCGAGCATCTGTTTGGGCAATTCGGGCCGCGACATCGGCCATAGCCGCGATCCCGCGCCACCGGACAGAATTACGGGAACGATCAGCGAGGCAGCGGTCATCCGTCTCTCCATACTTCAAAATCCTTCATCGCAAGGACGAATGCGCACGGCAATGTTTCGATCCGAGCCCGGCCTTCAGCCTTTCTTTGCCAATTCCTGCGATCAGGTGTCGGAGAAGCTTACACACGCGATCGGATGGCGATAAAATGATCAGGGTTTTCAAGCATTACGTACCCAATGCGGTGCTGCTGCTTGGCGTGCTCGATCTGTTGCTGCTGATGAGCGCGGCGGAAGCGGGATGGGTGCTGCGTGCGCGCCAGATCGGCATGGAGGTCGCGCCGATCTGGACCCGCCTGCCCCAGCTCGCGACCTTTTCCGCCGCGTTGATGATCGCGATGGTCGCGGTCGGCGCCTATCAGACCGACGTGCTCATCTCGATCCGTCAGGCCGCGATGCGGCTGATGGTGGCGGTGGCGCTGGGCGTATTGTTCCTCTCCGTCCTGTTCTTCATGCTGCCGTCGCTGACGTTCTGGCGATCGAACCTGTTCTACGCGATGCTGTTCGCGATCGCCGGGCTGGTGCTGGTGCGCTTTTTGTTCGGCGGCCTGCTCGGCGGGGAGCGTTTCAAGCGCCGCGTCATCGTGCTGGGCGCGGGCGGGCGCGCCGCGCGGCTGGCGACGCTCGAAAGGATGCCAGGATCGAGCTTCGTCATCGTCAGCTATGTCGCGATGGGCGAGCCCGAGCCGATGGTGCCCGATGCGATCGCGCGCGATGCGATTTTCAACCTCGCCGACCACGTCGTGCTGCACCGCGCGTCCGAAGTGGTGCTGGCGATCGAGGAGCGCCGCAACGCCCTGCCGCTAAAGGATTTGCTGCGGGTCAAGACGACCGGCGTGCAGGTCAACGAATTTTCCTCCTTTCTGGAGCGTGAGACCGGGCGGATCGATCTGCGGACGGTGAACCCCTCTTCGCTGATCTTCTCCGACGGATTTTCGTCCGGGCGGATGCTGACGGCGATCACCAAGCGCGCGTTCGATGTGATCGTCAGCCTGTTGCTGCTCGTCCTCGCGATGCCGGTGATCCTGCTCACCGCGATCGCGATCAAGCTGGAGAGCAAGGGCCCCGCTTTCTATCGCCAGCGCCGCGTCGGGCTGTTCAACGAGCCGTTCGACATCCCGAAGCTGCGCTCGATGCGACAGGATGCAGAAGTTGCCGGCAAGGCCGTCTGGGCGGCGGAGCAGGATCCGCGCGTCACCCGCATCGGCCGCTTCATCCGCAAGGTTCGCATCGACGAGCTGCCGCAATGCTGGAGCGTGCTGAAAGGCGAGATGAGCTTCGTCGGCCCGCGCCCCGAACGCCCGCAATTCGTCGCCGATCTCGAACGCGAACTGCCATATTATGCCGAACGGCATATGGTGAAGCCCGGCATCACGGGCTGGGCGCAGATCAATTATCCCTATGGCGCATCGATCGACGATGCCCGCCACAAGCTGGAATATGATCTTTATTACGCCAAGAATTACTCGCCGTTCCTCGATCTGCTGATCCTGTTGCAAACCTTGCGGGTGGTGCTCTGGCCCGTCGGCGCGCGGTGATATGCCGGCCTCGATAACCCTGTGGAGTTATGCGCTCGCCGCGCTGCTGTTCGGCGCGCTCGCGCTCGGGCAGTTGCGGCATCGTCACGGCGGTCTGCCCCATAGCACGCTGGTAATCGCGCTCGGCGCGACCGCGCTTTGGGCGCTGGCGGTCGCGGGGATCGGATCGACCGATGTTGCCACGCGGCTGACCGAAGGTGCACGCACGCTCGCATGGCTCGCGTTCATGTTCGCGCTGATGCGGCAGGAATCGCGCGAGGTGAGCCATCGCGGGCTCGCCGCGGTCTATGCCGCCTGTGCGCTGGTCGGCACGGTCGTGATCGTGCTGGCGGTCGCGGAAACGGCGGTCGGGCAGAATGACGCGACCACCATCATCGCGCCGGTGCGGCTGGTGTTGCGGATGCTGGGCGCGATCACCGCGCTGCTGCTGCTTTACCGCGTACAGGCGACCACCGTGCGCGGCGACGTGCGCATCGTGGTGCTGGCGCTGGCGGTGATCTTCGCGCTCGATCTGCTGTTGCTCGTCAACAATTGGACGAACCGGCAATGGGCGAGCGATCTGAGCGCGGTACGCGGGGTCGGCATGGTCGCGGTTGCGCCGTTGTTCGGCCTGGCGCTGCAACGCGAGGGCGAATGGTCGCTTCAGGTTTCGCGCCGTCTCGCCTTCGGCCTGCTCTCCGTGCTGCTGATCGGCGCCTATATCGCGATCACCGGACTGGCGGCGAGCTTCCTTGCGGAGGTGGGCGGCGATCGCGCGCGGATGGCGCAGACGGTGTTCGTCTTCGGCACCGCCGCCGCGCTACTCACCATCGTCTCGACGCCATGGCTGCGCGCCTCCGCCAAGGTGCTGGTCGCGAAGCATCTCTTCACGCATCGCTATGATTATCGCGCCGAATGGCTGCGTTTCAACGAAACGCTCGGCTCGCCCGGAGACAGTGCCGCGCCGCTCGCGGTGCGGGTGGTGAAGGCGGTGGCGGACGTGACGGATTCACCCGCCGGGCTGCTGCTCGTCGCGCGTGATGGCGCGCTGGAGCGCGGCGCGGGATGGAACTGGACCGGCGACGACGGCGAGCCCGCCGATGCCAATGCCGCGCTCCATGCGCACCTCGCGGCGACGCATCGCATCGTCGAGCTGGATGCGGTCCGCGCCGGCACGTCGATCGCGGCGGATCAAGGCGCCACCCCGGCGTGGCTGCTGGAGCGCGCGGACGCGTGGGCGATCGTGCCGCTCGTCCATTTCGATCAGCTCACCGGCGCGCTCGTGCTTGGGCGGCCACCGCTCGATCGCGCGCTGGACTGGGAGGATTTCGATTTGCTCGGCGTCGCCGGGCGACAGGTCGCGAGCTATCTGGCGGAGGATCGCGCGCACGATGCGCTGGCCGATGGGCGGCGTTTCGATGAGTTCAATCGCCGCTTCGCCTTCATCATGCATGATCTGAAAAATCTGGTGAGCCAGCTAACCCTCCTTGCCCGCAACGCGGAGCGTCATGCGGATAATCCCGCTTTCCGCGCCGACATGGTGGAAACGCTGCGTGATTCCTCGCAGCGGATGAACAAGCTGCTCGCGCGGCTGTCACAGCATCATGGCGGGCGCGGCGAGGTGTTGCGCGCGGTGCCGTTGCATCCGCTAGCGGAGCGGATCGCGGCGGCCAGGCGGGCGCAGCATCCGGTTGCCGTGACTGGTATCGCGAATGCGGCGGCGGTGGCGGATGCGGCCGGGCTGGAGACATTGCTAGGCCACCTCGTCCAGAACGCGATCGAGGCAAGCGCCGCGAGCGTGCCCGTAACCCTCAACATCGTCGCTTTGCCGGAATCGCGGAAGGTTGCGGTCGAGGTGATCGATGCCGGCTGCGGCATGTCCCCCGCCTTCATGCGGGATCAGCTGTTCAAGCCCTTCGTCTCCAGCAAGGAGGGCGGGTTTGGCCTCGGCGCGTTCGAGGCGCGCCAGCTTGCCGAGGCGATGGGCGGCACGGTCTCGGTGGATAGCCGGCCGGGAGAAGGAACGCGCTTCCGCGTCACGTTGCGCGCGGCGGACGAATTGGAGCAGGCAGCATGAGTGATCGTCCCAAGCTGTTGATTGTCGAGGATGATCTTGGTCTCCAGCGCCAGTTGCGCTGGGCCTATGAGGGCTATGAAGTGATCGTCGCGGGTGATCGTCCGGCGGCGATGGAGGCGTTCCGGTTGCATGAGCCGGCGGTGGTGACGCTCGATCTCGGGCTGCCGCCAGACCCGGATGGCACCGCCGAGGGCTTCGCCACGTTGATGGAGATTCTCGCGCTCAAACCTGATACAAAGGTGATCGTCGCATCGGGTCACGGTGCCCGCGAAAGTGCCTTGCGCGCCATCGCCGACGGGGCATGGGATTTCTATCAAAAGCCCATCGATATCGATGCGCTCGGCCTGATCGTCGCCCGCGCCTTCCATGTGCATGAACTGGAAGCAGAAAATCGCCGCTTGGCGGCAAGTGTCAATGGTGCGGCGATGGCCGGCCTGATCACCGCCGCGCCCGAAATGCTCAAGGTCACCCGCACGATCGAGCGCGTCGCGCCGGCGGATGTGTCGGTCATGCTGCTCGGCGCGAGCGGCACCGGCAAGGAGCTGCTCGCCCGCGGTCTGCACGATGCGTCGCCCCGCCGCGACGGCGCCTTCGTCGCGATCAACTGCGCCGCAATCCCCGAAACCCTGCTGGAAAGCGAGCTGTTCGGGCACGAAAAAGGTGCCTTCACCGGCGCGGTGAAAACCACCGAGGGCAAGATAGAACAGGCCCATGGCGGCACGCTGTTCCTCGATGAAATCGGCGACGTTCCCCTGCCGCTTCAGGTCAAGCTGCTGCGTTTCCTTCAGGAACGCACGATCGAGCGCATCGGGGGGCGCCGCGCGATCACGGTCGATACGCGCATCGTCTGCGCCACGCATCGCGATATCGACGCGATGGTGGCGGATGGCAGCTTCCGCGAGGATCTCTATTATCGTCTCGCAGAAATCGTCATCCGCATTCCCGCCCTCGCCGAGCGCGTTGGCGACGCAGCGCTGCTCGCGCGCCATTTCGTCACGAAATACGCCAAGACGATGAACCCGGCGGTGACCGGCCTCGCAGCGGACGCGCGCGCCGCGATCGATGCCTGGGGCTGGCCCGGCAATGTCCGAGAACTCGAGAACCGCGTGAAGCGCGCGGTAATCATGGCGGACGGCAAGCTCGTCACCGCCGGCGACCTCGATCTCGCCGAGCCGGATGACGCACCGATCAACCTGCGCGCCGTCCGCGAGACGGCGGACCGCACCGCGATCCGCCGTGCGCTCGCCCGCGCGGACGGCAATATCTCGAACACCGCGCGACTGCTCGGGATCAGCCGCCCGACGCTCTACGATCTCCTCAAGGGCTACAATCTGAATGATTGAAGACCCGGCGACCTACCCATTGCTACGCATGAAACGGCGATCGCGGCGACATCGCACGCGCCGGTCGGCATGGTCTCGCCTCGTCCGGCTCGTCACGGTGGCGATCGGTAGCGCGGCGGTCGTCTTCGGCATCGTCGCCATCGCGCGCGAGGCAGCCGCGCCTGATCCGCAAGTCGAAACGAAAGCCGCCGCCACCGCCCTCGCCGCCGGAAACTACAGCGCGGCCCGTCGCCACGCGGAGGCCGCGATTTCGGTATCACCCCGCCTGCCCGATGCGCTGCTGCTGCTCGCACGCGCAGATCTGGCGCTTGGTGACGGCGAACCGGCGGAAGGCGCGCTCAATCGAGCCCTGCGCGCTGGCGTGGCGCGAGATATCGTCCGTCCGCTGCTCGCCGACGCATGGCTCCGGCAGGGCGATACGGATCGTGCCTTAGGCGCAACCGCTGGGAACCCGGCCGACGCCGAGGGGCAGCGCGTCCACGCACGGGCACTCGCGGCAAGTGGCGACCCGGAAGCCGCGACGCAGGCGCTGCATGCACTGTTAGCGACCCATCCGGATGACGCCGTGGCCTGGACCAGCCTCGGTCGCGTTCGTCTGGACGCGGGCGACGTCGCCGGCGCGGACGCGGCGGCTCAGCGCGCCGTTGCGATCGCCCGCAACGATCCCGCGTCGCTGACACTTCGTGGCGAGATCATACGCGGCCGCTACGGCCTTGTCGCCGCGCTCCCGTGGTTCCGCGCGGCGCTTGCACGAGATGCATATTATCACCCGGCGCTAATCGAATATGCGGCAACGCTCGGCGATCTTGGGCGCTATGGCGAAATGCTCGAAGCCACGCGCCGCGCACTCGTCGCGCGCGCCGGCAGCCCGCAAGCGCTTTATCTTCAGGCGGTGCTCGCGGCGCGCGCCGGGCGGATCGAGCTTGCCCGCGCGATGCTTGCCAAGACTGGCGGCACGATCGACGGGGTGCCCGGCGTGGTACTGCTCGATGGTGCGCTCTCTTATGCCGCCGGCGATTATGAGCAAGCCGTTGCGCGCTGGCGCGAACTGGTCGGGCGGCAGCCGATGAACATCGTCGCGCGCCGATTGCTCGGCGCGGCGCTGATACGATCGGGCGATTTGCCTGGCGCTCTCGACGCGCTCCGCCCTGCCGCGTTGCGCGACGATGCCGACAGCTACATCCTTGCGCTGGTCGGCCGAGCATTCGAAGCGACCGGGGAACGCGACTGGTCAGCGCGGTTCCTCGATCGCGCGTCGCGCCCGGATCTTGGCCGCCCCGCCCCCTTCGCAAGCGACGCGAGCGTTCCGGTGCTCGTCAATCAAGCCAGCGACGCGCCGAACGATCCCAGCGCAATGGTCACCTTGGTTCGCGGCATGCTGGAAGACGGTGATCGAACAAGCGCGATCAGCCGCGCGCATTCGCTCGTGGCCGTTTCTCCCGGCGCGCCTGCCGCGCAATTGCTGTTGGGCGACGCCTTGTCGATCTCGGGCCGCTACGCCCCAGCCTTCGACGCTTATGCCGATGCCGCGAATTTGCGCTTCGACGTGCCGGTGTTCCTTCGTGTGGTCGAAGCTGCCGCGCAATCAGGCAAGATCACGGATGGCGCGCGCGCGTTGGCTCTGTTCAGGGCGCAGAACCCAGAGGATATCGCCTCGCGGCGAATGCTCGCGAACCTTCAGCTATCCGCACAACGATGGGAGCCAGCGATTGCCACGCTGGAGGGGCTGACGCGGACGATCGGTGCACGCGACGCGCTGCTGCTCGCCCAACTCGCTTACGCTCATGCCGGTGCAGACGACCCGACGGCTGCTCTGCGCTACGGGCGCCGCGCTTATGCGATCGCGCCGATGAACGCGACGGCGGCGGATGCTTATGGCTGGGCGATTTACGGCAACGGCGACGCCGCCGGCGCGCTTCCGCTCTTGCGGAAAGCCATTTCGCTCGCGCCAGCCCGCGCTGACATTCGCTGGCACCTGGCACAGTCGCTTGCGGAAGCAGGTTTCACTTCAGACGCACGAGCGGCGATAGCGCTCGCGTTGCGCGACCGAACATTTCCGGATCGCGATCAGGCTTTGGCGCTGGACCGTTCGCTCAGCACTGATTGACCCTTGGCATGCGCACCCCGGCTGCGGTAGCCGATCGCATGGAAGCCACCCTCGCCCGCATCGCCGCCGCGCTTGAACGGCTCGCACCGCCGCCACCCGCATCCGCCGATCCGCTTGCACATGCCGCCTATGTCTGGCGCGAACATACGCTCGTGGCGACGCGCGCTTTCGCACCCGTCTCGATCGACCTGTTGCAGGGCATCGACGCGCAAAAGGCATCGCTGCACGAAAATCTTGTAAGGCTCGCCGCCGGCCATGCCGCGCAGGACGTATTGTTATGGGGCGCGCGCGGCACCGGAAAATCCGCGCTGGTGAAAGCGAGCGTCGCGGCGATCCAGGCGGAGGGCGGCGCGCTGGCGCTGATCGAGGTCGCTGCCGATCGGCTCGATACTTTGCCGGAGTTGTTCGGTACGATCGCTAACGTGTCGCGGGCCTTCGTCCTGTTCCTCGATGATCTGGGCATTGACGCGGCCGCAGACTCTCGCGCGCTCCGCTCATTGCTGGAGGGCGGCGCGGAGGCACGGCCGGCGAATGCGCGGCTGGTGGTCACCTCGAACCGCCGCCACCTGATCCCGCGCGATATCCACGAACAGGAAAACGCGATCAATCCACGCGATTCGGTCGACGATCATCTCGCGCTCGCCGATCGCTTCGGGTTGAGCATCGGCTTCCACGTCGTCGATCAGGATCACTATCTCGCGATCGTGCGCGGTTATGCCGATCGCTATGATCTCCCGTTCGACGCGGCAGAGGCTGTTCAATGGGCGACGCGGCGCGGTAGCCGATCGGGCCGCGTTGCATGGCAATATGTAACCGAACTCGCCGGGCGCACCGGCAAAACGATTTAGCCTAGCGTCTCGACCTGTTCGGCTAATTCCAGCCAGCGCAATTCGGCGGTTTCCTTCTCATCGCGGGCCGCCCCTATCGCCTTGGTCAGCCGATCGAAGGCACCCGCGTCACGCGCATAGAGACCCGGATCGGCGAGCGACGCCTCATCGCGCGCGATCTGCGCGTCCAGCGCCTCGATCCGCGTCGGAAGCTGATCGTAGTCGCGCTGATCCTTGTAGCTCAGCTTGGCGCGCGCCGGACGCGGAGGCGGCGGAGGAGAAGATGGCGCCTTCGCGGCCTTGGCTGCCCCCTTCTTCGCCTCGGGCCGTCGCTGACGCTCCCATTCTTCATAGCCACCGGCAACGATATCGACGTGCCCGCTGCCGTCGAGCCCCAGCGTCACCGTCACCGTGCGATCGAGAAAGTCGCGATCGTGGCTGACGATCAGCACCGTGCCATCGTAATCCGCGATCACTTCCTGCAACAGATCGAGCGTTTCGAGATCGAGGTCGTTGGTCGGCTCGTCGAGCACCAGCAGGTTCGACGGCCGTGCGAATTCCCGCGCCAGCAGCACGCGCGATCGCTCGCCGCCGGATAGCGACCCAACCTTGGCCTCCGCGATCGACGGATCGAACAGGAATTCCTTCAGATAGCCGTGGACGTGCTTCTTCACGCCCAGCACCTCGATCCAGTCACCGCCGTCGGCCAGCACGTCGCGCACGCGCTTTTCCGGCGCCATCAGGCTGCGCTGCTGATCGATCACGATCGCCTCAAGCGTCTTGGCCAGCTTCACGCTGCCGCTATCCGGCTCGAGTTCGCCGGTAAGCAACTTGAGCAACGTCGATTTGCCCGCACCGTTGCGCCCGACAAGGCCGATCCGGTCGCCGCGGGTGACCCGGAAGGTGAAATCGCGGATGATCGGGCGCTCGCCATCGAAGGCTTGGCTGACGTGCTCGGCGTCGATCACCACCTTCGATCGCGCGTCATCGTCATCGGCCGATCGCCAGGGCGGCGGTGCCCTGCGGCCCCATCATCGCGGCGCGCTCGGCGCGCATCTCCTTGAGCTTGGTGAGCCGGCCCTGATTGCGGCGGCGCCGGCCCGGTGACCCCGCGCTGGAGCCAATGCTCCTCGAGCTTGAGCCTGGCGTCGAGCTTCTCGGCCGCGCGCTGCTCCTCGGCGGCGACCTGATCGGTCCACGCCTCGAAGCCGCCGAAGCCGATCTCGGCGCGGCGGAGCGCTGCCGCGATCGAGCCACAGCGTCTGCTTGGTCAGCCGGGTGAGGAAGGTGCGATCGTGGCTGATCGCGACGAACGCGCCGTTGAAGCGCTGGAGCCAGTCCTCGAGCCATTCGATCGCGGCGATATCGAGGTGGTTGGTCGGCTCGTCGAGCAGCAGCACGTCGGGCGACTGCGCCAGCGCACGGACGATCGCGGCGCGGCGCCGCTCGCCGCCGCTGGCGGTCGCCGCTTTCGCGGGTGAGATCGATGCCGAGCTGGCCGGCGATCGCCTCCGCCTCGAAATGCGGCGGGCGCGTCGGGGGCGGACAGGACGTAGTCGGCGAGCGTCGCGAAAGCCGGTGAGATCGGGCTCCTGCTCGAGCAGGATCACCTTGGTGCCGGGGACGATCGTGCGCCGGCCCTCATCGGCGTCGATGCGGCCGGCGATCAGCTTCAGCAGCGTCGTCTTGCCCGCACCATTGCGCCCGATCAGCGCCAGCCGGTCGCGCGGCTGGATGTAGAGATTGAGGTGGCGGAACAGCCAACCTGCTCCCTGAACGAGGCCAAGGTCTTCATATGCTAGGATGGGGGCTGCCATGACGGCGGCAGATAGGGGCATGGACGCCTTGCGCCAAGCCGGTGCGGACGTGTGAATAAAAAGAAAGGCCGGGAGCATGTGCCCCCGGCCTGATCTTTTTTGGGTCGGAACGGTATCGGCGCGGAGCAAATCCGCGCCGTCGGTCGGGTCGGCTGCGCCCACCCGCCGGCCGTTCTGATTTCCTGTCCGGGGCAGCTTTCGCTGCCCCGGCCGGAAATCAGAAGTCCATCCCGCCCATGCCGCCGCCCGGCATTGCCGGCATTGCGGGCTTGTCTTCCGGCATTTCGGAAACGGTCGCCTCGGTGGTGATGAGGAGACCGGCAACCGATGCCGCATTCTGCAGCGCGGTGCGAACCACCTTGGTCGGATCGATCACGCCGGCCTGCACCAGGTTCTCATAGGTGTCGGTCGAAGCGTTGAAGCCGAACGAGGTGTCGTTCTGGTCAAGCAGCTTGCCCGAAACAACCGCACCGTCCTGGCCGGCGTTGGCTGCGATCTGGCGAACCAGCGCAGTCAGCGACTTGCGGACGATGTCGATGCCGCGGGTCTGGTCGTCATTCGCGCCCTTGACGCCGTCGAGCGCCTTGGTCGCATAGAGCAGCGCAGTGCCGCCGCCCGGGACGATGCCCTCTTCCACAGCCGCGCGGGTCGCGTGCAGCGCATCGTCAACGCGATCCTTGCGCTCCTTGACCTCAACCTCGGTCGCACCACCGACCTTGATCACGGCAACGCCACCGGCGAGCTTCGCGAGACGCTCCTGGAGCTTCTCACGATCATAGTCGCTGGTCGTCACTTCGATCTGCTGACGGATCGCCTCGACGCGGCCCTTGATCGCGGCCTCTTCACCAGCGCCATCGACGATGGTGGTGTTGTCCTTGTCGATCGTGACGCGCTTGGCGGTGCCGAGCATGCCGAGCGTGACGGTTTCGAGCTTGATGCCGAGATCTTCGCTGACGACTTCACCGTTGGTGAGGATCGCGATGTCTTCCAGCATCGCCTTGCGACGATCGCCGAAGCCCGGCGCCTTGACTGCCGCGACCTTCAGGCCGCCGCGCAGCTTGTTGACCACCAGCGTGGCCAGCGCTTCGCCTTCGATATCCTCGGCGATGATCAGGAGCGGGCGACCCGACTGAACGACCGCTTCGAGGATCGGCAGCATCGACTGGAGGTTCGACAGCTTCTTCTCATGGATCAGGATATACGGATCCGCGAGTTCGACCTGCATCTTCTCAGGATTGGTGATGAAGTACGGCGACAGATAGCCGCGGTCGAACTGCATGCCTTCGACGACGTCCAGCTCGAATTCGAGGCCCTTGGCCTCTTCGACGGTGATGACGCCTTCCTTGCCGACCTTCTCCATCGCTTCCGCGATCTTCTCGCCGACTTCCTTGTCGCCGTTCGCGGAGATGATGCCGACCTGGGCGATCTCGTTCGAGCCCGAAACGGCCTTCGAACGCGCCTTCACGTCGTCGATCACCTTATGGACGGCGAGGTCGATGCCGCGCTTCAGGTCCATCGGGTTCATGCCGGCCGCAACCGACTTCATGCCCTCGCGAACGATCGCCTGGGCGAGAACGGTCGCGGTGGTGGTGCCGTCGCCAGCGATGTCGTTGGTCTTCGAGGCCACTTCGCGCACCATCTGCGCGCCCATGTTCTCGAACTTGTCCTTGAGCTCGATCTCCTTGGCGACGGTGACGCCGTCCTTGGTGATGCGCGGAGCACCGAACGACTTGTCGATCACGACGTTGCGGCCCTTCGGCCCCAGCGTGACCTTCACCGCATCGGCGAGGATATCGACGCCGCGCAGGATGCGCTCACGCGCGTCGCGGCCGAATTTCACGTCCTTGGCTGCCATGTTGGCTACCCTTTCAAAAGATCAGATGTGGAAGATGGAGGAAGGCAAACTCAGCCGATGATGCCGAGGATGTCGCTTTCCTTCATGATGAGCAGGTCTTCGCCATCGACCTTGACCTCGGTGCCCGACCATTTGCCGAACAGGATGCGATCGCCGGCCTTCACGTCCAGCGGCGTGACCTTGCCGTCCTCGGCCTTAGCGCCAGTGCCGACGGAGACGATCTCGCCTTCCTGCGGCTTTTCCTTGGCGGTGTCGGGGATGATGATCCCGCCGGCCGTCTTCGCGTCCGCCTCGATGCGGCGAACGAGAACGCGGTCGTGCAACGGACGAAAGCTCATTGCTATACCCTCTCTAAAGGTAATGTGACAAATTGTTGGCACTCGAACGGGTCGAGTGCCAGCGCTCCGCATATGTGGGCGCCCCCGTGCAGCGTCAATGGCGACACCACCAAATTTTTGTAAGCCTAGCTCGCGGTGGCTCGTGCCCGGGTCAGGCCCAATCGCTCACGCGCGATCCACCGCCACGTAAGCAGGATCGATACCGCGAGGAGCCCGGCAGCCAGCCCGATCCAGATACCAACCCCGGCAAGTGGCGTCCAGAAGCCAAGCGCGATCGCCGTGCCGAAGCCCACGACCCAATAGCCGAACAGGGCCACCAGCATCGGCACCCGCGTATCCTGGAGCCCGCGCAATATGCCCGCCGCAACCGCCTGCGCACCATCAACGAGCTGGAACACCGCCGCCACCGCGAGATAGCTCACCGCAAGGCTTACGACCGTCGCATTGGCGGGATCGCTGACGTCGAGATAGGCGCTGACGAACAGCCGCGGCGCGATCCACATCGCAATCGCACTGATGCCCATGAAGCCGATGCCAAGCATCAACGCCACCTTCCCCGCCAGCGCGATCCAGCGCGGATCGCCGGCGCCGAATGCCATGCCCACGCGGATCGTCGCCGCCTGAGAGACGCCGAAAGGCACCTGAAAGGCGATCGCGGCGATATTGAGCGCAACGGCATGCGCCGCCACCTGATCCACCCCAAGCAACCCCATCAGGAGCGACGCGCCGCCAAACAGCGCGCCCTCGAACATCCAGGTCAGCGCGATCGGCAGGCCCAGCCGAACGATCTCCCGAAAGCGTGACCATTCGGTACGCCACCAGCGCCCAAACAGGCGATAACGCCGGAGCCTCGGATCGAGGTGCAGGATCAACCAATAGGCGATCGCCATCGCCGAGAGGCTGATGACGCTGGCCAGCGCCGATCCTTCCAGCCCCAGTCGCGGGAAGCCGGCGTTGCCGAAAACCAGGCACCAATTGGCGGCAATGCTCAGCAGCAACGCCATGCCGGTAACCGCGAACGCCCAGCCCGGCCGGCCGAGCGCGGCCGCTGTGGTGCGCATCACGCCCGCCGCAACGCCGGGCACGATCGCGATCAACAGGATGTCGAGGAAATGGCCCGAACGTCGCGCCACTTCCGGATCCTGATCCGCGAACCGCAACAGCGTCTCGCCATGAGCGAGGATCAGCATGACGACCGCGCAGCCCGCCGCACCGACCCACATCGCCATGCGGAAACTGCGCCGCACCTCGCGCACCGCATGCTTCCGCCGGCCGAGTTCTGCCGCGATCAGCGGCGCGGCGGCACTTGTCAGGCCGATCATGGCGTACATCAGCACGTTGAACAGGAATACGCCGAGCGTTGCCGCGGCCAGTTCGATCGTGCCAAGCCGGGCGACGAAGATCACATCGACCGCGGCCACCGCCATTTGCAGCAGATTGGCGCCGACCAACGGCCCAGCGAGCTTCGAGAGCGCGCGAAACTCCCCGCCCGCCGTAGTGGGGGCGGAGCCGGTAAGCGGCGCAAGGGAGTCTGACGCGGTCATGATATGTGCGAATGCCGGTTCGTAAGGTAAAATGAGCGCCGGGTCGCACGCCAGCGTTGCCGCCGGTATCCGACGGACGCGCGGCGATCTACCGTTTGCGGGCTACACTGGCAAGGTCGCGATCAGTTGTTCGGACGGCTCATCACCGTGGCCATGCCGCCCTTGCCGATTTCGATCAGATGCTGGCTTCCATCGCTGCACTCCGCGCGCCAGCTACTCTTCCCATGCTCGTCCGGGAAACGCGTGATATCGGTCACGTCCTGGCATGGCAGACCGGCGTCACGGATCGCGCGCATGAATACGCCACGCTGCTGGCCGGGTGGCAGCTTGGCGACGAGCGCGGCCGTGTCCTGCAAATTCGCCGTCGCTACAGCTTCATTGGCAACGATATTTTCCGGTTCCTGTGAACAGGCCGCGAGCAGGCCGACCATGAATATCGAGATGGCGGCTCTCATCTGCTTTCTCCCGCGCCAGTTGACGCACAAGGTCTAGAAAGGCGCAGGATCGCGCGCAACCAAATGCGCCATATCGTTCGCAATCAGGCTTTGGGAGGAATTGCGGGGCGCCGCGCCGCGTGCGGGCATTCTAAGCCGCCGCCCCAATAGGACTCGATTCTTACCCGATCATCCCATCGTCGCCGGCGGCGAGCACACGACCCATCGCCTCGAACAATATGTCCATCGCGACGGGCTTGAAGATCACGTCGTCTGCTCCCGCGGCGAGGCAGCGTTCGCGAAGATCCGGTGCGGTATCTGCGGTAACCACAATCACGGGCAGGCGAGCCTTGGCGTCGTTGCGGGCTCTGATAGCCTTAATCGCTGAAATCCCGTCCATTCCCGGCATCCGCAGATCAACCAGCAGGATATCGAAATCGGACTGATCAAGGATCTCGAGACCCTCTTCGGCGCTTTCCGCACCGATCATCGACGCGCCCGCAACCTCGAGCATGTCGTTGACCACTCTACGGTTCATCCGGTCGTCTTCAATAAAAAGGACATTCATGGCCGTGAGCCCGGATCGCGCGGCGGTCGTTTCATCTCCGTACCTTTATCGCGCTATGCCGCTGCAGACACAAGCGGCCTCGCGCTCGGTTCATCGAATAGTTCGGTTAACAAAGCATCTTTAGCGATTGGCTTGGATATAACGCGATCGACGCCCGCGCGTTCCAGCGCCTCGCGATCTTCGAGAAGAGAAACAGGGCCGAGAATAGCGAATCTCGCCTCAGGTGCGGCGGCGCGAATATCGGCAATCGCAGCGTAGGGATCAGGCACCAGCCGCAGCGTCGCGTCGTCAAGCAGCAGCGTGCCGGGTGGGCCGTCCGCTAGCAGTTCCAGCGCCTCTCTGATCGATCCGGCAAATGCGACGCAGCCGGCACGTGGCTCGAACAGCGTCTTGAACATTGCACGAGTGATCGGGCTACGATCGATCACGAGGATACCCTCAGCACTGTTTACCATCGGCGCCGCGGGAGCCTCCGCCACGCACAGCGGAAGATTCATTATAAAGATGGCGCCGTGATCGAGTTCGCTTTGGACGGCTACATCGCCCCCCATCGCGCGTGACAGATTGCGGCAAATGGCGAGACCGAGCCCCGTGCCACCATATTGCCGCGTCGTGCCCGCATCGGCCTGACGGAAGGCTTCGAAAATCTCTTCATGCTTGTTCGCCGCGACACCGATTCCGGTATCCGCAACCGATAGCGTCCAACGATTGCCGATGACGCGGGTGGTGATCGTGATTCCACCGGAATGGGTGAACTTCACCGCATTTGACAACAAATTGAAGACGATCTGACGCAGTCTGGTCGTGTCGCCGACAATCCATTCGGGGCCTTCGTCGAGCGAGATGTCGAACGAAAGCCCCTTCTCACGCGCCTGCTCCGCCCACATTCCGGCGGCGTCGCGGACAGTCGCGCAAAGGTCGAACGGCGCCTCCTCGATCGTCATGCGCCCGGTTTCCATCTTGGCGACGTCAAGAATGTCATCGACCAGCGCACGCATGTTTACACCCGCGCCATGGACCACCGAAAGGCGACCGCGCGTTGCACTGTCGAGTTGCTTGTCCGCCAGCATCACCTGCGTCATGCCCAGAATGCCGTTCAACGGCGTGCGAATTTCGTGGCTCGTGGTTGCCAGGAACTCCGTCTTCGCGGCCAGCGCCTTGCCGAGCGCGATGTTGGTGACCGCCAAGCGATTGCGGCTGCGCCGGAGTGTAACGATGCCGAACGCGAGTATCGCAATGATCAGTGCAGTGGCGGCGCCCGCACCGATGAATATGAAACGCTGCGTACGCGCTTTGTCGCGTTCGAATGCCACCGATTTCTGCAAATCGTTGGCTTTCAGCGTGGCGATCCTCAATTCCTGATTGGCGAAATCGAAACGCGCGCCGGCCAGCGCCGCGCTGTTGGAGCGCGCCAGCTCCGTCGCGCGATCATCGAGCCGCTTGAGCGCGGCGAGATGGTCGAGCGCGAGCCGATCCTCGCCCAGCGCGCTATAAACGCGATAGGCAATTTCATGACCGTCCCGATCGCTAAGCTCCGTCTGATCGAGGTCGACGCCACGGAAGCGAGCATCGATCAGCACGCGAGCGGCCTCCAACCGATGATGCAGAAACGCTGATTGGGCTCCAAGCACCTGAAACAATGGCCGGTAAGGCGCGGCTGCTTCTCGCTGCGTGAGCGTCCGTCCTTCCGCGATCGCCTGATCTGCGCGCAGCAGATCCTTCTGCATCAATCGAACCCGAGCGATATTGCTCAGCACCTGCGCGACAAGAAGGTCGCTGGACATGCCTCGGGCAAGCTGAAGCGCCTGCGCATATTGCTGCTCTGCGGCAGCGAATCGTTCAAGCTCTTTTAAAGCATTCCCCTTGCCGTTATAGATGGCCAGCGTCAGCCCTTGATCTTTTGAATATATTTCACGCGCCTGATCGAAATAACGCAATGCCGTATTGTTGTCGTTCCCGCCATAATATAGCAACGCGATCAGGATAAGCGCTTTTGCCTGACTGCGCGTTTCCTTATTTTCGGCGAACATCTCATGCGATTTCTGCAAATCCACAAGAGCCGTGCCGACGTCCCCCGTCGCAGTAAGGATCCCTCCTTGGGAAAGGAGAATATCGGCGTGCAATACCGAATTGGGTTCCACAGTCTGCACAATTGATAACGCCTGTGCGAGAAGCATCTTCGCGCGCACCGGCTCGTTGATCCGGCTATAGGCTTCTCCCAAGAGCCAAAGGGCCGTCGCCGCATTGTGCGCCGAATGCTGCTGGCGGGCATAAGCAAGCGCCTCTTGGCCAGCGCCAATCGCGCGGGCGGGGTCAGCCAGCATCTGAGCCTTAACCTTGGCCGTCATCTCATCAAAATGATCTGATCGGTTACGCGCCTGGGGCCCGGCGCCGTCCGCCGACGCAGCGATGAGCAACGCGAACGCTGCGACAAATCGCGATATTTTCACCCGCGCTTCCAGGCCGCGGCCAAGCGGTTGAAAGAGCCCCTGCTCTCCTGCCCCGCCGACTGCTGCCAGGTCTCGTCCTCAAGGAAAACCACCAGTGCTTCGGGGGAAACCGGCCGACTGATGAGGAACCCCTGCACCATGTCGCAGCCCATCACCGTGAGCAAAGCCAGCGCCGCATGGCTTTCTACACCCTCCGCCACGACTTCCATTTCGAGCGCGTGTGCAAGGTCGATCGTCGAACGGACGATAAGCGGATCGCGATTTGAACTGGTAAGCTGGGTGACGAACAATTTGTCGATTTTCAGCTCACTCGCCGGCAATTGCTTCAGATAGGCGAGACTCGACAAACCCGCGCCGTAATCATCGATCGCGATCTTGATACCGATATCCGCGAACACCTGCAGATTGGCGATCGCACTTACCGGATCACGGATCACCGACGTTTCCGTGACTTCAAAGCCAAGCGTCGCGCCGCTGGAAGCCACGAGCGCGCATGCTTCCCGGACGAACGCGGAATCGGCGAGCAACTGGCCCGAAATATTGACGAACAGCCGAAGATCATGCCCGGCAGCACGCATCTGCCGCTGATCCTCGATCACTCGCCGGATCGTCCACAGGGTCAGACGATCGATCAGATGGGCTTCCTCGGCGACCGGAATGAATTCCATGGGAGGAATCAGCCCGCGTTCGGGGTGCCTCCACCGGATCAGCGCCTCCGCGCAGGTGACCTTCTGTCGCCGAACGTGGAACTTCGGCTGATAAAGCATCAGCAGTTCATCGCGGCCGATCGCTTGCTCCAGCTCCTCCGCGAGCGGGCTGTTAACCGGCCCCGATTTGGATACAGCTCCATCACCAGCCCCGCCCCGCGCCTGATCGAGTGCCGCCTCAGCGCGCTCGATCAGCGTCACGCCGTCATACTCGTCCGCCCGCGCGATCGCGCCACCGAGCAGCAACGAGACAGTATAAGAGCAATCGCCGACCTCTATCCCGGTCGCACTGGCGCCGCGCATGCGTGGCAGGAGCGCCTCATATTCCGCTCGCGAGCCAACGGTCGCCTCCAACTCGATCAGATCCTGCCCGATCACCGTGACTTTGCTGTCGGGAACTGCCGCAGCCAAACGGCGCGCGGTTTCGTGAACCAGCGACGCCGCGCCATCACGGCCTAGCAGCCGCCGTAACGGAACGAAGTTGATCACTTCCGCGAGGACCACCAGCCGCCAACCGCTTGCGGCCGAAATCGCCGGGGCCGCCTGTTCGATGTCGGACGACTGGATCTCCTCGCGGAGCATGTCTGAGCGGCGCTGTACCATTGGCTACTGCGGTATCTGGAATGGCTGAAGATATTATTAATCAACGGAACGCCCGCGCGCCGCGCGTTTCACCCCATTGCCGAATGGTTGACGATCCATTAAGTATTAAGCGCAACTGCTTGCGGTTGCCCATAAAGGGAGAAAGCCATGCTCGCGTTTATTCTTGCGCTTATTTACGGCACTGACATCAAGCCCTGGTAACAGGTGCATTCGGCCCGAACGCATTGATTAATCGTCATATTTTTGCCGACTAGATCAAAAGTTCGGGCCGAACTCGCACTTCTTTTTCACTGTCATAATCCTAGTTTTCGCCACCAATTTTTGGTTAAGATTGACCGCACAACCGATTCGCGAACGAAATGGTTAACGGGGCGAACGCCGGCAATACGATTGACGGCCCGATTACCTTCCAGACAAATAGGGATGAGGCTTACGCCCATGCTGCATATGACGCGGCCAGATGAAGGGCGCGCGCACTGGCGCCAATTTTGGCCAGCCAACGCGGCTAAATGGTGCGGGACAAGTCCGAAAATACCCAGCGCTCTATCGAAAAACTGGTCCGCACTTTTCCACGCGGCGCACCGGCGCTGCCAGGATCAATCCCGATAGGCGCATGCGGACGCTATCCGGTCGTCAGAATTTTTTCTGAACGCGGGGATCGTGCACTACAAATTGTATCGCCCGCCGTCACCGAACAGGCGCACCAGCGCCAGACCGTCGGGACGCAATTTTTCGGCCGACACTCTGCAAAATACAGAACACTCGCTCAGGCTGCGGCCGCTTTTGTTCGGGCGTCGGCAGGATTGGAAAATTCCATGCTGTCATCCAGTGAGCCGAAACGTAACGCCAACACATCAAGCCCGTAATTCTGATGTACTTTCCAGGGCTTGCGATTGCCCTGCTTCGGCAAATGCTCCAATGCGCGCTGAACATAGCCCGAACTAAAAGTCAGAAACGGCTCTTCCTCGACCGGTTCCTCACCTATCCGGGGGGTGCATTGCCGCATCCCGCTCTTGCGCATCTTTTCCAGCAGGCGGCAGACATACATCGACGTCAAATCCGCCTTTAATGTCCATGATGCGTTGGTGTAACCGAAGCAGGATGCGAGGTTCGGCACGTCCGAATACATCATGCCCTTGTAATTAATCGTCTTTGCCGGATCGATCAGCGTACCATCGACGGTGAATGGAACCCCGCTCAGCAACTGCATCTGCAACCCGGTGGCAGTGACGACGATATCCGCGTCCAGAGTCTTTCCGGAGGACAATTTGATACCGTTCCCGGTAAATGTCTCGATCGTCCCGGTTTCGACCGACGCGCTGCCCGCCTTGATTGAGTCGAACAGATCTGCGTCGGGAACGAGGCACAGCCGCTGGTCCCATGGATTGTAGCGCGGCGTGAAATGCGTCGTCACGTCATAATCGGGCCCGAGTTGATCCCGCACCATCTGTATGAGCCGGGCCTTCGCCTTTTCCGGCTGTTTGCGCGTCATACGATAGAAGAACATCTGCAGCAGCACGTTCTTCCAGCGCGTAATGCCGTAAGCAACCTTGGGCGGCAGGGCACGTCGCAATGAATTGGCGAACCGATCCTGCGCAGGGCGCGACACGACATAGGTGGGGGAGCGCTGCAACATGGTGACATGCGAGGCCGTCTTTGCCATTTCAGGCACCAGCGTCACAGCGGTTGCGCCGCTGCCGATCACCACCACCTTTTTGCCAGTATAATCCAGATTTTCCGGCCAGAATTGCGGATGAACGATCTGCCCATGGAAGTCGCCCGTCCCGGCAAATTCCGGAGCATGGCCCGCAGCGTAATTATAATAACCCGAGCACATATAGAGAAAGTTGCAGGTCAGCTGACGCGTCGAGCCATCTCCCACGCTGCATTCGACGGTCCAGCATGCTTCCGCTGTGGACCAGGCTGCGCCGACCACGCGATGGCCGAAGCGAATATGGCGATCAATGCCATAGTCTCGTGCGGTATCTGAAACATACTCTCGTATCGAAGGGCCGTCTGCGATAGCCTTTGCCGCCGTCCAGGGGCGAAAGTTGTAACCGAGCGTGTGCATATCCGAATCCGAGCGAATCCCCGGATAGCGGAACAGATCCCATGTCCCGCCGATCGCATCTCGCCCTTCCAGAATTACATAACTGCGATCAGGACAGCGCGTTTGCAGGTGATACCCCGCACCAATGCCGGATAGCCCGGCGCCCACCACGATCACATCGAAATGCTCGGTCATGCAGGATCCTCTCTCACAATACCGAATATTCGATTCCGCTCGATTGGGGAAGACCTGTTTACACGACTGTCAGTAATCCTTGGAGTAACGCAACGTCGCGTTCGACCCGCCGAACGAACCGGCTTGTGTCAGGACGCTCAGCGATTTGGTGAGCGCGATGGTGAGCTGCGTCGCGGTAAATCCCCGCGCATCGGTGACAATTTCGACATAGATGTTGTTCGTCAGATACTTGCCAGCCGCCAACGCAGTACCCCGTCCGCTAGCCTCATCCGCCCCTAGCACGCGCAATCGATCAAAGCCGGTCGCAGAGCGCAATTTGCCCAATGGATTGATCCCGCCCCCCGAGCCACGCAACGAGTTAAGCGCGGCGGCAAGCTGGATCGCTTCCGTTGCCGACAGGTTTTCCGGATTGGTGCCGAACAACAGCCGGCTCAATACCTCGTCCTGTGGCAATTGCGGCGTAGAGGTGAACGTGATTTGCGGTTTCTGCCCCGTGCCGGCGATATTGATGTTGAAGGTCGTGCTGTCCTTCGTGGTCGTCGCCTGAATATCGATATCGGGATCGGTCAACGCGCCGCCACGGAAGCGAATGCGCCCGCGCGTAACGTCGAAGCGGGTGCCCGCGAAAGAATAGGTGCCACGGATCAAATCCAGACCACCGCTCACCACCGGAGCCTTTGATGTCCCACCGACGCGCAAGTCCATCTGCCATTCGCTCTCCAGCCCCATACCCGATACGAACAACTGATTATCCGCGCGAATACGCAAGTTGAGTTTGAATAGCCCTGGTGGCGCGGCGGCTGCCGGCCGATCGGTTGGCCGGGCGACCCGAATGTCGCGTTTGCGGCGAACGCCCGTCAGTTCGGGCACTTCCGCCGCGCCTTCGCGAACAATCTCATAACGCGCGTTGGGAATGGTGAGATTACCCTTGATCAACCCACCGTCCGGCCCGTTGGTAACGGTTACGGTGCCGCTGGCGGTCGCGCCGAGCGTATCCGATTTCGCAAGGTTCGCGTTGGCGAGCGTAGCCGTCACGCTCATCGGGTAATTCTGCTCGGCCGACAGGCTCACAAAGCCCTTGGCCTCTACGGTTCCCTCCCCCGCATGTGCCTGCAATGAGTCCAGTTCGAGCCGATCCGCGGTGAACCGCGCGCGTACCTGCATCTGCGTCAGCCGCGTACCATAGGTCCCGTTTTCGTAAGTGAGGCTGTCGGCGCGGGCGAGCCCGTTCAGTTGGGGCGCTGCAAGGCGACCACTGAAATCAGCAGCAACCGCAATTGGCCCTGAAATATGCTGATTGGCTAGCCCTGCGAAACTGAACAGCACGCCAGCCGGTCCGTTGTAGCGAATCCCGCCGCCCAACGGCGCCTGCAACAATCGCGTCATCCATGACCCGTCGCCCGGTGGAAGCGGCCGCAAGCTGGCGACCATCCGCCCAACAGTCGTTGCGCCGCGCTTGACCAGCGCGCGCGCCTCGCCGCCATCCCCGGTCAATCGTCCAATGAACTCCACGTCGACCGGCTCCGATACGGCAACCAGGCTCGATCGCGTGAAGCCGGTGATTGTCATCCTCGCGTCGGCCTCGGGAAAAGCAGCCGGGCTTGTCTGGGTGAAATCGAGGCTACCAGTCGCCTGACCGCCGATCCCTACATCAGGAACGAATGCGTTGAGGATCGAAAGATCGAGGTTGTCGAGCCGGGCCTGCGCGACGAGTTTATCGCCGTAACTGCCGGCGATCCGCGCCCGCCCCTTGTCGAAAACAATCAGGGTCGGCTCAAGGCGATAGCTGCCGTGCGCGGCGGCGATATGCGCCGGGCTCCCGGTTTTGAAATTGATGCCGTTCGCCTGACCGGTCAGCGCCACCAGATAATCGTCCGGTGCGAGCTTCGCGTTGGCGGCTATGCGGAACGGAACGCCGTTCGATCCCGTCAACACCGCCTGCGCGCTGCCGTTGCCGCCGGCATAATTCACCTTAACCCGCGCGGTATCGATCACCGTGGGGCCATAGCGCATATCCGCGACCTGCGCGTCGGCGACCACTTTCGGCTGATCGTACAGGACAATGCTCGCGCTGATGAGTGCGCGCCCGATCGTAAAATCCACCGAGCCGGGAATCTTGGCCGCATCCGCCCGGGCATTGACGTCGGCACGCTGATATTTGCCCTCCGCGGCAAGCAGCGCGGTTCCCGACAGCCCCGAGCCAGCGAATTGGAGCTGGCCGGCGAACGGCCCGGGGGCCGTCTGGGCAAGGCGCCCGCTGAAATTGACGCCAGCGAATATCACCTTGCGGACATCGATCACCAGTTGCTTGCCAACGTGCGCCACTACGTCTGCGTTAAACGGGCCGTAAGTGGTCCCGCCCGTCGCGGTGACGGCATAGGCGCCGCCCTTCCCCACGATCCGCGCATTGAGATCGGCCAGACCCACGCCCACGCCCGGTCGCGGCGCGCGCAACAGCACCACCGGATCGGTCGCGCTGCCGTTTACCCGTGCGAACAGCGGGCCATATTGCGTCGAACTGGCATCAACCGTGGCCGCCAGTTTTCCGCTCGCGAGTTCGTAATGCCCCTCTCCCCGCCTGATGCGAAATTGCGGCGCGTTGAGCCGCAGGTTCGCGAAGGTGACAAGGCCCTCGGGCGAATAGCCGACATCCGCGCGCACGACGGCGTTTCCACCCAGGAAACTGCGGGCACCGGAATTAAAAATCTCCCGCGTCTGCGCGACTACCTTGCCGACGACCCCGAAACCGCCGCGCGCGGCTGGAACGAGCTTCGCATCGGTGGTCAGATTGACGATCCCGATGCTCTCGATGCGATAGTTGTTGACGCGGCCTTTCAGCGCGCCGGTATAGCGGCCGGTCTTCACGTTCGCCGCGATGATCGCGGTGGCGTCGATATTGTCCGATCGGATGCGGAGATTATCCGACATGAGCGACGGCATGGTGATCGCGAAATCGCCGTCGATCCGAACGTTATTGGTCAGGCCGCCGATGGCTTCGTTGAGCCCGCTTACCCGACGTGCCCGCGCGTGCACCGGCACCAGAATGCGATCCGCATTCACGCGCGCCTGCCCCTCGGCGTAAAGATTTTCGACGACGGTTTCGCCAAAGCCAAGGGCGGTCGCACGGATTTTGTAATCCACCTGTGGCTGCGCAAACGCGCCATCCAGAACGACACGCGCCAGCACGTCGCGCCCACGAACATTGGGGGCGATCGCGCCGGGCGTGAGCAATTGCGCGTCGACAGCGAAATTGCCGAACCGATTGCTGGCGAAATCCATGATGCCGCCCGCGTCCACCACCAGCGCGGCGGATTTCAGCTTGATCCGCGTATCCGCCTTGCGCTGAGCAAGCGTGGTATCGATCGCGACATCGAGTTGCGGCGCTGTCAGCCGCTCGACGGGGCCTTCCAGATACAGCCCCGGTTTGGTGAAGCCGCGAACCTGGATATGGCCATCGCGCGCGGTGACCCCCAGATCAGCGAACTGGCCATTGCCGAGCGTGGCAAGGGCCTTGCCAGACCATGATTTCCAGCTTCCCTTGCCGCCGATCGTTGCTGTCAGAGGCGCCTTGGTGCCCACCAGCGACGACACCATTCCGCCGGTCGGCGCGAACAACTTCGCATCCAGATCGAGCTTGTTGTCATCCGGCACCGCATCCAGCCGCAGCCGCAACGTATCACCGCCGCCAACCCCCGGCCCGCGCAGCGCAACAGCATCGACGTCGAGCGTCGCTCGTCGATCGGCGATATGCGCCGCGCCGATGATACGCCCGACGTGGCGCGCGCCGGCGACCGGCGGCTCCATCACGAACCGATCGACGCGAAGCCGCCCGATATCGATATCCAGATTGGGCAGGAACGGAGCGTTGGGCTCACTCACCTGCGGAATGAATTCGGGATTGCGCGCCATCGTGACGAGCGCGCTCTCAAGGCTCTTCACGTCGACGTGGTTGTTGATGAAGGCGAACGGGCGCCAATCCACATCGATACGTGGCGACGTGAGAAAGACGCCTTTCGGATCGCTGACCCGTACATCGGAAAGCGTCATCCGGCCGTAGAGCGAACCGTCGATCCGCCCGACCCGAATGTTGAGGCCCGCGGCCGTCTTGTAATTGCCAAGTTGATCCGCGACGAAGCGTCGCCCTGGATCGGTATTGATCCCGAACACGATCACCAGCGCGAGCAACAGCAGCGCAACGATCGTCCCCCCGATCCATTTTGCCACGCGTTGCCACAATGGGCGTATCGTTATCGGGCGATCCTCAACCGCGACCGTCGCTTTCTCGACCATCAGAATGCCTGCCCGATCGAGATGTACAGCGCGATACGGCTATCGCCCTTGCGCGGATTGAGCGGCGTCGCGATGTCGACGCGCATTGGCCCGAAATTAGTATAGAATCGGCCGCCGATGCCTGCGCCGAAACGCAGATCGCTGCCCTTCGGCAGTACGCTTTCATATGCGTTGCCGGCATCGATGAACGGCACGATCCCGAAATCACCAAACCGATAACGCGCCTCCAGCGCGAATTCGTTGATGCTGCGCCCGCCGACCGGATTGCCCTGCGGATCGAGAGGCCCGAGCCGCTGATAGCCGAAACCGCGCACCGATCCGCCCCCGCCGCCATAATAACGCCGGGACGGCGCCAGATCATCGCGAGAAATACCCACGATCGACCCCGCGCGCGCGCGACCGGCGATCACGAGGCTGTCCGACACGGGATAGTAGAACGTCCCTTCGAGCATCGCGCGGACATAAGGATCGATCGAACCCTCCACCGATGTTTCAGGGCTGAGGTTGAGCTTGAGCCGATAGCCCCGCGTCGGATTGAGCAGATTATCCGACGTGTCCCACTGCACCTGCACAGGCAACGCGACGATGCCGTAGGTGCGCCGTACCCGCTCCTCCCGCGCGAAATCATAGACGCTTTCGTTGGTGCCCGTCAGTTCCACCCCATAGGCATAAGTGATTTTCTTCTGCCACAGCGGCGTGGAGTCGTAACTGAAGCGCACCGCCAGCGTGCCCGTGATCGCGTTGAACGCGTCATAATTCTGGTGGTTCGCGGACGCGATGATCGAAAACGTACGGTCACGCTCCCCGGCATTGGAGCGGCGGAAGGTGGCGGACGCCCCCTGTTGCTGCGTACCGGCTGTAGCGCTCGCGATCAGGGCGCCCTCTGGCGGGAACATGTCGCGACTGGTCCAGGTTCCTTCGAGCTTGATCCCCTCGCCTGTGTCATAACCAGCCTGCGCGGCGATGCTGTGGGTCTTTCCCCTCCGTTGGTTAACGATAAGATCTACGAGTTCGGTGCCGTCCGGCCCCGGCTCTCCGGTCGCGACCGGCTCGACGGACACGGAGTTGAACAGGCCGGTGGCGGTAAGCGCCTGGCGCAGATCATCGACCTTGCGCGCGTCATAAAGATCGCCGGATTTGAAGCGCGGAAAAACATTCAGATGCTCAAGCGCGAATACGGGTCGCCCCTTCGTGCGCAGCTTGCCGAAAGAGCCCCTCGCCCCGGTTTCCACCGGCAGCGTATAATCCCCGGTCAACGTTTGGTCGTCGAGCAGGATATCGCGATCACCAACCTTG
Organism: Candidatus Sphingomonas colombiensis; assembly: GCA_029202845.1. NCBI lineage: Bacteria > Pseudomonadati > Pseudomonadota > Alphaproteobacteria > Sphingomonadales > Sphingomonadaceae > Sphingomonas > Candidatus Sphingomonas colombiensis. Next base: position 3,127,138 of record CP119315.1, on the reverse strand, counting down.
GCGAAGGGGTAGCCACGCTGGGGCAGGATCAGGGTTACATTGGCCTCCGCCGCTTCGACGCGCGCGGCCTCGATCGGATCGCCCGTCTTGAGCGGCAGTTGGGCGCGCACCAGACCCGGCGGGATGGTGGGCGGCGCGACGACATTTATCGTCCCTAGGCGATAGAGCTTGCCCGGCGCGGCGGTGATGATGGCGCGTGCGATGGAGTTCTTCGCCGTAGGCCGCTCGATCACCGAAGTCGCCACGCCGTCATAATAGCCGAGCGACTTCATCAGCCGTACCGCGAGCGCCTCATCTTCGCGCGCACGGGCGGCGATCTGCGTCGCGTTCGCCGCTTTGCCGCCGCCCTTCTTCAGCGAGGATAGCGCATTGAACTGATCGGTGAGATCGATCGCATCCAAACCGCGAACGACCGTTTCGTAACGAATTTCCGGCGCGGTCTTGTCCTTTACGTCGGCCGCCGTCTCCAGCGGCGTGCTTTCGAACGTCGCGATCGGCGGAAGCGGCTGCGCGAGTTGCGTGTCCTCCGGTGCGGGCGGCGGCAAGGTTCCGGGCGGGACGATCGGGGCTGGCGCGGTGGCGCCGCCCGTCGGGTGCTGCTCGTCCGTCGGCATGGCTTCGAGTGGCGCGTTCAAGTCACTTGAAAGCGGTGGGAGCGCCTTGTCGAACTCCGCATCCGGCATGATCGGTGTGTTGTTTTGCGCATCGCCGGGCGCCCCGGATTGCGTCGATTGAGCATGGGCCAGCGGAGATGTCGCAACAAGCAATGCGGCCGCTACCCAGCGAACTCGTACAACCGCAAAACTCACGCACGACCCCTTCTCGTTCGGGGCGCACAATAGAATTTGAAGGTTCCCCCGAACAAGGGGAACGTGCCACGTACCAATCAGTTTCATCCGCCGCGCGCTGTGGGGGGTTGTCATTCACCTGCGAACGCGGCGATGAAACGCCTCGCCAGCCGGCCTAGCGGAAGGATCGCATGAAAAAACATATCGATGTGTCGTTGGACGGCCATGTCGCGACCGTGGTGATTGATCGCCCTCCTCATAATCACGTCAACGCCGCACTGATCGGGGCGCTTGCCGATACGTTCGAGGATCTGGACCGCGACGATCATTGCCGCGCGATCGTGCTGGCGACTGCCGGACGGGTCTTTTGCGGCGGTGCGGATCTTTCCGGGGACAAGCCGCTCATGAACGAAAGCGGCGAAGCGGAAACGCCGATCCTGTATCGCAACGCGGTGCGGCTGTTCGCAGCGCGCAAGCCCGTCGTCGCCGCCATCCAGGGCGCGGCGATAGGCGCCGGGCTCGGGCTGGCGCTAGTGGCCGATTTCCGCGTCGCCGCGCCCGAAGCCCGCTTTTCGGCGAATTTCGTCAGTCTCGGTTTTCATGCAGGCTTCGGCATTTCCTATACCCTGCCGAGGGTGATCGGCGTGCAAAAGGCATCACTGATGCTGCTGACGGGGCGGCGGGTGAAGGCGGATGAGGCGCTCACTTATGGCTTGGTCGACGAGGTGGTTCCCGCGGAGCGACTGCGCGAAGCGGCTGCCACGCTCGCCGCGGAGATCGCGGCGGCGGCCCCTCTCGGTGTGGAAGCGACCCGCGCGACGCTGCGTGGTGATATTGCCGCTGCGGTGGAGCGGCAGACGCAACACGAACGCGCCGAGCAAGACCGACTGATGACAACGGCCGATTTTCGCGAGGGTATAAGCGCGGTTGCGGAACGACGCCCGGGCAATTTTACCCGCAGATGAAATAAGTGTGCCGTCAAACGTATTTTTCGTTCACGGGTGACTTCAAGTTTTTATTCGACCCGGCTATCGAACGGATCGAAAACGCGGCCGGGAATTTTTCCGCTGGCCGCGCCTGTGTTCCACCTTCGGCAGGATCAGGATTTTGCGCACGAGGACGATCGGCGGAACGGCGAATATTATTTTGATCGCACTGCTCCTTGCGGGATGCGGGGGCGCGGGGAGCGACGCGCCTTCGGGCCGAGATCGGAAGCACGGGGGGCCGGTACAGGTCGGCTATGTGGTGGCGCGGACCACCAGCGTGCCGATCACGGTGGAACTGCCGGGTCGCACGGTCGCCTTTCAGAGTTCCGAAGTGCGGCCTCAGGTCGCCGGTGTGATCCAGCGGCGCTTCTTCACCGAAGGATCGATCGTCAAGCGCGGCGAGCCGCTCTATCAGATCGACCCCAGCCTCTATCGCGCGGCTGCGGATCAGGCGTCGGCCAACCTCGCCAGCGCGGAAGCCACGGCGGCGGCGGCGAAGACGAAAGCCGAACGCTATCGCCCGCTCGCCGCGATCGAAGCGGTGAGCAAGCAGGATTACACCGATGCGCTCGCCGCTCAGCGGCAGGCACAAGCATCGATCCTGCAAAATCGCGCACAGCTGGAAACAGCGCGGATCAACCTTCGCTTCGCCACCGTCCCCGCGCCGATCTCTGGCCGGATCGGGCGATCCCTGTTTACCGTGGGCGCTCTCGTCACGACCAGTCAGGCGGATCCGCTGGCGACTATTCAACAGCTCGATCCGATCTATGTCGACATTCAGCAATCGGCCTCCGCGCTTCTTTCGTTGCGCCGCAGCCTTGCTTCCGGCGGCGCGGTGCCAGCGAGCGCGCCCGTTCGGCTGAAGCTTGAGGATGGAGAGGAATTCGGGCGTCGGGGCAGCGTGGAATTCGCCGAAGCGGTCGTCGATCCAAGCACCGGCACGGTGACGCTGCGCGCGCGCTTCGCCAATCCAGACGGGCTGCTGTTGCCGGGCATGTTCGTGCGCGCGGTGTTCGATCAGGCGATCGATCCTAATGCGATCCTCATACCGCAGGCGGCGGTTTCCCGCGACCCCAAGGGCAATGCCTCGGTCTGGGTGGTCGGCCCGGGCGACAAGGCGATCCAAAAGACAATCGTCGCCCCCCGCACGCAAGGCGCATTCTGGGTTGTCACGCATGGGCTGGCTCCCGGCGACCGCGTCATCACGCAGGGAACCGGCAAGCTGCGGGCAGACGCGCCGGTGCGGCCGGTCGCAGCGGATTCTCCACAGCGCATCGCCCCGCCATCGCAACAGCAGATGGATCAGCAGCGTCAGGCCAAGAAGGCCGGCTGATCCATGTCTCGCATCTTCATCGATCGACCGATCTTCGCCTGGGTGCTGGCGATCATCGTGATGATGGGCGGCATCGGCGCGATTTTGGGGCTGCCGATCGCGCAATATCCGGACGTGGCGCCCCCACAGGTATCGGTCCGAGCGTCCTATCCGGGCGCCAACGCCCAGACGATCCAGAATTCGGTCACGCAGGTGATCGAGCAGCAGCTGACCGGGATCGACGGGCTGCTCTATTTCAGCTCGTCCTCATCCTCGCGTGGATCTGTTTCAATCACCGCAACCTTTGCCAAGGGAACCAATCCCGATATCGCGCAGGTGCAGGTACAAAATCAGATACAACAGTCGGTTAGCCGGCTGCCTGCCCAGGTGCAGCAGCAGGGCCTAGTGGTCCGCAAATCAAACCCGGACAATCTGCTGATCGCGGGCATTTACGACATCACTGACCGGCTGACCAATCAGGATGTCTCCGACTATCTGGTCGCCAATTTGCAGGAACCGCTCGGTCGGTTGCCGGGGGTCGGCGATACGAACGTGTTCGGCGCGCAATATGCGATGCGCATCTGGCTCGATCCGGCGAAGCTAGCGAGCTTCTCGCTGATGCCGGGGGACGTCATCACCGCGATTCAGAACCAGAATACGGAGGTCGCGGCTGGCGAAATCGGCGCCCAGCCGATGCCACAGACGCAGATGCTGAACGCGACGGTGACCGCACAATCGCGCCTCCAGACGCCGGAACAATTCCGCGAGATCATCCTGAAAACCCTTCCCTCCGGCGCCACGGTAAGGCTGTCAGACGTCGCGCGGATCGAGTTGGGTGCGGAAAACTATTCCTCTGTGAGCCGCGTTAATCGCCACCCCGGCGCCGGGATCGCGGTGCTGCTCGCACCCGGTGCGGACGCGCTCAAGACGGCGGAATTGGTGAAGGCTGAAATCGCCCGCATCTCCAAGACCTTCCCGCCCAATCTCCGCGTTTCCTATGCCAATGACTCGACGGATTTCATCAAGCTGTCGATCAGTGAGGTGGTGAAGACGCTGATCGAAGCGATCATCCTGGTCGTCATCGTGATGTTCGTCTTTCTGCAAAGCTGGCGCGCCACGCTGGTGCCGGCGATCGCAGTGCCAGTCGTGTTGCTCGGCACGTTCGCGATTTTCTATCTCGCTGGTTTCACGATCAATACGCTCACCTTGTTCGGATTGGTGCTGGCGATCGGCCTGCTCGTCGACGACGCGATCGTCGTGGTCGAGAATGTCGAACGGCTGATGCACGAAAATCCGGAAATGACGCCGCGTGAGGCGACGATCGAGTCGATGAAAGAGATCACCGTCGCGCTTGTCGCCATCGCGCTCGTGTTGTCCGCGGTATTCCTGCCGATGGCGTTCTTCGGCGGCTCAACCGGCGTGATCTATCGCCAGTTCTCGCTCACGATTATTTCCGCGATGATGCTTTCGGTCGCCGTGGCGATCATCCTTTCGCCGGCGATCACCTCCAATCTGCTCAGGCAGAAAAGCATGGAGCCCGATCCGCGCGATACGTGGCTGGGGCGCCGCGCGCCTTGGCTGATCGATGGCGGTGAACGCGCCAAAATCTGGTTCAACAGCAATTTCGACCGGGGCGTTCAGAGCTATACCGGCGCGGTCGGTCGTGTCGTGGAACGCAAATGGCTGTTCCTCACGATCTACGCCGTCATAGTCGCATTGCTTGCGGCGCTGTTCCTGCGCCTGCCGACCGGCTTCCTCCCGACCGAGGATCAGGGCGGCGCGATGATCCAGATCCGCCTTCCCGCTGGCGCAACGCTTAACCGCACGACCACGGTGCAGCGCGAAGTCGAGCGCTATTTCATGGAAAGCGAAGGGAAAAACCTCAAGACCCTGTTCACCGTGGCGGGTGGCGGCGGCGGGGGTGCCAGCGGTCAGAACACTGGTCAGGGCTTCATGTCGTTCACTGACTGGTCCAATCGCGAAGGGAAGGAAAACAGTGCGGACGCCATTGCCGCGCGTGCTTCGGCAGCGTTCAGCAATTTCCGCGACGCGCAGGTTTTCGTGATGATCCCCCCGGCCATTCGCGGGCTTGGCCAATCTGACGGCTTCACCGTGGAACTCCAGAACACCGGGGCGCTGTCTCAGCAGGATTTCGCCGCCGCGCGCGACAAGCTGCTGGCGTTGGCGAGCGCCGATCCGAAGCTCAACGGCGTCCGCCTCTCTGAACTTCCCGATATCGGCACGCTTCAGGTCAACACGGACGCGCAGAAGATCGCCTCGCTGGGCCTCACCCAGAATGACGTCAACACCACCCTGTCCACCGCCTGGGGTGGGCGCTACGTCAACGATTTCGTCGATCGCGGCCGCGTGAAACGCGTCTATGTGCAGGGTGACGCGCCATTCCGATCGGCTCCCGACAATATCGATCAATGGTTTGTGCGCGGATCGAACGGGCAGATGGTCCCCTTCTCATCATTCTCGTCGACGGCTTGGTCACAGGCGCCGACCACGCTCTCCCGCTTCAACGGGGTTCAGTCTTTCGAGATTCAGGGCTCGGGCGCGCGTGGTGTAAGCTCGGGCGACGCGATGCAGCGTATCGCCGAGCTGGCGGCGCAAATTCCCGGCACGAGCATCGCCTGGTCGGGCATCTCCTATCAGGAGCGTCTTTCGTCGGGGCAGGCGCCGCTGCTTTACGCGCTTTCGCTGATCGTCGTGTTTCTCTGCCTCGCTGCTTTGTATGAAAGCTGGTCGATACCGCTCGCCGTGCTGCTGGTGATCCCGCTCGGGCTGATCGGCGCGATCCTGTTCGTGACGCTGCGTGGGCTGACCAACGATGTTTATCTGCAGATTGGGCTGCTGACGACGATGGGGCTGGCGGCGAAAAACGCGATCCTGATGATCGAATTCGCCGAGCAGGAGGAGAAAAAGGGCAAGCGCGTGATCGAAGCCGCGCTCGCCGCCGCGCGCATCCGCCTGCGCCCGATCCTGATGACTAGCTTCGCCTTCATCTTCGGCGTGCTGCCGCTGGCGATCTCCACCGGCGCGGGGGCGAACAGCCGGATCGCGATCGGTACGGCGGTGATCGGCGGCATGTTGACCGCGACGATCCTTGCGGTTTTCTACATCCCGATGTTCTTCGTGCTCGTCCGTCGCGGTTTCCGTGACACGCTGGCTCGCATTCGTGGTGAAGAGCCGGGCTATCACCCGCCGGAGGCTGGCCCAGCCCTTACATCGGGAGCGCAATCGTGATGCGCCGCGCGATCCTGCTCGCCACCGGCATCTCGCTGTCCGCGTGCAGCATGGCGCCGAAATATGTGCGCCCCGAAACGCCGGTGCCCGCATCATGGCCGATCGGCGACGCATATCTGCGGCAGAGCGAGGTATCGCTGCCCAGCGTCACCTATCGCGATATCTTCCGTGATCCCCGGCTGCAGCGGATCATCGACCAGGCATTGGCGAATAACCGCGATCTGCGCATCGCCGCCGCCAATATTGCGGCGGCGCGTGCCCAATATCGTATCCAGCGCGGCGAGTTATTCCCGACGATCGGGGCTAGCGGTTCATATAATTACAGTCACGCGAACACCTCCACGGCGGGAGGTTCGGCGACCACGGACTCGCTTTCCGCCGGCATCAGCGTCACCGGCTTCGAAATCGACCTGTTCGGCCGTGTCCGCTCGCTCACGGATGCCGCGCTAAACCGATATTTCGCGCAGGAAGCGACCGCGCGCGCGACCCGGCTGACGCTGGTGGGCGATGTGGCAAGCGCGTGGCTCAGCTATGCCGCCGATCGCAGCCTGCTCGCCATCGCGGAGGAGACCGCCGCCAACGCCCGCCGCAGCGTCTCGCTGACCGATGCGCGGTTGAAGGGCGGCGTCGCGCCACGCACCGACCTGCGGCAAGCCGAACAGGTGCTGGCAAGCGCGGAGGCGGATCTGGCCGCGCAGAAGACGGCGCTGGCGCAAGACGTGAATGCGCTACAGCTTCTCGTCGGCGCACCAATCGATCTCTCGCTGCTCCCAGCCTCGATCGATGAGGCTGGCGCCAATATCGCCGAATTGCCGGCGGGGCTCAATTCCAGCATTCTCCTACGTCGCCCGGACGTGGTTAGCGCCGAATACGGTTTGCGCGCTGCCAATGCGCAGATCGGCGCGGCGCGCGCGCAACTTTTCCCGAAGGTATCGCTGACCGGGTTGCTCGGCTTTGCCAGCGGGGCGCTCACCTCGCTGTTCGACGGCGGAGCGTTCAGTTATTCCGGCGCGGCCAATGCTGCCTATCCGATCTTCAGCGGCGGTGCAGGCACCGCGGCCGTGGCCCAGTCGCAAGCACAGCGTGACGCGGCGCTCTCCACTTACGAGAAAGCGATTCAGACCGCGTTTCGCGATGTCGCGGATGCGCTCGCCAGACGCGGCACAATCGCTGACGAGTTGGCGGCGAACCAGCGCAACGCCGATGCCGCGCTCGACAATTACCAATTGGCGGACGCGCGTTATCGTGGGGAGATCGACACCTTCCTCGCTACCCTCGTAGCGCAGCGATCACTCTATTCAGCCCAACGCGGGTTGGTACAAACCAAGCTGACACGCGCCACGAACCTGGTGACACTCTATCGTACATTGGGCGGGGATTCACTGCTGGATGCGGATCAGGCAGGGCCAAGTCTTTCGGCGCAACAATGACTTGACCAATATTGCCGGGCGTGAAAGTCTCTCGGTTGCAATGACTATCACCCCAACCGACCCTTCGGCATTCTTTCGTGAAATGCTCGGTCATTGGGAAAAGGCCGTGAATAGTTTCGGCGGCGATGCATTGAAAAGCGAAGAATTTGCGCGCGGCATGAATGCCGCCACCTCAACGATCGCGAGCATGCAAGCCAATACGCATCAGATGATGGAGCGTATGCTGGCCGCCGCCAACCTGCCCAGTCGCAGCGATATCGACGACCTGGCGCGCCGCATCTCTGCCATTGAAGAAGCGCTTGCCCGGATAGAGAGCAAGCTCGGTGGTACGCCCCCCGATCTCCCCAAGCCCCGGCCCGGCCGGGGCCGCAAACCACCGGCGCAGCCAAGCTGATGGACGGCGCCGCGACCTTCGATCCGATCAACACCGCGCGCGCGGAGTTCGAACGGATGATGGCGCGGAATATTTCGGGGCTGAGCTATTTCACCTCCCCCGCCCCAGCCGTGGGCGCCACCCCCAAAGATCTGCTGATCTCACGCGGCCCGATGCGGCTGAACCATTATCGCCCGATGACCGACGAGGTCTATCGCATTCCAATCCTGCTGGTGATGGCCACGACCAATCGAGGCTTCATCTTCGATATGGTGCCGGGGCAAAGCCTCGTCGAATTCCTGCTCAAGGCCGGGTTCGATGTGTTCATGCTCGAATGGGAAGCGCCGCGCAGCCACGAACGCTCGCTTTCGCTCGAAAGCTATGTCGTGGACTTCCTTGGTAGCGCGGTCGAACGGGTGAAACAGGAAACCCGCGAACCGGATGTCAGCATCGTCGGCTATTGCTTCGGGGGCGTCCTCTCATTGCTCTATTCCGCGCTTCACCCCCGGAATGGCGTGGCCAATCTGGTCACCTTCACGACGCCTATCGATTTCTCCCAAATGGATTTGTTCGCAGCCTGGTCGGATCAGCGATATTTCGATGTGGATCGGCTGGTCGATACGTTCGGCAATGTGCCGGGCGACATGCTCTATTCATCGTTCGACATGCTGCGCCCCGCCGCGCGTGCAGCCGGCAACATCCGTCTCTATGACAATCTGTGGGACGACGAATATGTGAAATCGTTCCGCATGTTCGAGCGATGGAACACCGATACCTTGCCGCTGGCCGGCGAATATTTCCGCCAGACCACCAAGCTGCTGATGTGGGAGAACCGCTTGCTCAACGGGACGATGGAAGTAGCGGGGCGCGGGATCGATCTTGGCGATATCGCCGTGCCGTTCCTGCATCTGGCGGCGGAGCACGATCACATCGTCCCGCAAGCGGCGTCCGGGCCGCTGATCGGCATGATCGGATCGTCGGACAAGCAGGAAATCGTGCTGAAAGGCGGCCATGTCAGCCTCGTCGCCGGGGGCAATGCGATCAAGCGGATGTGGCCCGCGCTTGCCGGCTGGCTGGCGGATCGCTCACTATGAGCCAACGCATCCGCCGTTTCCGCGCCGCAGACCGCGATGCGATGCTCGCCTTCGCGCAGGATTTGCCCGATCACGATCTAATGTTCCTTGGCCGCGACCTGAAGCATCCGCGGGTGGTGGAGGCGTGGCTTCAGGCGATCGACGATGGGTGGCTCGATAGCCTTTTGGCGGAAGATGGCGAGACAATCCTGGGCTCGGTCGCGCTGGTGCGCGATCCGCTCGGCTGGTCCGCCCACGTCGGCGAAGTGCGGCTGCTGGTGTCGGCCGAGCGGCGCGGCGCCGGACTTGGGCGCGATTTGTTGCAGGCGATCATGGCCATCGCCGTCGAGCGCGGTCTCGCGAAATTGACTGCGGCGATGACCCCGGATCAGCGCAATTCGGTCGCGCTGTTCGAGAGCCTGGGCTTTCGTGGTGAGGCGCTATTGCGGGATCAGTTGCGCGATCGCGCCGGCCAACCGCATGATCTCGCGATCCTCAGCCTCGATCTCGGCCGGCAGCAGGCAACGCAACGCGCTTATGGCTTTGACGCAAACGGATGACGATCCCTCGCAATGCCCTTTCGAGGCCAAATGGCATCCTGTGCGTTCATATCGGCAGTTGCAGGAGAGTTTGCCAATGACCCTCGCCGCATCGGCATCTTCGCGGCGGCCGCCATCTGCGCTGCTGGCGTTAACGGAACTTCCTCGCGCGCTTGCTGAGTTGGGATCGTTGCCGATCGCCGCGCCTTTGCTCGCCACGGCTGCGCGCGGTGACGGGCATCCGGTGCTGGTGTTGCCCGGTTTCGTGACCAGCGACGCGTCAACCGCCATTCTGCGGCGCTATCTGAAGCGGCTTGGCTATGACGCGCGCCGTTGGGATCTTGGGCGAAACCTCGGACCGAAGGCGATCGGCATGGAGGGCGAGAAGCTGGCCGAGCGGCTGCAATCGATCCACACGTCGACCGGCCGCAAGGTGAGCCTCGTCGGCTGGAGCCTCGGTGGTGTGATGGCCCGCATCATGGCACGCCGCATGCCCGATGATGTGCGACAGGTGATCTCACTTGGCTCGCCCTTCACCGGCTCGCCACGCGCGACCAACGTCTGGCGCGCTTATGAATTGCTAACCGGCCAGTTGATCGACGATCACCAGACAAACGCGCAACTTGCGGAAGGCGCCACCCCACCGCCCGTCCCCTCCACCGCGATCTGGAGCCGTGAGGATGGGATCGTCGCGTGGCAGAATTGCGTCGAACCGCTAGCGACGATCAGCGACAATATCGAAGTGCACGGCAGCCATTGTGGCCTCGGCGTGAACCCGGCGGTGCTCTATGCCGTCGCCGATCGGCTTGCGCTTCGCGAGGGCGAATGGCACCCGTTTCGGCGCAGCGGATTACGCGCGTTATTCTATCCAAGTGCCGGGCACGCCTGAACGGGAGCGAGTCACCTCGCTCCCGCGAGCGCCTCAGCCTTTCTTGCCGCCGCCTTTTGCTGCGCTGACGGCATCGCGGCCAAATTGCATGATCAATTCACCGATCTCTCGCGCCTGCGTCATGGAGCGGTTGCTTTGTTCACGCAGGAACTCACCCTGGATCTTCATCACTTCGGAAAGGTCCTTGGCGCCGGCGGCGGCACGCATTGCCGCGAAAGCCTCACGAGCATTGCTTTCGGCCTGATCGAGCATCTTCAGGCCGACATTCTTGTTATGCTCGACGACCTTCTCGCCCGAAGCCTTCATCGCTTCACCAGCGCGTTTGGCTGGATCTATGACACGTTCCTGAAAAGCCTCGCGCGCCTTTTCCGCCCCCTCGCGCACCTTGCCGGCGGCTGCCTTGGCCTGATCCCCGGCCGTTTTGCGTGATTCTGCCACCATCCCTCTCCCAATCCTGAGACAAATAGTTGAGCTTCTGCGTCAGGCCTCGGCCGCAGCCATGGCCCGATAGGGGCATGCTGGACCTCTCGCGATAGCACGGCAAGACCCTAAAGCTCTGGCACGGCTCAATTATCGGCGGCTGACAGAAACACCCTGGAAGTGATAGGAACAGGCCATGCGCAATCTCCTTCCGTTCGCCGCATTGCTGGCGCTATCACCCGCCGCCGCGCTCGCTCAAACCGCCCAGCCGGCCGAGCCGGCCACTGCGCCAAATGCGGCAGGTCTGGTCAACGTGACGGTTACCACCAGTTGGGGGCCGATCGTGATCGCAGTCGACAAGGAGCATGCGCCGATCACCGCCGCAAACTTCCTCAAATATGTCGATCAGAAGCGGCTGGATGGCGTGAATTTCTATCGGGCGGTGAAGATCCAGGACAATTTCGGCTTCATCCAGTTCGGCACCGGGAACGATCCCAAGCGCACGCTGCCGCCGATTCCGCATGAGCCGACCAGCAAGACCGGCCTCAGCCATGTCGATGGCGCGATCTCCATGGCGATGGGGAAGCCCGGCACCGCCGCCGGCGATTTTTTCATCATCGTCGGCAATCTGAGCACGATGGACGCGACCACGACCGATCCGGGCTATGCCGTATTCGGTCATGTGGTGAGCGGGATGGATCTCGTCCATCGCATCATGGAAGCGCCGACCTCGCAAACACGCGGCGAAGGCGTGATGAAGGGGCAGATGCTGGAGCCGACGATCAAAGTGCTGACGGTCCGCCGCTCGCCGCCGCCGTCAGCCAAAACGCCGGAGCCGGTCGTAACGCCCTCACCGACTGCCCCGCCGTCGGGCAACTGACAAAACCGTTAGCCTGCCAGCGAAAGCATCGTCTCCGCACGCCCCAGCATCGCGCTGAGCACGCCGGGGAGCACGTTTGCGCGCTCGATCATTTCCGCATCTAGCAGGAAATCACGCCCAAGCAGCAGCGTAGCGTCGCCGCCCTGCGCCAACCGCATCTTCAGCCGCACCTCGCCGCGCGCGCCGCGCTGACCGGCCAGAAGAGCCGCGAGCGGGCCGACGGCATCCACGCTGTCGATCGTGATCTCCGCGACGAAACGCGCGATCGAGGCAAGCGAATCGAATTGCTGGAGGCGTTTGATCGATACGCGCGGCTGATCCTCGCCCGGCCGCCGATCCAGCTCCACGGTGGCGAGGCCGCATGCCCCAATCTTCGCAGCTTCTTCCAGATCGGCTGAAACCTGATCGTCGAAACAGGTCGCGATGAACTGCCCGCTCTGATCCGAGAGCGTCGCCATCATATAGCGCCGCCCGCGTGCCGATGTGCGCCAGCGCGCATCCTCCACAAGCACCGCCATCGAGGCACCGGCGCGAGTGCCGTCGTCGGGGATCGAAAGCTCACCCAGCGCCGCGAACTGTCTCGCTCCGTGCATCTTGGCGAGATGCGCATGGCGGTCGACCGGATGGGCCGAGAAATAGAAGCCGAACGCCTCTTTCTCCTGCTCCATCTTCTGCGCCATCGTCCAATGGACCGATCGCGGCAGCTTGATCGTATCGCCGGCGTGGCTGGATTCCCCAAACAGGCCGCCCTGCCCGGTGACACGCGCATCGTGCGTCCGCGCGGCAACTGCGAGGATTGTCTCGGCCATCGCGAATACGCCCGCGCGGTTCGGCTCCAGCGAATCGAATGCTCCAGCCGCCGCAAGCGTTTCCAACTGTCGCTTGTTGACCAGCCGTGGATCGACACGATGGGCGAGATCGTCGAGGCTGGAGAAGCGCCCACGATCCTCGCGCTCCGCGACCAGTTTTTCCATCGCGCCCTCGCCGACCGATTTCAGCGCGGCAAGCGCGAAGCGCACGGCGGGTGCGCCGTGATCGTCCACCTCGACCTCGAATTCGGCCTCGCTCGCGTTGATGTCGGGCGGCAGGCAGTCGATGCCCATGCGCCGCATATCATCCACGAACACCGCCAGCTTGTCGGTCAGATGGATATCGTAGCACATCGAAGCGGCGAAAAATTCGTGCGGATAATGCGCCTTCAGCCATGCCGTCTGATAGGTCAGCAACGCGTAGGCCGCCGCGTGGCTCTTGTTGAAGCCATAGCCGGCGAACTTGTCGATCAAATCGAACAGTTCATTCGCCTTTGCCGCGGAAATCTGGTTGGCTGTGGCACAACCTTCGACGAAGATCGCGCGCTGCGCATCCATCTCCGCCTGGATCTTCTTGCCCATCGCGCGCCGCAACAGGTCGGCGCCGCCGAGCGTATAGCCCGCGAGGACCTGCGCAGCCTGCATCACCTGTTCCTGATAGACGAAAATCCCGTAGGTTTCCTTGAGGATATTCTCCAGCAACGGGTGCGGGTATCCGATCTCCTCCTGCCCATTCTTTCGACGACCGAACATCGGGATATTGTCCATCGGGCCGGGGCGATAGAGGGCGCCCAGCGCGATAATGTCCTCGAACACCGTTGGCTTAACGGCCGATAGCGTGCGCCGCATACCTTCGGATTCGACCTGGAAGACGCCCACCGTATTGCCGGCCTGGAGCAGTTCATATGTCTCCGCATCGTCCCAGCCGAGCCCATCGAGATCGACCGAAATGCCGCGCTTCGCCAGCATCTCCACCGCTTTCTTGAGCACCGACAGCGTCTTGAGGCCGAGGAAGTCGAACTTCACCAGCCCCGCCCCTTCGACATATTTCATGTCGAACTGGGTGACCGGCATGTCCGATCGCGGATCGCGATAGAGCGGTACGAGCTGCGCTAGCGGCCGGTCCCCAATCACAACGCCGGCAGCATGGGTGGAGGAATGGCGCGGCAGCCCCTCCAGCTTCATCGCGAGATCGAGCAATCGCCGGACGTCATTCTCGTTCGCATATTCGCGCGCGAGCTCGGAAACGCCGTTGAGCGCGCGTTCGAGGGTCCATGGGTCGGTCGGATGGTTCGGCACCAGTTTGGCTAGGCGATCGACCTGGCCATAGCTCATCTGGAGCACGCGGCCGGTGTCTTTCAGCACGGCGCGCGCTTTCAGCTTACCGAAGGTGATGATCTGCGCCACCTGATCGCGGCCGTATTTCTCCTGCACGTAACGGATCACCTCGACCCGACGCGTTTCGCAGAAGTCGATATCGAAATCCGGCATCGAGACGCGTTCCGGGTTAAGGAAGCGCTCGAACAGCAGCCCAAGGCGGATCGGATCAAGATCGGTGATGGTCAGCGCCCATGCGACCACCGAACCTGCGCCGGAACCACGCCCCGGCCCCACCGGAATATCGCGTTCCTTTGCCCATTTGATGAAATCGGCAACGATCAGGAAGTAACCGGGGAACCCCATCTGGATGATGACGTCCAGCTCGAACTCGAGCCGCTTGCGATATACCTCACGCCAATCCTCGTCTTCAGGTGCGCCAAGTTGCGCGATCCGATCAAGCCGCGCTTCCAGCCCGGCGCCCGCGTCGCGACGCAGCATCGCGGCCTCACCGTCGCGATCGCCGGCGAGGCTGGGAAGGATCGGCTTGCGCTTCGGCGCGGCGATCGCGCAACGCTGCGCGACGACGAGCGTGTTGGCGATCGCTTCGGGCAGGTCGGCGAACAGCGTGCGCATCTCGTTCGCCGGCTTCATCCAGGCATCAGGCGAGCTTCGCGGGCGATCGACGCTTTCCACATATGTGGAATTGGCGATGCATAGCATCGCGTCATGCGCCTCAAGAAAGTCGCTTTCGGCAAAGCAACACGGGTTGGTGGCGACAAGCGGCAGGTTCCGCGCATAGGCGAGTTCAAGCAGATGCGGCTCGGCGCGCCCCTCCACCTCGTCCAGTCGCCGGACAAGCTCGATGTAGAGCCGATCGGGGAATATCGTCTGCAACCGCGTCGCATAGACTTCGGCGCGCGCCGGCTGGTCCTCGGCGTAAAGCCGGGCAAGCGCGCCCTCGCCCGCCGCCGTCAGGGCGATCAGCCCCTCGGTGTGGCCTTCAAGCGTTGCGAAATCGACATGCGGCGCCTGTTCGATCGGACGATCGAGATGCGCCATGCTGACCAGCGCGCAAAGATTGTCATAGCCGACCGCATCTTGCGCATAGAGCGCGAGCCAATCGATGATCGGCGCCACGCCATCGGGCAGATCAGGCCGGGCGACGCCCAGCATCACGCCGATCACCGGCTGGACCCCCGCATCGCACGCAGCGTCCGAATAGGACATAGCCGCATACAGCCCGTTGCGATCGGTGAGCGCCGCCGCCGGAAAACCTAGCGCGGCGGCGCGTTTGGCAATCGCCTTGGGCTCGATAGCCCCATCCAGCATCGTGTATGAGGAGAAGATACGGAGCGGCACGAAACCTGAATGCGGCATCCGTTAACGCTAGCCCCTGTCGCACGATTCGGCCAGTGCGGAACCGAGGCCGCCGCAACTCGTTACGCCATTAGAACGAGGAGATGAGCATGACGGGTTCCACACGTGGGATCGGCTGGGGCTGGATTCTCGCTTATGGCATCGCGAGCCTGATCCTTGGCGCACTCGCGATCTTCATGCCTATTCCAGCGACGTTCGCCGCCACTCTTGTCGCCGGTGCCTATCTGATCGCAGCGGGCATATTCTCATTGCTCGCCGGCGCTTTTGGACAGGGGCACCAGGGGCGCGGTTACGCGATCCTGCTCGGCGTGATTTCATTGATCGGCGGCGCGATCATGGTGTTCGAGCCGATGACCGGTGCCCTTTCGCTTACACTTATCCTCGCCGTCTGGCTGATCGCGCGCGGCGTTCTGGAACTTGTCTGGGGTTTTCGTTTCAGCCGGCGGCGCGGTCTGATGATTGCACTCGGCGTCGTGAACCTGCTTCTCGCCGGCTATATCATCTACACCATCCCGCTGTCCGCATTGACGCTGCCGGGGATCGTGCTGGGCATCAGCTTTCTGTTCTCAGGCGCGACCTGGACCATGTTCGCGCTCGATCATCGAGGCGAGCGGGTGGCGATCGATATCTGAAGCTATAAGAGCTTTTCGATGTCCGCCGCGATATCGTCAGGCTTGGTGGTCGGGGCATAACGTTCCACCACCTGCCCGTCGCGGTCGATCAGGAACTTGGTGAAGTTCCATTTGATCGCCTTTGAACCGAGCAGGCCCGGCGCATCGCTTTTCAGCCGCTCGAACAGCGGATCGGCATTTGGACCATTCACGTCGATCTTGGCGAAAACCGGAAAGGTTACGTCATAGGTCAGCGAGCAGAAATTCGCGATCTCCGCTGCGTCGCCCGGCTCCTGCGCACCGAACTGGTTGCAGGGGAAAGCCAGCACCTCGAATCCGCGTTCGCCAAATCTGCGGTGCAACGCCTCCAGCCCCTCATATTGCGGGGTGAAGCCGCATTTGGATGCCGTGTTGACGACCAGCAGGACCTTCCCGCGCCAGGTATCCAGTGCGGCGACCCCGCCGTCTGCGGCTTTGACCTCGAAATCGGTGATCGCCCCCATCGCCCGCTCCTTTGTTCAAACCTGATGGCGCGCCAGCAGGTACTCCAGATTGACACGCACACCGGGCCATTCGCAAGCGATGATCGAATAAACCACCAGATCGCGCACCCGCCCGTTCAGCATTTGATGCGATCGCAACACGCCATCACGTTTCGCGCCGAGCCGTTCGATCGCTCGCTGCGAGTTGCGGTTGAACCAATCGGTGCGGATTTCGACCGCATTACAGCCCAGTACTTCGAAGGCGTGCGTCAGCAGTAGCTTCTTCGCCTCGGTATTGACGCCCGTACGCTGCACCGAATGCGAATAGAAAGTGCCACCAATCTCCACCCGCCGGTTCGCCTCATTCATCCGCAGATAGCGCGTGAGACCGACGATGCGTCCGTCCGGCGTTTCCACCGCGAAGGGCATCGAGCGGCCATAGTCGCGCTCGCGGAACATAGCCGCCATGAACGCGTCCGGATCCGCAAGCGACGAAACATTGGTGAAGAACAGCCCGGTCAGATCGCCATCCGCCGCCGCCGCGACAAGGGCATCGCGATCCTCCATTTTTACCGGACGCAGCGTTACATGATCGCCGCGCAGAGTCGGCTGATCATGCCAGACGTTCATTGCAACACGCCGTCATGCAGCCGGACGACCCGATCCATCTTTGCCGCCAGCCGTTCGTTGTGCGTCGCGACCAGCGCCGCGGAACCCTCCCCGCGCACCAGCCGCAGGAATTCAGCAAGCACCACATCAGCGGTATGCTCATCCAGATTGCCGGTGGGTTCATCCGCCAGCACCAAGGCCGGGCGGTTGGCCAGCGCGCGCGCGACGGCGACGCGCTGTTGCTCGCCGCCGGAAAGCTGGCTCGGCCGGTGCGTCAGGCGATGCCCGAGGCCGAGCGCGGTGAGCAAGGCATCGGCGCGCGCGTCCGCCTCCACCTGTGTCGCGCCATGGATCAATTGCGGCAGCACGACATTCTCGCGCGCATCGAAATCCGGCAGCAAGTGATGAAACTGATAGACGAAGCCAAGATGATCTCGCCGCACGACGGTGCGCCCATGCGGATCGAGCCTTGCAGCTTCCTCTCCCGCGATCCGGATCGAACCCTCGAAACCGCCCTCAAGCAGGCCAACCGCCTGCAACAATGTCGACTTGCCTGAACCGGACGGCCCGAGCAGCGCCACGATCTCACCCGGCGCGACACTAAGGTTCACGCCGCGCAGCACATGGATCGTCTGGTCACCCTGAGTGAAGCTGCGCGCAAGGCCACGGGTTTCGAGGATCGCGTCACTCATAACGCAACACCTGCACCGGATCGGTGCTCGCCGCCTTATATGCGGGATAGAGCGTGGCAAGCAGCGTCATCAGCGCGGTGATCAGCACGATCGCGACGATCTCCACCGGATCGGGCTTTGACGGCAGCTCTGTGAGGTAGCGGATCGAAGGATCCCACAAATTCTGCCCGGTCACGAGCTGCACGAAATTAACCACCGCCTGACGATAGAACAGGAAGATCGCACCCAGTACGAGCCCGGCAACGATGCCCAGCGCACCGATCGTAACGCCCACCGTCATGAAGATGCGCATCATCGCGCCACGCGTCGCGCCCATCGTGCGCATGATCGCAATGTCGCGCGTCTTGGCGCGCACCAGCATGATCAGCGAACTGGCGATATTGAATGCGGCGACCAGAATGATGATGCAGAGCACGGTGAACATCGCCACCCGCTCGACCGCCAGAGCGTCGAACAATTGCGCGTTCATCTGTCGCCAGTCCGAAATCACCGCCAGTCGGCCGACCTTCTGCGCCAACGGAGCGAGGATTTGGCCGACCTTGTCCGGATTGTCGGTCTGCAATTCGATCATGCCGACATTGTCACCCAGCAGGAGAAGCGTTTGCGCATCCTCCATCGGCATGATCACATAGGCCTTGTCGTAATCGTACACGCCGATCTCGAAGATCGCCGCCACGGTATAGTTAACATAGCGTGGCACTGTGCCGAACGGGGTCGACTGGCCCGCTGGATTGATCAGGGTGATCTCGGAGCCAACCGTAGCGCCCAGCGCTTCCGCAAGCCGCGCACCGATCGCCACCCGGTTGCTGCCCGGTTTCAACTCATCGAGCGAACCCGCGACGACCTTCTGCCCAATCGTGGCATTGGAACGGATGTCTGACACGCGCATACCGCGAACCAGCACGCCTTCGACCCGGCCATTGTATGAAGACATCAGTGGCTGTTCGATCAGCGGGACCGCGCTGGTGACCCCCGGCGTATCCTTCGCCCAACGCGCCACCTGCTGCCAATCGGGGAGACGTCCATCGATGCCCTGCACGACGGCGTGACCGTTGAGCCCGACGATCTTGTCGAACAGCTCCGCGCGGAAGCCATTCATCACGCTCATCACGATGACCAGCGCGGCGACGCCCAGCATCACCGCGCCAAGGCTGAAACCCGCAACGAGAACGATAAATCGCTCCCCCTTGCCGGGGAGGAGATAGCGTCGCGCGATCATCCGTTCATAGCGCGACAGCATCATGTTCAGTCGTCTATCGGGCGATCCCGCCGCTGGCAACGGGGGCTGTGGCGAAATCACCACAGGGGGGGGATAATCGGTTTAGCTAAGGTTCATTTTCATCGACACCCCTTGCCCTTAGCCGGTAGCAATACGGGTACTGGCACACAGGCGAATACGGCCGTGGTTCGGGGAATGTCGCCGCCTCGCTTCGTCACCGAAGCATGTCGGCAGCGACTGGATAAGGGGGCTGACGAGCGATCGTCACGCAGGCGCCCGGGTCGGAATACCGATCCGGGCGTTTGTCGTTTCAGGGCAACGTGGCACGAGAAATGCGGCCGGTGACTGGGTTACCGACCGCACCGTCCCTCAGTGTGTTCCGAACGACAGCGTCAGGCCGACGGTTCGTGGATCACCTGGTTGCCCAACGATCAGCCCCGTACTGCCGGATTGTGTCGCGAGCAGCTCATAATAGTTCTGATTGAACGCATTACGGACCCAGGCGAAGACGTTGAATTTGTCACCCTTGCGATAGCCAAGGCGGAAGTTCGACAATGAATAACCGTTGACATTCATATAAGCCGATTCCGACGGATTCGATGAAAAATCAGAACGGTAGCTGCCGTCATAACCGAAATACACCTGCCCGTCGCCGACCGGCCGATTATACTCCACGCCGTAACTGAACGCCCATTTCGATACGCCCGGCAACCGTTGACCGGAGATGTTGCAATAGGGCGCGCTGTTGCCGGGCGTGCCGGCCGGCGCAGGTGTGCCTACGATCTGGCCGTTTACGATCGGCAGCGCGGTCCCACCCGACAATTCAGGTGCGCACGGTGCGTTGACGAAGCGGATATATTTCGCGTCGGTGAAAGCCGCATTGGCGTAAAGGTTGAGGCCAGAAGTGGGGCGGAACGCCGAATCCAGCTCGATCCCGCGCGTCCGCACCTTGCCGGCATTGGCAAGATAGCCGCGCAGCACCGCGAGCTGATAATTGTTCACGGTCGCCTGATAATCGTAGATATCGGTCCAGAAGCCGGCGAGATTGATCGTCGCCCGACGATCGAACAATTGCGTCTTCAGCCCCAGTTCGAAGTGGTTGACCTTCTCCGGCTTCACCGTGGCGGTGGAGAGAATCGGACTATTGTTCGCATCCAGCGGCAGGCCGGACAGATTGATACCGCCCGACTTGTAGCTCCGCGCGAAGGTCGCATAGCTGTGGATATCCGGGGAGAATTGATAGGCCGCGGTAATGTCGCCAGAAAGGTTCCAGTTGTCGAACGTCGGCGCATAGCTCTGTGGCGCCAATACCGAGCACTGATCCTTCACAACGCCGCTCGCCGCCTGCGCCGCAGAGGTGCAACTGAGCACCGCACCAGCACCCGTGGTCACTGACGACAGATAGGCGCCCTCCTTTTTATCATAGTTCAACCGGGCACCAGGCGAGATCGAAAATGCATCGGTTACATGCCAGGTCAGTTTGCCGAACAACGCAGCCGATGTATTCCTGAATCCGATCGTGTTCCGCGAGCTAAGGCCATTCAGTACGGCCGGATTCTTGGCGTTTGCGCTGGTCGGGTTGAGCAGCCACGCGCTCGCGGCCGGCCCCTGCATTTGCAAGCCCTGCGTGTCGATCTTCTGGTAGAAATAGAACAGGCCCACCGTGTAATCGATTATATGTTTGCCGTTCGAACCGAGGCGCAGTTCCTGGCTGAATTGGTCCTGCTGCGACGGATTGGCCGAAACGGTGGTGATCGGCAGCCCGATGAAATCGCGGTCGTTCGAGGGGTTCCAATTCCAGAAGCGCCACGCGGTAACCAAGGTCAGGGTCGCCGGGCCCAGATCCCAGTTCGCCACGGCGGACGCGCCGCCGAGTTTCTGTTCCGCGCGCAATGGCGTGTCGACGTCCGTCACCCGGTCGAAGGCATCGGTGGATGGCACGGTGTAGCCTGCCGCCGCGGCCAATGCCGCATATTGCCGGTTCAATGGCCGCTGCGTGGGCGCGACGCGCGCGTAATATTGCACGCAGCAGGTTGGCGCCTGCCGGTTATAATCGGCGTAGAGCGTGATATCGAGGTTCGGCGCCGCCTGAAACAGCATCTGCCCGCGCAGACTGAGATTGTCCTGACTGTTCTGCCATTGGTTCTGCGTGGTATTCCAGATCGTACCACGCCGCGTCGTGAAGGATGCGGAAAGGCGCGCGGCGACGACATCGCCGACGATCGGGCCGGAGATCGACCCCTTCGCCTGAAGAAAATCGTAATTGCCGCCGCTAAGCTCGAAGCGTGCTTCGGTATCAAAGCTCGGTTTGCGCGATGTGATGTTGATCGCGCCGGCGGTAGTGTTCTTGCCATATAACGTGCCTTGCGGCCCGCGCAGAATTTCGATCCGTTCGGTATCGGTAAAGTCGAACGTAGCCGACGCGATACGGCTGTAGTAAACCTGATCGACATAGATGCCGACGCCCTGCTCGATCCCGTCGTTGGTAAGGCCGAACGGCGCGCCAAGGCCGCGGATGTTCGCGGCCGAATTGCGCGGGTTGCTTGAATAGAATTGCAGAGATGGCTGAAGCTGGGTCAATCGCCCCACATTATAGGCGCCGGTATCGGCCAGCGCGGTGCCCCCGATCACCGATATGGCGATCGGCACGCTCTGCACCGTCTCCGCGCGACGCCGTGCGGTGACGACGATGTCCCCGCCACCCTGCTGCGCGGGGCCGAGCCGTCCGGGCTCATCGGGCGCCTCCGTCGCCTGTCCAGCCTGTTGCGGCGACGCGGAAGGCGACTGGTCGTTGGCCGGAACGGCCTGAGCGGCGACGGCTAGCAACGCGAACGTGATCGACATGGTTTTCCCCTGAACCCAAGCTGATTGTCGACGTCGATGCTAACCCAGGATTCAATCCCGACCAAGAAAGTAGGATTTAAGCCTACCCGCTTGAAAACTTCATACCTGATACCATCTTTCAGTTGCGCGGTGCCACTGATTGGGCCGCGCGGAACGCCGCGATTATCGGGCGTTTCATGTCGTCAATTCGCTCAACTCGGAGGCTTTGATATGCGACTCGACCTCACTCCTTACCGCCGCTCGACGATTGGTTTCGATCGACTGTTCGACCTGCTGGAAACCAATGCGCGCTCGGCTGCGGACAATTATCCCCCCTTCAATCTCGAGCGGCTCGCTGAAGATCGCTACCGCATCACACTCGCGGTGGCCGGGTTCAGCCGCGACGAGATTGAAATCACCGCGCAGCAAAATCTGTTACTCGTCGCGGGACGCAAGAATGAGGCGCAGGACGGCGCTCAATTTCTGCACGTCGGCATCGCCAATCGCAGCTTCGAACGGCGTTTCGAACTCGCCGATTTCGTGTTCGTGGAGGACGCCCGGTTGAATGACGGGCTTCTGATCGTCGATCTGGTCCGTGAGGTGCCGGAAGCGATGAAACCGAAGTCGATCGCCATCAAGACCGGAGCGCCGCTCGCTGCGGTCGAAACCGAGGCGAAAGGCGCGAAAGCCGCCTGACATCGAGAGAAGATCGGCGCCTCCTTGCTCCCTTTCCGAGGCGTCGGGGCGTCCGGGCCGAAAGGTCCGGGCGCCTAACTTGTAATTGAGAGAGCGCGGCTGGCGGCCGGAAATCCGGCGGCTCAATGTGCAGCGATATGGCCGTCGCGCTGCAACAATTGCTCGAAGATGGTCGGGTCAAGCGGCGCGTGGAAGCGACAGCCTGCGGCGAAATCATCCGCCCACATCACATCCGCGCCAACGCGCCCGATTTCGGGAAGGGTCAGCCAGATCGCCATGCCCTTGCGGAGCGCCGAATAGGTACTGAGCCGCGCGCCGTGGATCGAAAGGTCGATCACCTTGCATAAGGCGCGGGCGATACCGCCAGGACCGATGGCGGAATCAAACGAAACCGGCGCACGCGGGCTGCGGCGCCGGATATCATTTGTGGCTGGCTCGAATTCGGCTGCAAACATGTCGGGCAGGTTAGCCCGACATGCCTAAAGCCGCGTTAACGACGTTACTTGCGGAGCGTAAGACCACCGCCGAAACGCTTGTTGAAGCGCGCAACCTGACCACCAGCGTCGAGCATCTGGCCGCGGCCGCCGGTCCATGCCGGATGCGCCAGCGGATCGATGTCCAGCTGCATCGTGTCGCCTTCCTTGCCCCAGGTGGAGCGAGTTTCGAACACGGTGCCGTCGGTCATCTGCACCTTGATCATGTGGTAATCGGGATGGATGTCTTTTTTCACGTCATCAGTCCTTGGGTTTGGCTGGTTACCGACCAGCCGGAAAGGAAGCGGGGCGCCTAGCGCAGGCGCCCCGCAAAGTCAAAATCAACGTCGGCCGTGGTTCAGGCTGCTTTTGGCGGATCCGCGATCATCGCGGTGAAGTTCGCCTCTGCGACAACGACCCCATCGATCTTCGCGACGCCGGCGAACTTGCAGACGCTGCTGCGCTTCTGCACGAACTCCACCTCGAGACGAAGCAGCACGCCCGGCTCAACCGGCTTGCGGAACTTCGCATTCTCGATCGCCATGAAATAGACGAGCTTGCCCGATCCCGCGAGCCCAAGACTTTCCACCGCGAGAACACCGGCGGCCTGCGCCAACGCCTCGACGATCAATACGCCCGGCATGATCGGCCGGCCGGGGAAATGCCCCTGGAAGAAGCCTTCGTTGAAGGTCACCGCCTTGATCGCGGCGATCGATCGGTCGAGGACGAGTTCCTCGACGCGATCGACCAGCAGCATCGGATAACGATGCGGCAGTGCCGCCATCACCCGGCCAATGTCGAGCGGGCCAATCGACCCGCCCGTCGCTTCCGCCTCGCTCACCGGCCCTGCGGCTGCTTCGTGTTGGTGGGTGCCGGCGCGGGAGCCTGCTGGCCCTGCTGGCCCGGCTGCCAGTTCGCCGGCGGTGCAATGCTCACGCTGGGAACGAGGCGGTTAAGCTCGGTCGTCACGTCGGCCGTCAGATCGCCTGCCGGATCGAGATGAACGACGTCGTTCGGGCCGAGCACGATGCTCGCCTTCTTGCGCGTCGCGGCCGCGTCGATCGCCGGCTTCAGCTGCTGCTGAATCTGCTCGATCGCATAGGCGCGCGCACGGGCATAAGGCATCGTGATCCGCTGAAGCTCAGCGTTACCCGCCTGTTCCTTCGTCTGGATCGACTGAACCTGCGTCTGGAGCTGAGCCTGCGCCACATTCGCCTTCTGGTCGTTCTGGAGCTTCGTCACCAGCGGCTGAAGCTCGTTCGAGATCGCCTGACGGCGCGCCTCGGCCTGATCCAGCGTCGCCTTGTACGTGGTCTGAAGCTGGCCCGCAGCCGTTTTCCAGGCGTTGCTGCCCGCCACCGCGCCATCGGGATCCACGACTGCTACGCCGGCGACCTGCGCCTGGGCCGCGCCCGCGAGAAGTGCGCCCGGCGCTACAAGCGACGCGGCGATCAACATGATCTTCGTGCTATTCATCAGAACTGGGTCCCTACGTTGAAAGTTACGAGCTTCTTGTCATCGCCCGGCTGAGTTAGCAGCGCCTTGGCGACGTCGATGCGGAGCGGGCCGAATGGCGACGTCCAGTTCACACCGAAACCGATCGACAGACGCGGGCTGGCCGTGCCGCCGTAGAAGGTTTCCTTGAACGGTTGCGATGCGATCAATGCGCTGTTCGGAATGATGCCGTTACACTTGCCGCTCGGATCCGGGAGGCCGGCCGCGCAAGTGGTGGTCGCGATGGCGCCGCTCGCCAGCGTGTAGCTGTAGAGCGGCTGGCCGCTGGCATTCATCTGCGGCAAAGGCAGAACCGTGCCGTCCGCTGCGACCGGGAACACCGCCGTCGGCAGCGGCCGTTTGATGCTCCACAGGCTACCCGCCTGCACATAGATCGACGGCCGCAACCCCAGCTCACGCGCGCCGGAGCCGAGCGGAATCTCCAGCTCAAGCCGGCCGAGATAATATGCATTGCCGCCCAGCGCATCGTCGACGATCTGGTTGCGATCGGTGACCAGCACCTGCTTACCCGAGGAATCGGTCGTATAATATTGGCGCAGAACGCGCGGGCCGACGCCACGAATGTCGAAACCACGGAACTGCGGCTCGCCCAGGTAGAAACGATCGGTGATACGTACCGAATCGATGCCCGGGCCGCGGCTGCTTTCGAGCGACTTGATGAAGCCGCCCTCGCCCACGACCGACAGGACGAAGCCCTTGCCGATCCCCCAATATTTCGCGCCTTCCGCACGCGTGCGGATATAGCGCACGTCTCCGCCCAGACCGGCGAAGTCCTGACTGAACGAGAAACGCGTGCCGGCCGTCGGACGCAGGCGGCTGTTAAGGCTGTTGTAGATCAGCGAATAACCGACGGACGAGGTAAGCCGGTTGCCAAGTGAATCACAGAGGTAGCGACCGGCCTTCAGCGGATCGCACACGCCGTTAGTATAGAAGGTCGCCTGATCGAGCCCGACCTCATCATAGGACAGGCCGTAGCGTCCGGAGAGCGACCAATATTCGGTAAGCGGCACGCCCGCGCGAACCTGGAAACCGGTCGACGTTTGGCTATACGTCGTCTGCCGATCAGTCCCAAGATAGTTGAACGCGTTATAGTCGCGGCGGAACACGTCCACGCCCAATGCGATATTCTTGTCGAACAGATACGGCTCGGTAAAGCCGAGTTCCACCGACTTGGAATAGGCCGAATAATTGACGCCCGCGCGAAGTTCCTGCGCCTTGCCGCGGAAGTTCGACTGGGTGATGTTCGCCTGCACGATGAAGCGCTCGAGGCTCGAATAACCTGCCGAGAGCTGGAGCTGGCCGGTAGCCTTTTCCTCGACGTTCGCCTCGAGCACCACGCGATCGGGCGCGGAGCCAGGCGTCTGCTTGATCTCGAACTTGTCCTGGAAATAACCGAGGCTGTTGATACGGTCGGTCGAACGCTTCACCTGGAAGCTGTTGAACGCATCCCCCTCGGCAAGACGGACCTCGCGCCGGATCACCTTGTCCTGCGTCTGGGTGTTTCCGGTGATCTCTACGCGCTCGACGTACGTACGCTGCGCCTGACCGATGTGGAAATTGATCGACATGGTCAGCGCGTCGCGATCGCGCTGGAATTCGGGGTTTACGTCGGTGAAAGCGTAACCAAACAGGCCCGCCGTCTGGCTGAGGCTGTCGACCGTGTCTTCGACCTTTTTCGCATCATACCAGTCGCCCTTCTTGATCGAGAGCGTCTGCGCCATGCGCTTGTTGTCGAAATCGCGGATGTCGCTGTCGACCGCCACATCACCGAATTTGTAGCGCGGACCTTCTTCCACGACATAAGTGATGATGAAATCACGCTTGTCCGGCGTCAGCTCCGCCACCGCGCTGGTGACGCGGAAATCGGCATAGCCGTTGGTCAGATAGAATTGGCGCAGCTTCTGCTGATCGTATGACAGGCGATCCTGATCGTACGACGTGTTCGACGACATGAAGCGGAAGAAACGCGATTGCTTCGTCGCCATCTGCGACCGGATCTTGTCGTCGGAGAACACCTCGTTGCCGATGATGTTGATCTGACGGACCTTGGATTTCGGCCCTTCGCTGATCTCGAACACGACATCGACGCGATTCTGGTCGAGATTGACCATCTTCGGATCGACGCTGGCGGCGAAACGACCCTGACGGCGATAAAGCTCGATGATCCGCGCCACATCCTGCCGCACCGCGGTGCGGGTGAAGATCTGGCGTGGCTTGAGCTTGATCTCCTTGGTGATCTTATCTTCCTTGAGGCGCTTGTTGCCCTCAAGGATCACCCTGTTGATGATCGGGTTTTCGCGCACGCGCAGCACGATATCGCCGGTTTCCGCACCCGCCACCGTAACGTCTGCGAAGAGATCGCTGGCGTAGAGATCCTTGATCGCCTGATCGAGCGTCTCGTTCGTATAGGAATCGCCGATGCGCAGCTTGGTATAGCTCAACACCGTTTCCGGCTCGATGCGCTGCGATCCGTCGACCCGCAACGTACGGATCGTACGCACCACGGCCGGCGTAGGCGCCGGCGCCGCGACGACCGGCGCCGCAGCGGGCGCAGCCGTCTTGGGCGCGGGCCGAGCGGCCGGTTCCTTGGGCGACGCGGTTTGCGCGGCGGCCGCGATGGGCACACCCGCAAGCATCGAGCCGGCGAGGAGCAACGCCACCGATTGCGGGCGAAGAGTAATAGTCAAAGCCGTCACCAATCCACACCCTTATCGACCGCGTGCCGCGCGCCCTGCCCCACCTTGATCAACCGATCAAGCCAGCGAGGCTGTGCCACAGGCCCAAATTGCCCAGATCATTGAACGTAACCAGCAACATCAGCGCAAGAATCGCCGCCAATCCACCGCGATAGGCCCATTCCTGCACCTCTGGTTCCACCGGCCTGCGCCGCACCGCCTCGATCGCATAAAAGAGCAGGTGTCCGCCATCCAGCATTGGAACTGGCAGCAGATTGATGAACCCGAGATTGATCGACACAAGCGCGATCAGGAAAACAAACGCCTCCGGCCCCAGCGTGATCTGTTCGCCGGAAACCTTGGCAATCGAAAGCGGGCCGCCCAATTCCTTCACCGAGCGCCGGCCGGAAATAACCTGCCCGACCGTTTCCACCATCACGGAGACGATGTCGCCCGTATGCCGCACAGCGACCAGCGGAGCCTCGAACAGGCCGACGTGCCGGAAAACCGGCGTTGTCGGCACCACGCCGAGCAGCCCGACGCGAAAGTCGTTGCCGAACCGATCGCGCTGATGAAGCTCGCCAACCGTCACCGGCAGGGAATGTGCGGTGCCGTCGCGCACATAATCGATGCGGATCGTCTCACCCGGACGGATCTTTACGTATCGAACCATGTCGTCGAAGGTTTCGACGGAACGGCCGCCCAATGCGGTGATGCGATCGCCCGCCGCAAGCCCGACCTTCGCCGCGACCGACCCCGGCACCGTGGCGCCCACCGTCGTCGGGGTGACGCTGTCGCCATAAGCCATGGCGAATCCGGCGAGGATCAGGATCGCCGCAAGAAAATTCACGAACGGGCCGGCCGCGACGATGATCGCACGTTGCCATACCGGCTTCGCCTGAAAGGTGCGCTGACGCTCCCCCGCCGGCAATGCCAGCCATTCGGCCGAGGGCTGGCTGACGACGTTCATATCGCCCGCGAAGCGGACATAGCCGCCCAGGGGCATCCAACCGACCTTCCAGCGCGTACCGCGACGATCGGTCCAGCCAGCGACCTCGCGGCCAAAGCCGATTGAAAACACGTCTGATTTTACGCCAAAAATGCGCGCGGCGAGATAATGACCCAGCTCGTGCACGAAGACGAGCGGACCGATCACCAGCACGAATGCCAGCAGCGTCAGCAGAAGGCCCGGGGATTGGATCAAGCGACGCGTTCCTTCACACGCTCCGCCGCCAATCGCCGCGCCTCGCGGTCGATATCCAGCACCGCGTCGAGCGTTTTAGGCGCGGGCGGATCGAAGCGTTGCAACGTATCGTCAACGATTGCGGCAATTTCGAGGAACCCGGCGCGGCCATCGAGAAAGGCCGCAACCGCCACCTCGTTCGCCGCATTCAGTATCGCCGGACGGGCACCGCCCGCCTCCAGCGCCGATCGCGCAAGCGCCAGCGCGGGAAAGCGCACCGCATCAGGCGCTTCGAAATCGAGGCGACCGACCCGCGCGAGATCCAGCGGTTCGCCAGGTGTCGCCATCCGATCGGGCCATGCCAGCGCATAAGCGATCGGCGTGCGCATATCGGGCGTGCCGAGCTGCGCCAGGGTCGAGCCATCGACATATTCGACCATCGAATGGATCACCGACTGGCGATGCACCACGATATCGATCTGGTCATGGCGGAGCGGAAAGAGGTGGAATGCCTCGATCAGTTCCAGCCCCTTGTTCATCATCGTCGCCGAATCGACGGAGATTTTCGCGCCCATCGACCAATTGGGATGGGCCACCGCTTGCGCCGGGGTGATCGCCGCCATCTCGGCGAGCGGTCGATCACGGAACGGGCCACCGCTCGCGGTCAGAATGATGCGGCGGACGCGGTGCGCCAACCGGGCATCGAGACACTGGAAGATCGCATTGTGCTCGCTGTCGACCGGCAGCAGCGTTGCGCCATGATCGGCGATTGCGACCTTCATGACGTCACCAGCGGAAACCAGCGCCTCTTTATTGGCGAGCGCGATCGTGCCGCCCGCGCGGATCGCGGCCATCACCGGCTTGAGCCCCGCACAGCCGACGATCGCCGCAACCGTCACGTCCGCGCCCAGCGATGCCGCCTCGGACACCGCCTCCGCGCCGCCGGCCGTGGCGATCCCCGTACCGGCGAGCGCCTCACGCAGTTTGGGCAGGCATGCTTCGTCCGCGACGACGGCGCGTTCGGCCCGGGTGCGGATCGCCGTCGCCGCGAGCTTCGCCACGTCGCGATTGGCGGTCAGCGCGACGACGCGGAATTGCTCCGGCGCGCGCTCTACCAGGTCCAGCGTCGAAGTGCCGACGGAGCCTGTCGCGCCAAGGATAGAGACCGTTCTCATGACGGATAAAAATGTGGGAGGGCGATCAGGAAGGCGGCGACCGGCGCGACCGGCACCAGCCCGTCGAGACGATCCATGACCCCGCCATGACCGGGAATGAGCGTGCCGGAATCCTTCACCCCGGCGCGGCGCTTGAGCCAGCTTTCGTAGAGATCGCCGCTTTGCGCCAACACCGCCAGCGCGGGGGTGGCAAGCGTCATCCGCCACGGCAGGCCGTATTGCCAGTGCATGAAAGCTCCAAAGGCGCTCGCCGCGGCGACGCCACCGATCAGACCTGCCCAGGTCTTGTTCGGGCTGATCGCGGGCGCGAGCTTCGGTCCGCCGATCGCGCGACCCGCGAAATAGGCGCCGATGTCGCACGCCCAAACCAGTGCAAGCGCCCAGAGCGCGAATACGATCCCCTCCTGCTGATGCCGGATGAACACCAGCGCGAGCACGGGAAGGCCGCAATAGATCACGCCAGCCGCCAATTGCGGGCGTCGCGTGACGATGATGACGAAGAACGCAGCGCCACCGATCAGGCCAAGCGAGAAAAAGTCATGCGGCTGGATGATCAACGATGCCGGGGCCATCGTCGCGAGCGGCACGGAAAGCGCGAATTGCGCCAGCCGCGTCTCGCGCGCCGACGCCCCATGGAGCGCGCCCCATTCGGACATCATCACCAGCGCGCCCACCACCGCGAGCAACCAGAAGGCAATCCCTCCCAGCAACAGCGCGCCGAGCGCGACGCCGATCATCACGATGCCCGCCAGCGCACGCTTCGGCAGGTCGGAACCTTTTTCCGTCACAGGCCTCCGAACCGTCGCTGACGCCGGCCGAAATCGGCCACCGCCGCTTCTAGCTCCGCCGCGCCGAAATCGGGCCACAGCGCATCGATGAACAGCAATTCGGCATAGGCCGCCTGCCACAGCAGGAAATTGGACAGGCGATGCTCGCCCGACGTGCGGATCAGCAGATCGAGCGGCGGAAGCTCGCGTGTCTCCAGCTCGGCCTCGATCATGCCGACATCGATCGACGCCGGATCGAGCTCACCGGCGACCGCGCGCTCCGCCAGCCGCTGCGTCACGGCGGTCAGCTCCGCCTGCCCACCATAATTGAGCGCGATCACCAGCAACGGTCCGGTATTCGCCGCCGTGCGCGCGATCGCATCGTCAATCAAACCGACCACGTCGCCCGGAAAGCGCCGGAAATCGCCGATCACGCGCAGGCGGACATTCTCCCGCACCAATTCCGCCAGATCGGAACGGATGAACAGGCGCAGCAGACCCATCAGGTCGCCCACCTCCTCCTCCGGCCGCCGCCAATTCTCGCTGGAGAAAGCGTAGAGCGTCAGCGCCTCGATCCCCATCGCGCGCGCCGCGCGGCTGACCGCGCGCACCGCCTCAACGCCGGCGCGGTGCCCGGCGACACGCGGCAGAAAACGCTTCTTCGCCCAGCGCCCGTTGCCATCCATGATGATCGCGACATGGCGCGGCAACACAGCGCCACCGCTCGCGAGAGCCGGGGCGCTGCTCACAGAAACCACCTGATCGAAACGGGGCCGCGACTTACGATCACTTGCCGAGGATTTCCTTTTCCTTCGACGCCGCCGTCGCATCGATATCGGCGATCGTGCTGTCGGTCAGCTTCTGCACCTCGGTTTCATGGCGCTTGCGATCGTCCTCGCCGAACACGCCCTTCTTCTCGTCGGTCTTAAGCGCATCCATCCCGTCACGACGCACGTTGCGCACGGCAACGCGAGCCTTTTCAGCATATTGCCCGGCGAGCTTCGCAAGTTCCTTGCGGCGCTCTTCGGTCAGATCGGGGATCGGCAGACGCAGCGTCTGGCCGTCGTTGATCGGATTGAGGCCGAGACCGGCCGAGCGGATCGCCTTTTCGACCGGGCCGACGTTCGACTTGTCCCACACCTGCACCGACAGCATCCGCGGCTCTGGCGCGGAAACGGTCGCGACCTGGTTGAGCGGCATATGCGCGCCATAAACCTCTACCGTCACCGGATCGAGCAGGGAAACCGACGCGCGACCAGTCCGCAGGCCGCTGAGATCACCCTTCAGCGATTCCACCGCCCCGTGCATACGGCGCTCCAGGTCCGCCTTGTCATAGGCCGCCATTATTTCGTCTCCTGTTCGTTGCGAACGACCGTCGACACCCCTTCACCGCGCAGCACGGCGGCAAAATTGCCGTGTTCGCGGATATTGAAGACGACGATCGGGATATTGCTGTCACGACACAGCGCCACCGCGCTTGCATCCATAACCTTCAGATTCTTTGAGAGAACCGTATCATAACCTACGGTTTCATAACGCTTTGCAGTCGGCACCTTCTTGGGATCGGCATCATAGACGCCATCGACCGAGGTGCCCTTGAACAAGGCGTCGCAATTCATTTCGGCGGCCCGCAACGCGGCGCCGCTATCCGTGGTGAAGAACGGAGAACCGACGCCCGCCGCGAAAATCACCACGCGCCCCTTTTCGAGGTGCCGCTCCGCGCGACGACGGATGAAAGGCTCGCACACAGACTGCATCGGGATCGCGGACTGAACCCGCGTATCCACGCCGATCTGCTCCAGCGCGTTTTGCACCGCCAGCGCATTCATCACCGTGGCGAGCATGCCCATGTAATCGGCGGTGCCGCGCTCGAAACCCTGCGCCGCAGCGGCCAGACCGCGGAAGATGTTGCCGCCCCCGACGACGACGCACAATTCATATCCCTCGGCCTTAACGCCAGCGATCTCCTCCGCCACGCGCGCGGTGACTTCCGGATCGATCGTCTTGCCCCCCTCTCCCATCAGGACTTCGCCCGAAAGTTTCAGGAGGATGCGTTTGTAGCGTGGGCTGGTCATGCGTTCCGAAGCTGCTGGAGACAAGGCGCCGAACCTTAGGCGGGGCGTGATTGGCCCGCAACCATCGAATAGATCGCCGGATGGTTAGAGGCGGACAAACGGCAGGCGCCAGATAAACGTCGCCCCGGCCATGTGCGGGGGGCTATCGGCCCAACGGCATCGCACAAGGTCTCTTGCGCCAATGCCTGCGGCACGCTGCCCCCGGCTCAGGACCGGGGCGATGGAGAAGGGAGGGGTTGCGCCCCTCCCCTAATTTTCGACTTACGAGGTCGGTTCGGTCTGCTTCTGCGGCACGCCCGATGCGGCGGCCACTTCAGCTGCGAAATCCGACTGTTCCTTCTCGATGCCTTCGCCGAGCTGGAAGCGAACATAGTCCTTCAGCACGATCGTCGCGCCGGCGTCCTTGCCCGCCTTGGCAACAACGTCGCTGATCTTGGTCTTGCCGTCCATCACGAACAGCTGGCTGACCAGCGCATGTTCCTTGCGATACTTGGCGATCGAGCCTTCCACCATCTTGGCGATGATGTCGGCCGGCTTGCCGCTCTCGGCCGCCTTTTCGGTCGCGATCGCGCGCTCGCGCTCGATCTCTTCCTCGTCCAGATCGCTTTCGTTCAGCGCCTTCGGGAAGGCCGCCGCGACATGCATCGCGAGCTGCTTGCCGAGGCTCTGGAGCACGTCATCCGACGCATCGCTCTCGAGCGCGACGAGCACGCCGATCTTGCCCATGCCAGGCGCCTGCTGATTGTGGACATAGCCCACGACGGCGCCCTTCGACACCTCAAGCCGCTTCGCACGGCGCAGGTTCTGGTTCTCACCGATCGTCGCGATATTCGTGGTCAGCACGTCCTCGACGGTCTTGCCGCCGAGCGGGGCCGCCTTGATCGTCGCCAGATCGTCGCCCATTTCGAGCGCGACGGAGGTGACGTCGCGAACGAAGGTCTGGAACTGATCGTTTTTCGCAACGAAGTCGGTCTCGGAATTCACCTCGACCGCCGCACCCTTGGTGCCGCTGACCTCGATACCAACGAGACCCTCGGCCGCGGTGCGGCTGGACTTCTTGGCAGCGGCCGCGAGGCCCTTGGTGCGCAGCCAGTCAAGCGCCGCGTCCATGTCGCCGCCGGTCTCGCCGAGCGCCTTCTTGCAGTCCATCATGCCTGCGCCGCTCTTTTCGCGCAGATCCTTGACCATCGAAGCCGTGATGTCGGCCATGTCCATGTCCTCGATTTGTAAAGCCGTCGCCCATTCCTGTCGGCGGGCGCTCCACCCAAAGTGGGATCGCAAAGCGCGCCGACAAGCTCGGCCGGACGGAAGATAAGGCCGGCCCGTAGGCCGGCCATGTTTCAATTATGCTTCAGCTTCGGCGACAGGCGCGGTTTCGACCGCCACCGCCTGCTCGACCGGCGGCTCGGCCATCGCGCCGATATCGGCACCGCCGCGACGCTGCTGCTCCTGATTGCCGCGGGTGGACGCAATCGCCACCGCTTCGCAATACAGGCGGATCGCGCGGCTCGCGTCGTCGTTCGCCGGCACCGGGAATGCGATGCCGTCCGGCGACACGTTCGAATCGAGGATCGCGACGACCGGGATGCCGAGCGTGTTGGCTTCCTTGATCGCCAGCTCTTCCTTGTTGGCGTCGATCACGAACATCACGTCCGGGATGCCGCCCATGTCGCGGATGCCGCCGAGCGACAGCTCGAGCTTGTCACGCTCACGGGTGAGCTGAAGCACTTCCTTCTTGGTGAGGCCGGCGGTGTTGCCCGACAGCTGCTCCTCAAGGCTCTTCAGGCGCTTGATCGAGTTCGAGATCGTCTTCCAGTTGGTGAGCATGCCGCCCAGCCAGCGGTGGTTGACGAAATGCTGGCCGGCGCGACGCGCGCAATCAGCGATCGGCTCCTGCGCCTGGCGCTTGGTGCCGACGAACAGAACCTTGCCGCCAGCGGCGACGGTCGACGAAACGAATTCCAGCGCGCGTGCGAACAGCGGCACGGTCTGCGACAGATCGATGATGTGAACGCCGTTGCGGTCACCGAAGATGTAGGGCTTCATCTTCGGGTTCCAGCGGTGAGTCTGGTGGCCGAAGTGCGCGCCGGTTTCGATGAGCTGCTGCATGGTGACGACAGGTGCCGCCATAGGATAATTCCTTTCCGGTTAAGCCTCTGGGAAGCGAGAATGACGCTCGGCTGAAAGCCTGCGCACCGGTGATGATGCTTCCCATGCGGGGTTGAGGGCGCGCCGTTAGCGCACCTCGAACCGAAAAGCAATCGCTTGACGCGTTGGAACAAATATGGAACACATCGTGAGAACGGAGCGCGAACACTCTTTCATTCCCGCAACTTCCTCAGG
Organism: Candidatus Sphingomonas colombiensis; assembly: GCA_029202845.1. Lineage (NCBI taxonomy): Bacteria > Pseudomonadati > Pseudomonadota > Alphaproteobacteria > Sphingomonadales > Sphingomonadaceae > Sphingomonas > Candidatus Sphingomonas colombiensis. The sequence goes on along the minus strand of CP119315.1, from coordinate 3,092,355 downwards.
GTTGGCGCGGTAAAGAGATCGCTTCCTCCGACGCATGAACGGGTCCGCACACCGCACGGTGGGCCGGCCGGACAGGAGGCGAAGATGATGTTTCTGCTCGCAATCGCGACCTTTGGCGCCGCACTGGGTATCTCGGCCTATGCCATCGTCGAAACCGTGGGGCCGAATCTGCACAAGATCCGGCTCGCCCTGATCGGACAGTCGCCGATGCCGATCCTCCCCGCACTCGAAATAGCGCGCGGGGAGCGCCGCAATATCGTCAGGCGTCGGGGAGCGTCCCCGGCTCGCTCGGCTGCGTCGTGGCGCGCAGCCGCCTGACGCGCGCGTAGCTGGCCATGCTGAACGGGATTGCGAGCAGATAGGCGACGCTCAAGGCGGTGAAGGTGTGCCACGGGGCGGATATGGCGGCAGCCCCGAAGAGCACCACCACCGCCAGTGCCTCGAAACGAATGTTCCGGCGCAATCGCAGCGATCCCCAGGAATAAGTCGCCAGGCTCGATACCATCAGCACGGCGACCAGCGCAGTCCAGGGTGCGACGACATAGGGGGAGCGCAACAGCGGTTCACCAGTCCAGAACCACAGGAACATCGGCAGCAGGGCAAGCCCCGCCCCCGCCGGCGCCGGCACGCCGGTCAGGAAACCCGCCGATTTATGCGGCTGCTCCGTCACATCGATATTGGCGTTGAAGCGCGCCAGACGCAGCGCGCAAAAAACGGCGAGCATCAAGGAAGCCATCCAGCCGAAACGCGGCAGAGCGGAGAGCGACCAGAGATAGAGGATCAGCGCCGGCGAAACCCCGAAGGAAATCGCGTCGGCCAGCGAATCGAGCTCCGCCCCGAACCGGCTCTGACCGCGCACCATTCGGGCGATACGGCCATCGAGCCCGTCGAGCACGCCGGCGAGCAGGATCATCGCCACCGCGAGTTCCCACCAGCCCGAAATGGCGAACCTGATACCCGAAAGCCCGGCACAGAGCCCGAGCGCGGTCACCGCATTGGGCAATACCGCGCGCAACGGCAAACCGCGCAACCGACGAGGCGGTACACTCATCCGCAGGCGCCTCGCCCGGAGTTCAGGGCAAAGAGGATCATTGCGCAGTCCCGGTTACGGCAGAAACGCCATAACGGCCGATCACCGTCTCCCCGGCGACGGAACGCTGACCGAGCGCGACCTGCGGCTCACACCCTTCGGGAAGGAAGACGTCGACGCGGCTGCCGAAGCGAATCAGGCCGACGCGCTGGCCCACCGTGACGATATCCCCCACCTTGGCGAAACCGACGATGCGCCGTGCGACAAGCCCGGCGATCTGCGTGAAGCCGACGCGGCGACCATCATAACCCTCGACGACGAAATGCTGACGCTCATTGTCTTCGGACGCCTTGTCGAGATCGGCGTTGAGGAACTTGCCGGAAATATAAACGACCTGCTTGATCGTCCCCGCGATCGGCGCGCGATTGATGTGCACGTCGAACACCGACATGAAGATCGACACCCGCACCATCGGATCGGTGCCGAGTTCGCCGACCAGCTCGCGCGGCACCGGCACGCGCTGGATCATCGTGATCAACCCGTCAGCGGGTGCGACGACCAGATCGTCGCCGCGCGGCGTGGTGCGCACCGGATCGCGGAAGAACGCCGCGACCCAGATGGTCAGCCCAAGCATCGGCCAAAAGAAGATATTCGAAACGATCGTCAGCAGTAGCGTGAGGCCGAACGCGATCGCGACGAACTTCTGCCCCTCGGGGTGAACGGCGGGAAAGCGCCATTTGACGGTGGTGGTGACGGGAAGGCCCGGGCCTTCCGGCTTATCTAGTGATGGCATTGTCGCGATGTAGCCGCGCGAGTCGTTACGCACAACGCAGACATATGCATTTTGCACGAGCGATAGCGGCGGCCAATGGTTGATCCCCCGCGCCCTTCCTCCTATCGCGCTCGCCAAACCTCCCCTTACAAGGAATTGGACATGGCGAAGATCAAGGTGAAAACCCCCGTCGTGGAGATCGACGGCGACGAAATGACCCGGATCATCTGGGAATGGATTCGTGAGCGCCTGATCAAGCCGTATCTCGATATCGATCTCGATTATTACGATCTGGGCGTCGAGCATCGCGACGCGACCGACGATCAGGTGACGATCGACAGCGCGAAGGCGATCCAGAAGTATGGCGTCGGCGTGAAGTGCGCGACGATCACCCCGGACGAGGCGCGCGTCGAGGAATTCGGCCTCAAGAAGATGTGGAAGTCGCCGAACGGCACGATCCGCAACATCCTGGGCGGCGTCGTGTTCCGCGAGCCGATCGTGATGCGCAACGTGCCCCGCCTGATCCCGGGCTGGACCCACCCGATCGTCGTCGGCCGCCACGCATTCGGCGATCAGTACAAGGCCACCGACTTCCTCGTGCCCGGCAAGGGCAAGCTGACCATGAAGTGGGAAGGCGAGAATGGCGACGTGATCGAGGAGGAAGTGTTCAACTTCCCCGGCGCCGGTGTCGCGATGGGCATGTACAACCTCGACGAATCGATCCGCGACTTCGCTCGCGCGTCGCTGAACTACGGCATCAACCGCAAGTGGCCGGTGTATCTGTCGACCAAGAACACCATCCTCAAGGCCTATGACGGGCGTTTCAAGGATATCTTCGCGGACGTTTTTGAGGCCGAATTCAAGGACAAGTTCAAGGAACTTGGCATCGTTTACGAACATCGCCTGATCGACGACATGGTCGCCAGCGCGCTGAAGTGGAACGGCGAATTCGTCTGGGCCTGCAAGAACTATGATGGCGACGTGCAGTCGGATCAGGTCGCGCAGGGCTTCGGCAGCCTCGGCCTGATGACCTCGGTGCTGATGTCGCCGGACGGCAAGACGATCGAGGCAGAGGCGGCGCACGGCACCGTCACCCGCCACTATCGCCAGCATCAGCAGGGCAAGGCGACCTCGACCAACCCGATCGCGTCGATCTTCGCCTGGACCGGCGGCCTCAAGTATCGCGGCAAGTTCGACAACACGCCCGACGTCACGCGCTTTGCCGAGACGCTGGAGCGGGTCTGCGTCGAGACCGTCGAGGCGGGCGACATGACCAAGGATCTCGCGATCCTGATCGGCCCGGATCAGAAGTGGATGACCACCGAGCAGTTCTTCGAGAAGGTCCGCCAGAACCTCGAGGCGAAGATGGCCAGCTGGGCCTGATCGCCAACTGTTTAAGGAATAAGGAAAAAGCCGGTGCTCACGTGGATGTGGGCGCCGGCTTTTTTCATTCCGGTCGGCCCGATCAGTCCCGGCGCAGTTCTACCACCAGGCCACCATCGCCTTTCAGGATCGTCGGACCGCGTTTATCGAGCCGAGCCTGCTCCTGCAGTTCAACAATGCGGCTTCCGCCACATGGCGATGAGGCCGGTCGACTCCATCGCACATTCACCGATATTCGTTCGTCGCCGGCGGGATCCACCAATGGCAGGACACTCAACTGTACGTTCAGTTCGTTCGCGGTGCTGCTACGGAACCCGTTTTGTGGCATGCATTCATCGGCCTGCGCCTCCATCATATTCTGCCGCCAACTCGCCAGACCGCGCGGCGACACCCATAAGGCCCCGCTCCACAACACCCCTTCCGGCGCACGAACGGAGACGGCAACGCGGATGCGGGGGCGCGTGATTCCCTGCTCGGAGGGTAAACGAGGGACGGTGGTGATTATGACCGGCGGCGGCGGCGGCGCTGGGTGCACGGCGGCCTGGGCAAGCAACAAAACGATCATCAAACCCCTCCTGCGAATATCTGTGCACACTTTGGAAGGCAGCGCGTTCCGATCACGTCAAAGAACAGACTTAACAGCTTCCGGCGAGCGGATATGCTCGCGCCTGACGCCCAGCCCCAGTACACGCGCGGGAATGCGGCGGAGCGGCGCCACACCGTCCAGCAGGCGCAACGCAAAGGGCGCGTGCTCGATTTCCCCCGCCAGCGCCTTTTCCAGCACATTGCGGTGCGCCGCGCGCTGGATCGCCTGCACCACCCGCACCGGGAACATGCGCCGCGCCTGCACTTTGGAGAGCAGCGGATCGGGGTCGGCGCCACGCATCATCGGCGCCGCGAGGATGTTCGCCGCCGCCACGGCATCCTGAATGGCAAGATTGATCCCGACGCCGCCCACCGGCGACATGGCATGCGCCGCATCGCCGATCGCGAGCAGGCCGGGGCGATGCCATCGCGTCAGCCGGTCCAGCGACACGGAAAGCAATTTCACCTCGTCCCAATCGCTTACCGCTCCGATTCCCGATGCGAGCACCGGCGCGGCGCGCGCCATTTCTTCACGGAAGGCCGCGATACCGCGCGCCTGCACCTCCTCCGCGCTCCCCTTGCGGATCACGCGGGCGCATTGGAAATAGTCGCCGCGATCGATCGCCACCACCATCTGACCTTGGGAGAGATAGCCGGCGGTCTCGTTGACCGAGCCGCGGTCCTTCGGCACGCGAAACCAGAAAACGTCGATCGGCACCCCCAGATCGAGGCGCGGCAGACCGGCCGCATCACGCAGCGCCGAGGTCCGCCCATCGGCAAGAATCGCGAGGCGCGCCCGGATCTCCTCCCCTGCCCGCGTGCGGACGCCGGCGATCCGGCCATGTTCATCGATCAGCGAGACCGCCTCGCTCTCCATCCGCAGGTCGAAGCCGGAAAAGCGGCGCGCGACGCGCGCGACGAAATCCAGGAAATGCCATTGCGGCATCATCGCGACGAACCGGCCGCGCCCGGGCAGATGGGTGAAATCCGCGATGCGATAGCTTCGGCCGCCGATAAACGCGCCGATCTCCTCCACCTTGTCATGCGGCTCCGCGAGCAATGCATCGAGCAACCCAAGCTCTTCGAACAGATCCAGCGTGGAGGGGTGGACGGTATCGCCGCGAAAATCGCGCAGGAAATCGCCATGTTTCTCCAGCACCGCCACATGAAGGCCGGCGCGCGCGAACAGCAATCCCGCCATCATCCCGGCAGGGCCACCGCCCACCACAACAATATCGTGTTTTTCCATTGCTACGGTCCTGACAGCGGTGGTTTCGTCTGATTAAGGTAATGCGATGGCAATCGGACTTGAAAATCACGGATTCAGCGACACGCTCGTAATTCTGGGCGCGGCGGGCATGGTGATCCCCGCGTTCGCCCGTTTCAAGATCAGCCCGGTTATCGGTTTCATTCTGGTTGGGATGCTGGTCGGCCCTGCGGGGCTCGGTGCGCTCGGTCGACAAGGCGCCGTGGCTTTATTATTTCACGATCACCAATCCGGACGCGATCGAGCCGCTCGCCGAATTCGGGATCACCCTGCTGCTTGTTCTCGATCGGGCTGGAACTGTCGTTCCGGCGATTATGGTCGATGCGGCGGCTGGTATTCGGCACCGGCGCGGCCGAACTGATCGGATCTGGGCTGCTGATCGGCGCCGGGCTGCATCTTCTGGGGCAGAGCTGGGCCGGGGCGATCGGGCTCGGTTTCGCGCTCGCGCTCTCGTCCACCGCGTTGGTGCTGCCACTGGTCGGGACAACCGGCGCGGTGGGGCGTGGCGCGTTCGCCATGCTGCTGTTCGAGGATATCGCGCTGGTGCCGATCATCTTCGCGCTCGGCGCCATGGCACCCACCGCCTCCGCCGACGGATGGCAAGGCATGGCCGGGGTCGCGCTGCGCGGCGGATTGACGGTCGTGGCGATCTACATCGGCGGCCGGCTGTTGCTGCCCCGGCTGTTCGCGCAAGCGGCGCGCACCAAGAGCCCGGAGTTGTTTCTGGCGGCATCCTTGCTGGTGGTGATCGTCGCCAGCGTGGCGACATCCGCCGCCGGCCTGTCGCCGATCGTCGGCGCGCTGCTGGCCGGGCTGTTGATCGCCGAGACCGAATATCACACCGAAGTCGAGGTGATGACCGCGCCATTCAGGGGGCTGGCACTCGGCGTCTTCCTGATCACGGTCGGGATGAGCGTGAACCTTTCCTCCATCATAGAGAATTGGACATCGCTCGTGCTCGCCGTAACCGGCGTGGTCGCCATCAAGGCGGTGGTTACCTATCTCCTGCTGCGCGTCGCCAATGCCCGTCATGGCGTGGCGGCGGAAACCGGGCTGCTGATGGGGAGCCCGTCCGAAACGACGCTGATCGTGCTGGCGGCGGCGGCGCAGGCGCAATTGATCCAGCCCTCCACCGCCGCCTTTTGGCAAACGGTCACCGCGATCGGACTGACGATCACGCCGCTGCTCGCGCAGATCGGCACCGCAATTTCCCGACGGCTCGACACTTCCGACAATCAAGCCGAGCCTGAAATGGACGAAGCGGGGCGAACGGTGGTGATCGGGTTCGGCCGTGTCGGGCGCCTCGTCTCGGATATGCTGACGCGGCATAATCAGCCCTATGTCGCCGTGGAGGCGGATATCGACACGGTGAAGGCGGCGCGCCACGCCGGGCATCCGGTGCTATTCGGCGATGTATCGCGCGAACAAATGGTCGATCGGCTCAACTTGGCCGCCGCGCGCGCGCTGATCCTGACGATGGACGATCCTGTCCTGACGGTGCGGCTCGTCCGGCGTATCCGGGCGCTTTTCCCGGAATTGCCGATCATCGCGCGCGCCCGCGATATGCGGCATGCCGCTGAATTATATCGCGCCGGCGTTACCGATGCGGTGCCGGAAACGCTGGAAAGCTCGCTCCAGCTGTCGGAGGCGGTGCTGGTCGATCTCGGCGTCGCGATGGGCCCCGTGATCGCATCGATCCACGAGAAACGCGACGAGATGCGCGAGACGATCCGGCGCGAGGCCGCGCTCACCCGCGAACCGCGCATCCGTCGTATCCGCCGCAAAAGTGAACTGGCCACGGAAGAGTGAACCGCATCCGTTCACGGTTTTCATCGGCTAAAACCTAGTTTTCGCCATGATCCGCGGTTAACGCCCGCGTCATGCAGCCGTCTGATCTCCGCGTCGCTCTGTTCAGCGGCAATTACAATTACGTGCGCGACGGCGCTAACCAATCGCTCAATCTGCTCGTCGGTTATCTGCTCGAACAGGGGGTGAAGGTGCGGGTCTATTCGCCGACCGTGCCCAAGCCGGCGTTTCCGGCGGTGGGCGATCTGGTCGACGTGCCCTCCATTCCGATGATCGCGGGGCGCGGCGAATATAAGCTCGCGCGCGGGCTTCCCGCGAAACCGCGCGCCGATCTGGAAGCATTCGCGCCCAATATCGTCCATGTCTCCGCGCCGGAGTTCTTGGGCCATGCGGCGGTGCGCTGGGCGAAGGCGAATGGCATCCCCGCCGTCGCTTCTTTCCACACCCGGTTCGAAACTTACTGCAGCTATTACGGGCTCGGTTTCCTGGAACCGCTCGTCAAGCATCTGATGACGCGCTTCTACAACCGCTTCGATCGGGTGCTGGTGCCGAGCAACAGCATGATGGCGCTGCTCGCCGAATGGGGCGTGAAGGCGCCGATGGGCATCTGGTCACGCGGGATCAATCACGATCGCTTCCGGCCCGATCGCCGCGATCTGGCGTGGCGCCGTTCGCTGGGCATCGGCGATGATGAGATGGCCGTCGGCTTCCTTGGCCGGCTGGTGAAGGAAAAGGGGCTCGACATCTTCGCCGAGGTCTCGACCGAACTGAAACGGCGCGGCGTGGCGCATAAGGTGCTCGTGGTAGGCGAAGGCCCCGCGCGGGACTGGTTCGCGCAGGCGGTGCCGGATGCAGTGTTCACCGGCTTCCAGTCAGGCGACGCGCTGGGCCGCGCGGTCGCCTCGATGGACGTGTTCTTCAATCCGAGCGTGACCGAGACCTTCGGCAACGTCACGACAGAGGCGATGGCGAGCGCCGTGCCCGTGGTGGCGGCACGCGCGACCGGCGCAGTCGATCTGGTCGAGGATGGCGTGAACGGCTTTCTCGTGCCGCCGCGCGACGTGAACGCTTATGCGGACGCGATCGGGCGGATCGTGGCGGATCCGGCGCTACGCCACACAATGCGCGAAGCCGGCCACCGCAAGGCAGCCGGCTATCGCTGGGATACCGCCAACCGGGCGGTGCTGGACGCCTATCTTGGTCCGAGGGCCTAAGCTTCTTTCCAATCGAACGTCAGCGGCGCTTCGCGGAAGGCGAAGCGATCGAGATGGCTCGCGACAACGCCGCGCATCCGCTCGACATCCTCCCCGTCGGGCACGGTCAGCGCGACGTCGAGCGTTTCGCTGTCCGCGCGCATTTCGAGCCGGCTGCCGTTCGGAAATTCGATCGTCCCCTCCTCCGCCGAGAAGGTGACGACCATCTTGTGGCTCCAGTGTTTGGCGAGTTGCTGGAGATAGCGGCTGGCCGACGCGGTCGGCACGCGAGCGAGCGAGACGCTCACCGCAGCCGCTCGATCTTCTGCGCGACCTCGTCGATCAGCGCGGCGACATCGTGCAGCGTATCCTGCGAGAAATCGCCCCTGGTCAACCGATGCTCCAGCGCGACACGCAGATTGCCCATCGCGCGACGGATCGGCGCGCCGTCGGTGCGCTGGCGGCGCTCGCCGACATGCGCGAGCCGCTCGATCAGCGCCTCTACCTGCTCCTTATTTTCCTCGAGATGCGCGCGGCCGGCGTCGGTCGCCCCATAACGTTTGCGCTTTTCGTCGGCGGCCTGCTCCTCGATGAAACCCATTTCGTCGAGCAGGGTAAGCGTCGGATAAACCACACCCGGGCTCGGCGCATAATCGCCGCCGGTCAGTTCCTCGATCGCGCGGATCAGTTCGTAACCGTGGCGCGGCTCATCCGCGATCAGCTTGAGCAGGACGAGACGAAGCTCGCCACCGTCGAACATCCGCCGCCCGCGACCGCGACCGCCGCCGCGTGCATCGCCGCCGAATTCCCAGTGAACGCTGAACGGCCCGCGCGACCAATCGCCGCGCGATCCGCAATGGCGGCCTCTGCCGCCGTGCATACCATGAAACATTGAATGCTCCTTTTGTATCACGATGGCGCTAAGATATATCTTAGATGATGCTCTACAAGCCCTGCTGTCAAAAATTTCTGCGCGCCTTATCTTGGTGCGATGGCCGATCTGTTCGCGGGGTTTGAACCCGCCACTCCCCACGATGATACCGTTGCCCCGGATGCGCCGCTGGCTGATCGCCTGCGCCCGCGCCAGCTCGACGAAGTGGTCGGGCAAGAGCATCTCACCGGCCCGGAGGGTGCTATCGGGCGGATGGTAGCCGCCGGACGACTGTCCTCGATGATCCTGTGGGGGCCGCCGGGCACCGGCAAGACGACGATAGCGCGGCTGCTGGCGGATGCGGTCGGTTTGCGCTTCGCGCCGATCTCGGCGGTGTTTTCGGGCGTCGCCGATCTCAAGAAGGCGTTCGCCGAAGCGCGCGATCATGCGCGCGCCGGCAAGCGCACCCTGCTGTTTGTGGACGAAATCCACCGCTTCAATCGCGCCCAGCAGGACGGCTTCCTGCCCTATGTCGAGAACGGCACCGTCACCCTTGTCGGCGCGACGACCGAAAATCCGTCGTTCGAATTGAACGCCGCGTTGCTCAGCCGTGCGCAGGTGCTGATCCTCCAGCGGCTCGATCGCGCCGCGCTCGACAAGTTGCTCGACCGTGCCGAGACGGAGATGGAACGCCCCCTGCCCCTTACGCCCGAAGCGCGCGAAGCGCTGGTGGCCAGCGCGGACGGGGATGGACGTTTCCTGCTCAATCAGGCCGAGACTTTATTCTCGGTCGCGATCGACGCCCCGCTCGACCCGGCGGGCCTCTCATCCTTCCTGCAACGCCGCGTCGCGGTGTATGACAAGGATCGCGAGGGGCATTACAATATCATCTCCGCGCTGCATAAATCGGTGCGCGGATCGGATCCGCAGGCGGCGCTTTATTATCTCGCGCGGATGCTGACCGCCGGTGAGGAGCCACTCTACGCGCTGCGCCGGCTCACGCGCATGGCGGTGGAGGATATCGGCATGGCCGATCCACAGGCGCTGACCCAGTGCATCGCCGCCAAGGACGCCTATGAATTGCTCGGCTCGCCGGAAGGCGAACTCGCGATCGTGCAGGCGTGCCTCTATCTCGCCACAGCGCCCAAATCGAATGCCGCCTATATGGCGATGAAGAGCGCGTGGCAGTCGGCGCGCGAAACCGGATCACTGATGCCGCCGGCCAATATCCTGAATGCGCCGACGAAGTTGATGAAGCAGGTCGGCTACGGCAAGGGCTACGAATATGATCATGACGCGACGGATGCCTTTTCCGGCGCGAATTACTGGCCAGCGGAGATGGCGCCGCAGCATTTCTATCAACCTACCGGGCGCGGCTACGAAAAAAGGGTTGCCGAGCGGCTTGCCTGGTGGAACGAACGCCGACGTGAAAAGAACGATTAGCCTAGCATTGCTCGCACTCGCCACGCCGATTTCCGCGCAGCAGATTCGCCCCACCTCGCCACAGCCATATAATCAGGCGATCGCCGCCGGTTACAAGGCGCTCACCCTCTGCGAGGGCGTGTTCGACGCCGGGCGCAGCGAGAGCCAGATCGCCTCGGTCGAGTTGCGCGGCATCTATCCCGAATATGACGCGATCGTGCCCGGCCTGCCCGCCACGATCGACCGCCAGACGCGCGTGGTGACCGTGCCGTTCGATGCGCGGCTCGCCCCGCGGCGCGCGATGTGGCGACCGCTTTATGGCTGCTATCTCTCGCCGATCGGCACACCCGCCGCGCGGGCCAATCCCGCCGCCACCACCGCCACGCCGCTCCCCGCCGATCCTCGCCCATGGCCGATGGGCGATGCCAATATCGCGCCGCGCCCTTCCCCGTCGCTCGCCGGGCTGGTCGCCCGCGCCTTCGATCGCGCGAGCTTCGGCGCGGAAAGCGTGACGATCGGCGTGGTGATCCTGAAGGACGGCCGTATCGTCGCGGAGCAATATGCGCCCGGTTTCGGGCCGCTCGTGCCCAATCGCACATGGTCTGTTGCCAAGAGCATCGCGGGAACGATGGTCGGCCTCGCTTCGGCGAGCGCGAACATCGATCAGTATAAGCCCGCCACGATCCCCGAATGGCGTCGCCCCGGCGATCCGCGCGCGACGATCACGCTCGACAATCTGATGCGGATGGCGAGCGGCCTGCACAGCGACAGCGCCGGCAACCGCACCGATGCGATCTATTTCGGCGGCACCAGCGTTACCGAACAGGCAACCGGCTGGCCGCTGGAAGCGGCACCGGGCACCCGGTTCCGCTATGCCAATAACGATATCATGCTGGCCGCGCGGAGCCTGCGCGCGACGCTCGGCGAAGCGCGTTACGCCAGCCTGCCGCATGAGGGGCTGCTCCGTCCGCTCGGGATGGGGCATACCACCCTCGGCACGGACTGGCAGGGCAATTACATCCTCTCGAGCCAGGTGTGGACGACGGCGCGCGATCTCGCGCGGCTCGGCCAGTTCTGGTTGCAGGACGGCGTGTGGCAGGGCCGTCGCATGCTGCCGGCCGGCTGGATGCGTTATATGACGACGCCAAACGGCCCGCAGCCGGTGGATGGCCCGGGCTATGGCGCAACGATGTGGCTGTTCGGGCCGAAACAGGGCCTACCCGTCGGCAGTTATGCCGCGCAGGGCAATCGCGGCCAATCCGTGATGGTGATCCCGCAGCACGGGCTGGTGATCGTTCGTCGCGGCGAAGATCCGGGCGCGGCGCGCTTCGATATCGCGCGCTTCTCCGCCGAAGTGATCGCCGCAGCGCCATGAGGAACTGGGCGGACGTAGTGGATTTCGCCTGCTCCCTCCCGGACGTGGAGATGGCATCCTTCTACGGCACGCCCTGTCCCAAGGTTAACGGCAAGGCTTTCGTCTCCCCCGGCCGGGAGGCGGACAGCTTCCACGTCATGGCATCGCATGAGGAAAAGGCGGTGCTGCTGGAAACGGATCCCGACACTTTCTGGCAGACCCCGCATTATGAGGGCTGGCCGGGCTTGCTGGTGTATTACGGCGCGGCGGACGAGGAGCGCGTCCGCAACGTCATCCGCCGCGCCTGGTGGGATCGCGCGAAAAAGGCGCAACGTGCGGCGTTCGGCGATCGCCCCTGAGCGCTTCCGCCGCTTCGTCGCGATCGACTGGTCCGGGGCGAAGGGCGCGCGACATCGCGGGATCGCGATGGCCGAGTGCGTATCAGGCGAGGACGCCCCGGCGCTGATCGCGCCGCCGGCCGGTATCTGGTCGCGAACCGAGGTGCTGGACTGGCTCTTGGCGCGGGCGGATGAGCCGCTCTTGGTCGGTTTCGATTTCAGCTTCTCCGCCCCGTTCGTCGCGCGCGGCGCGCATCTGCCGGGCGAAACGAACACGCGAAATGCCCGCGCGCTGTGGCGCTATATCGACGAACAGAGCGATGACATCGATCTCGGGGCAGCGCACTTCATAACGACGCGGCGCGGGCGCCATTTCTATCTTGGCGCGGCGTATGGGGAGAAACGGGATTTCCTCCACTGGCGGGTCTGCGAATCGTTGGACGGCCAGTCGACCAAACCCTCCACCGTTTATGATGCGATCGGCGCGGCGCAGGTTGCGAAGGCAAGCTTCGCAGGGATGAGACTGCTCCACCATCTCGTCCCGCGCATCGCGATATGGCCGTTCGATCCCGTGCCGGCGCACGGCGCGGTGGTCGTGGAAATCTACACCGCGATCGCCGCGCGCGCCGCCGGATTGCGCAAGGGCATGAGCAAGCTCAGAACCGCCGCCGCGCTGGACGACGCACTGGCGACAATCGCGTCGAAGCCGCACCTCCCACTCCCTCGCTATGACGATCATTCGACCGACGCGATCCTCGCCGCCGCGTGGCTCCGCCGCGCGGCCGAACGCGGCGATCTATGGCAGCCGGCCCGCATGACGCACGCAATTGCGCAAAGCGAGGGCTGGACGTTCGGCGTCGCCTGACGCATGGACGCGAACAGTCACAACGATGATCGGGGTCACGCCCCATGGGCCGGTTTAGCTCAGATGGTAGAGCACCTGATTTGTAATCAGGGGGCCGCGGGTTCGATCCCTGCAACCGGCACCATAATTTTTCGGCCGCGCTATCGGCAACCGGGCGCGCATCAGGGCGTTGGGTTACATCAATGATCCGTGTCGCCAGCTACAACATGCGCAAAGGCATCGGCACCGACCGACGCCGCAATCCCGATCGCACGCTCGAGGTGCTGCGCGAGATCGATGCCGACGTGATCGCGCTGCAAGAGGCCGATCGTCGCTTCGGCGCGCGGTCGGCGGTGATACCCGCGCATCTGATCGACGAGCATAGCACTTGGAAGCCGGTGGATTTCGGCGCGCGCGCCACGTCCATGGGCTGGCATGGCAATGCGCTGCTGGTACCGAAAACCGCCGAGATCCTCGACTGCGAGGTAATTCACCTGCCCTCGCTGGAGCCGCGCGGCGCGGTGATGGCGGATGTTCGGATCAACGGGGAGCCGATCCGCGTCGTCGGGATGCACCTTGACCTCTCCGGCCTGTGGCGGCGAAGACAGGCGCATGCGATCCTCACCCATATCGCGGCGAGCCTGCGCCAGCACCCGACGGTGATGATGGGCGATCTCAACGAATGGACCCGTGCCGCCGGCTGCCTGCGCGATTTCGATCGCGATTTCTCGTTCGCCGATACCGGGCCCAGCTTTCACGCACGACGCCCCGTGGGGCGGCTCGATCGGATCATGGTATCGGACGGGCTGAAGGTCGTGGATTGCGGCGTCCATGGCTCCCATGCGGCACGCAAGGCGAGCGATCATTTGCCGATCTGGGCGGATATCGCCGCCGCATGAACGCTGCCCGTATTCGTGAGAAGGAATTGCGGCTGGCGCTGGTCTGCTACGGCGGGATCAGCCTGGCGGTCTATATGCACGGCATCACGAAAGAGGTGTGGCATCTCGCCCGCGCCAGCCGTGCGAGCCATGATGGCGAGAAGCTCAGCGGCACCGCAGGTGTCTATGCCGCCCTGCTCGACGAGATGGCGGAAGAAGGCGCGCTGCGCCTGCGCATCCTGCCCGATATTCTTGCGGGCGCCAGCGCCGGTGGGATCAATGGCATCTTCCTCGCGCAGGCGATCTCGTCGGGCCAGTCGCTCGATCCGTTGACCGACCTGTGGCTGGAGCGCGGCGACGTGGAGGCGCTGATCGACGCCGCCGCCGCGCCCGCCTCGCGCTTTTCCAAAGCATGGGCGCTCCCGCTCGCGTGGATGGCGGCTGGGCGCAGCGCCGACAAGCTGGAGGCGATCGACGAGAACACACGCGAGGAAGTGCGCAGCAAGCTCTCGCATTTCGTCCGGTCGCGCTGGTTCGAGCCGCCGTTCAGCGGACCCGGCTTTACCGGGATGCTGCTCGACGCGTTCGACGCAATGGCCGCCGCGCCACGCGGACCGCGCCTCTTGCCGCGCGGCCAGCCGCTCGACCTGTTCGTCACCGTCACCGATTTCACCGGCCATCCGGAGCGGCTGCAGCTCCATTCTCCGCCGGAAGTGCTGGAGACCGAGCACCGGCTCATTTTCCCGTTCAGCGATTACGGGGAGGAACGCGACACGCTCGCCCCGTCCGCCGAACTGGCCTTCGCCGCACGGGCGACATCCAGTTTTCCAGGCGCCTTCCCGCCGTTCACGGTAGGCGAAATCGACGGTGTTCTGAACGAGCGTGCAGCGGAATGGCCGACGCGCGATGCTTTCCTTCGCCGCATTCTGCCGCGCCAATCGGCGGCGAATGCAGCCGAAAAGGCAGTCCTGATCGACGGATCGGTGCTCGCAAACGCGCCGTTCCGCCCGGCGCTCGACGCATTGCGCCGGCGACCGGCGCGGCGTCAGGTCGATCGGCGCTTCGTGTATATCGACCCCTCCCCCGGCACGAAATTCCGCCTGTCCGGCGAGCGCGATGGCGTGCCCGGCTTCTTCCAGACGATTCTCGGCGCGATCAGCGAATTGCCGCGCCAGCAGCCGATCCGCGACAATCTGGAAGCGATCGCCAAGCGCTCGGCACGGATCGAGCGGATGAGCGCGATCCTGCGCGCCGTCCGCCCGGAGGTGGAGGCGAAGGTGGAGGAGCTGTTCGGCCGCACCTTCTTTCTCGATCGCCCCACCGCATCCCGCATCGCCGCATGGCGTCGCCGGGCGCAGATGGCCGCCGCGGAACATGCCGGATACAGCTACGCCGCATACGCTCATCTGAAACTGACCGGCGTGATCGAGACGATCTCCGCGCTGTTGCATGGCATCGGCGGCGAGCCCGGTCCGCAGCACTGGCAACGTATCCGACAACTGATCGAGGCGGCGCTCGTAGGTCGCGGCTATGACGAGACGTCGCCCGACGTTGCCGGGAGCGCGGCCACGATCGATTTCCTGCGCACATTCGATCTCGGATTTCGCATCCGACGCCTGCGATTGATGTCCCGTCGCCTGAGCGAGCTGGAAGGCGGCGTCGCCAATGAAACGATCCTGCCGATCCGCGACGCGATCTACGAATCGCTTTCAGCCTATCTCGATTGCCAGAATCCGCGTTCGCACCATGCGCTTCGCGGCGAGGTTCGCGCACTGCGAGGCGACGCGGGCGCATTGCTCGATCGTCTGGCCGATTCGATGGAATTGAAGCGGCTGGATGCGGAGACGGATCTGCGGCTCGCGGAGGCGCTGGCCGCACTGCCCCGCGATCTGCGCCACGATCTGCTACTGCGCTACCTCGGCTTCCCCTATTTCGACGTGGCGACCCTTCCCCTGCTTCAAGGCGAGGGAATGGACGAATATGATCCGATCCAGGTCGATCGGATCGCGCCTGACGATGCGCGATCGATTCGTGGCGGGGGCGCCGAGGCGACGTTGAAAGGCATTCAATTCAATAGCTTCGGGGCATTCTTTAGCCGATCCTATCGCGAGAACGATTATCTGTGGGGCCGGCTGCACGGTGCGGAACGGATGATCGACATCGCGGTCTCCGCATTGGTTGGCGAGGCGCGCTTGCGGCCTGGGCGGGTGGCGGCAATCAAGCGCGCCGCATTCATCGCAATCCTCGATGAAGAGGCCCCGCGCCTCCATACCGCCGCCGTCCTGATCGAAACACTGCGTCGCGAAATCGGCTGAGGCTGGAAAAATCGCGCCAGCCCGTCTAGTCCCGTCCATGCGGGAGATCACCGATGCAGTTCCTAAAAATCCTCTTCTGGTGCCTGATCGCCTTCATCGCGGCGGTCTTCACCTTCGGCAATTGGAAGTGGGTGACGATCCAGCTGTTCGGGAATCTGGTCGCCGAAGTGAACCTCCCGTTCCTGCTGCTCGTCACCTTCGCGATCGGCTTCGTGCCGACGCTGATCTATCAGCGCGCGATGCGCTGGCGGCTGCGGTTGCGGCTGAACAACGCCGAGCGCACGCTTGCCGATTTGCGCGCCGCTCCAGTTGTTGCGCAGCCGGTTGAGCCTATCGCCGTTCCCGCCACTATCGCCTCGCCGGGAGAAGCCTGAACGTGAGTAACCGTATCTACGTCGCCCTCGATACCCCGGACATCGCCCGCGCAAAGGCGGTTGCCGAGCGCGTCCGCCACCATGTCGGCGGGATCAAGCTCGGGCTGGAATTCTTTGCCGCCAACGGCCGCACCGGCGTGCGCGAGATGGCGGATCTTGGGCTGCCGATCTTCCTCGACCTGAAGCTGCACGACATTCCGAACACCGTGGCCAAGGCGGTGCAGGCTTTGCGCGGGCTGGAACCGGCGATCCTGACGGTCCACGCAGCCGGCGGGCGGGCGATGCTGGAGGATGCCAAGGCCGCCGCCCCGACGGGCACCAAGGTGGTCGCGGTAACGATGCTGACCAGCCTCGACCAGCGCGATCTCGATGCGACCGGCATCACCGGCTCTCCGCACGATCAGGTGCTCCGTCTGACCGAACTGGCGATGCGGGCCGGCGTGGACGGCATCGTCTGCTCCGGCGCGGAAGTGAAGGCCGCGCACGAATTATGGCCAAAGGGTTTCTTCGTCGTCCCCGGCGTTCGCCCCGCCGACGGTGTGATCGGCGATCAGAAGCGGGTCGTCACGCCACGCGATGCGCTGGATAATGGAGCGTCGATCCTGGTGGTAGGCCGCCCGATCACGCAGGCCGATGATCCTGATGCCGCCGCCCGGGCGATCGGCGCGACGCTCTAGCATCTGCCGTCGATGACCGAAGGCTGACGCAAAACTTCGCGCGGTCGAAAGAATTTGTCGCTCGCATCCGCCGGCCGTCACCCCGATAGGCTAAGGCGAATGCGGGCTGCCGTCATTACGTGGAATCTCACCATGCCCACCACTGCCAAGATATGCGGCATCACGACGCCCGAGACGCTGGACGCGGCGATCGTCGGCGGGGCGAGCCATATCGGTTTCAACTTCTTCGCCCCCTCACCGCGTTATCTCGAAGCCGATCGCGCGGCGGCGCTGGCGGCACGGATGCCCTCGCATATCTGTCGTATCGGGGTGTTCGTCGATCCCGACGACGCGCTGATCGAAATGGCCGTTACGGCTGGCCGGCTGCAGGCACTGCAACTCCACAAGACCGCGCCGGCGCGCGTCGCTGAACTCGCGCGACGCACAGGGCTCGAAATCTGGGCGGTGGTTGCCGTGAAGGTCCGCGCCGATCTCGACGGTGCCTGCAACTACAGGGATGCGGCCAATCGCATCCTCTATGACGCCAAGACGCCCGATGATGCCGCGCTGCCCGCCGGGATGGGATTGCGCTTCGACTGGTCGGTCCTCGACGGCTTTCGCCATCCGCTGCCATGGGCGCTATCGGGTGGGCTGGATGCTGCAAACGTGGCGGAGGCGATCGGCCGCACCAACGCGTCGCTGGTCGACGTTTGTTCCGGCGTGGAATCCGCGCCGGGCGTGAAGGACGTGGACAAGATCGCCGCATTCCTTAAGGCGATCCCGCGATGACTACCCCCAATTCCTTCCGTGCGCAGCCCGATGAGCGCGGGCATTTCGGTGATTTCGGCGGCCGCTATGTCGCCGAGACGCTGATGCCGCTGATCCTCGATCTGGAGCGCGAATATCGTGCGGCGAAGGCCGATCCCGCGTTCCAGGCCGAGTTCGACGATCTGCTCGAACATTATGTCGGCCGCCCGAGCCCGCTCTATTTCGCGCCTCGGCTGACCGAGGAATTCGGCGGCGCGCAAATCTGGCTCAAGCGCGAGGAATTGAATCACACCGGCGCGCACAAGATCAATAATTGCATCGGCCAGATCCTGCTCGCGATCCGCATGGGCAAGACACGGATCATCGCCGAGACGGGTGCGGGCCAGCACGGCGTGGCGACTGCAACGGTGTGCGCGCGCTTCGGCCTTCCCTGCGTGATCTACATGGGCGCGAAGGACGTGGAGCGGCAGCAGCCGAACGTGTTCCGCATGAAGCTGCTCGGCGCGGAGGTGATCCCGGTCACGTCCGGCGCGATGACGCTGAAGGACGCGATGAACGAGGCGATGCGCGATTGGGTCGCGAACGTCCACGATACTTTCTACATCATCGGCACCGCCGCCGGCCCGCATCCCTATCCGGAGCTGGTGCGCGATTTCCAGAGCGTGATCGGCAAGGAAGCGCGCGCGCAGATGCTGTCGCGCTCCGGGCGCCTGCCCGATCTGCTGATTGCGGCGGTCGGCGGCGGATCGAATGCGATCGGGCTGTTCCATCCGTTCCTCGACGACGCGGAGGTCGCGATGATCGGCGTGGAGGCGGCCGGCCACGGCATCCACTCCGGCCAACATGCCGCAAGCCTGACCGGCGGCTCGCCCGGCATCCTTCACGGCAACAAAACCTATCTGTTGCAGGATGAGGACGGCCAGATCGCCGAGGCTCACTCGATCAGCGCCGGCCTCGATTATCCCGGCATCGGGCCGGAACATAGCTGGCTGCACGAAATCGGCCGCGTCCGTTACCTGCCGATCACCGATACCGAGGCGCTCGAGGCGTTCCAGCTCTGTTGCCGCGCCGAGGGGATCATCCCCGCGCTGGAAAGTGCCCACGCCCTCGCCGCGCTGCCCAAGGTGGCGAAGGATTATGGCAAGGACGCGATGATCCTCGTCAACGTCTCCGGCCGTGGGGACAAGGATATCTTCACCGTCGCCGATGCGCTGGGGGTGAAGCTGTGAGCCGCCTTTCCGATACGTTCGCCGCTACCTCGGCCGCTGGTCGAGCCGCGCTCGTCTGCTTCATCACCGCCGGCGATCCCACACCGGACGCGATGGGCGCGATCCTCGACGCGGTGGTCGCGGGCGGGGCCGATGTGATCGAGCTGGGCATGCCCTTCACCGATCCGATGGCGGACGGCCCGGCGATCCAGGCGGCGAACCTGCGCAGCCTCGCGGCGGGCACCACCACCGCCGCGATCCTGAAGATCGCGCGCGAGTTCCGCGCTCGCCACCCGAGCATTCCGCTGGTGCTGATGGGCTATGCCAATCCGATGCTGCGGCGCGGGCCGGAGTGGTTCGCCAACGCCACGCGCGATGCGGGCATCGACGGCGTGATCTGCGTCGACGTGCCGTCAGAGGAAGACGACGCGATCGGACCCGCGCTGCGTGCGGCCGGGGTCGATCTCGTTCGACTGGCCACGCCGACGACCGATGCCGCACGACTGCCCGCCGTTTTGGCGGGTGCGGGCGGCTTCCTCTATTACGTGTCGGTCGCCGGGATCACCGGGCTGCAACAGGCCGCGCAATCCTCGATCGAGGAGGCTGTGGCGCGGCTGAAGGCGGCAACCGATTTGCCGGTATCGGTCGGCTTCGGTATTCGCACGCCCGGACAGGCAGCCGCGATCGGCCGTATCGCCGATGGCGTGGTGGTCGGCTCCGCGACCGTCGAACTGATCGGCAAGCACGGCGCGGATGCGCCTGCCGCCGTGACCGCCTATATACGCACGTTGAGCGACGCGATCGGCGCCGCCCGCAAGGAATAGAAATGAGCTGGCTTTCGAGCGTCCGCAACGCCCTTTCCTTCGTCGTCGCGAAGAAGGAAACATCCCCCGACAACCTGTGGCACAAGTGCAAGGGTTGCGGGCAGATGGTCTTCACCCGCGAGCTGGAGGAGAACCTCAGCGTCTGCCCGAAGTGCGATCATCATGAGCGGATCGGGCCGAAGGATCGCTTCGCGCAGCTTATGGACGCGGGAAGCTGCGTCGAGCTGCCGGCCCCGCGCGCGCCGGAAGACCCGCTCAAGTTCCGCGATTCGAAGCGCTATGCCGAACGCCTCAAGGCGGCCCGCGCCAGCACCGGCGAAAACGATGCGTTCGTCAACGCGCGCGGGACGATCGACGGCCATCGCGTCGTGATCGGCGTGCAGGATTTCGCCTTCATGGGCGGATCGATGGGCCAGGCGGTGGGAGAGGCGTTCATTCAGGGCGTCGAAGCCGCGATCGCGGACAAGGCGCCATACATCGTCTTCACCGCATCGGGCGGCGCGCGGATGCAGGAAGGCATATTGAGCCTGATGCAGATGCCGCGTTCGACCGTCGCGATCCAGATGCTTCACGACGCGGGCCTGCCCTATATCGTGGTGCTGACCGATCCGACTTCGGGCGGGGTGATGGCTGCTTATGCCATGCTGGGCGACGTGCATATCGCCGAGCCGAAGGCGATGCTGGCCTTCACCGGGCGGCGTGTGATCGAGAATACGATCCGCGAGAAGCTGCCGGATGATTTCCAGACATCGGAATATCTGCTCGAGCATGGGATGCTCGACATGATCGTCCATCGCAAGGATCTGCGTCAGCAACTGGCGACGGTGATTTCCTACCTCTGCCACCAGCGCGCGGCGGCCTGACCCGGTCACGCGGGAGGGCTATCATGGCTGATCACGCGATCTCGGCCGATCCGGCGGTGCAGGCACAGCTCGATCGTTTGTGGTCGCTCTCCCCCGGCGCGGACGTGCTGGGGCTTGGGCGGATCACGCAGCTACTGGAGCGCGTCGGCAATCCGCATCTGCGCCTGCCGCCCGTGTTCCACGTCGCCGGGACCAACGGCAAGGGCTCGACCTGCGCGTTCCTGCGCGCCGCGCTGGAGGCCGCCGGGCTGCGCGTTCACGCTTATACCAGCCCGCACCTCGTCCGTTTCAACGAGCGTATCCGTCTGGCGGGCACGCTGATCGACGATGCCACGCTCGCGCCATTGCTGGCGGAGGTGCTCGACGTTGGCGGGGATATCGGCGCGAGCTTCTTCGAAGTGACTACCGCGGCGGCCTTTCTCGCGTTCGCGCGCACGCCGGCCGACGCCTGCGTGATCGAAGTCGGGCTCGGCGGGCGGCTTGACGCTACGAACGTTCTCCCCAAACCCGCGATCTGCGGCATCGCCGCGCTCGGCATCGATCACGAGGCATTCCTGCTCGCCGCGGAGGCCGGCACGCCCGAAGCGCCGCTCGATCGCATCGGCTTCGAGAAAGCGGGCATCGCCAAGCCCGATGTACCGCTCGTCACCCAGCATTATCCCGCATCGGTTGCAGCGAGCGTCGCCGCAGTCGCCGCCGCACGCGGTGCGACCGTGCTGGCACGAGGCACGAACTGGGACATATCGGCGACCGGCGATACGCTACGCTATCGCGACCAGGCCGGCGAGATCACGCTCCCGGCCCCGACGCTTGCCGGGCCGTATCAGATTGAAAACGCCGGGCTGGCAGTTGCCATGCTGTGGCACCAGCAAGCCGTGCCGGTCGACACCGCCGCGATCGCTTATGGTATCAGCGCCGCGCGCTGGCCCGCGCGGATGCAGCCACTTGGCGATGGGCCGCTCGTCCGTCGCCTGCGTCCCGAACAACGTCGCTTCGGAATATGGCTCGATGGCGCGCATAACGAATCCGCCGCCGCCGCGATCGCCGGATCATGGGGCGGAGGCGCGCCCACCACGATCGTTATCGGCATGCTCGCGAACAAGGATGCCCATGGCGTGCTGCGGCACCTGATCGGCGATCGGGCCGATTGCCATGTCGTCGCGGTGCCGGTCCCCAATCACGCCTGTCACGCCCCCGAATCGCTCGCGGCGATGGCGCGGGAATACGGCGCGACGGCAGCGACCATCGCCGATGATGTGAGCGCGGCATTCGATGCGCTCGCCCGATCGGGGTTCGGCAAATCCGTGCTGGTGGCGGGCTCGCTGTACCTCGCCGGTGAGGTGCTCGCGGCAAACGATGAGCCGCCTGCCTGACCTTTCTAATTGCGATTGACTTGCAATAGCTAAAAATGGAAGGTCGCGGCCGAGAGGAAGTCCGCATGACCTTGCCTGCCGCTACCATGACCGCCGCCGCCCTCCCTTACCCGCTGCCCCCCTGCCCCAATGCACGCGTATTGCTGTTCGCAATGCGGCGGATGGGCGCGCACGGGCTGGCCGATGCGCGCGCGGCGCACGCGATTTTCACGCTGTTTCGTGAAGGATTCCGCCGCCCGCTGACGCTGGTGCGCACATTGATGGCGGATCTTGCCGGCAATGCCTCGATGCCGATCGCGATCGCACCGTGCTGCTGCGGGCGGATCACGGTCGCCGAAGCGGGTTTGTTGACGATTGTCGCCCGCGTCGAAACGGCGCCGGAAACGGCCGCATTGCTGCTGGGCGATCTGCTCGGGATACGCCGCGCCGATGGCGTGCTGGCGAGCGTCGCCGCGGTTTCAGCGGCCTTCGCGGACGAAGGGCGGCCGATCCTCGCGTGATGCCCCGCTCTGCGTGAACAGGCGGAATCCACTTGGCAGGCGGCGGGGCTTCACCCCCGCCAGCGTCGCATCGATCGCGCTGATCGCGGCGAGAAGATCGCGCTGAGCAAAGGGCTTGGCGAGGTGGCCGCTCGCCAATGGCTCCGCATCTTCCGGGAAATTGCCTGTGACGAACAGCACCGGAATGCCGTGCTCGGCCGCGACTCGCGCAACCTCCACGCCGCTGCCATCAGCCAGTTCGACATCGACGAGCACCAGATCGATATCGTCCGCCTCGCGGATGATCGTCACCGCCAGCGCCACGCGATCGACCGTGGCGACGATCTGATAATTTTCGTGGGTCAGCAGATGCTCGACCTCGAACGCCACCAGCGGCTCATCTTCCACCAGCAAAAGGCGCGTGATCCGTCGATCTTTCCGCCCGAACACCATCGACAGCCTCATGACCACAAACGCTACGTTCCTGCGCCTTAACGCCGGGTTCACACTTTCGACGCAATTTTTTTTCGCGCGAGCAACGCAAGCAATGTATCAGCCGCGTCATGCCGAGCCATCCGTCAGACCAGCACCCCACTCACCGCATCGCCAAGCTCCTTGCGCGCGCCGGCGTCGCATCGCGACGCGAGGTCGAACGCATGATCGAGGAGGGCCGCGTCGCGAAGGACGGCGTGATCATCGAAACCCCCGCGACCCTGCTCGCATCGCTCGACGGCGTGACCGTCGATGATCAGCCGGTCGAGGCCGCCCCGCCCCCGGCGCGGCTGTTTATCTTCCATAAGCCGGCCGGCGTGCTCACCACCGAGCGTGATCCCCGTGGCCGCCCGACAATCTATGACCGGATGCCGAAGGATCTGCCCCGGCTGATGCCGGTCGGCCGGCTCGATTACAGCACCGAAGGGCTGCTGCTGATGACCAACGACGGTGAGTTGAAGCGACAGCTCGAGCTTCCCGCGACCGGGGTGCAGCGCGCCTATCGCGCGCGCGCCTATGGCCAGGTCTCCCAGCCGCAACTCGAATCGCTGATCGAGGGTGTGGAGATCGAGGGCATCCGCTACGGCTCGATCGACGCCAATATCGAGCGGCGCACCGGCGCCAACGTGTGGATCGAGATGATCCTCACCGAAGGCAAGAATCGCGAAGTACGCCGCGTGCTCGAACATCTCGGGCTGGAGGTCAGTCGGTTGATCCGCATCCGTTATGGCCCGTTCATTCTCGGGGAGATGCCGGTCGGCAGCATCGGCGAGGTGCGCCCGAACGATCTTGCCGCGTTCCGCCATTCGCTGGATCACAAGGGGCAGCAGCTTGGTGCGATAGCGGTCTCTTCCCTGTCAGCGCCGGCACCGCGCCGACCGCGCCGCGCGCCCGTTGCCGGCGCTCCCCGCGCGCCGCGACCGGCTACGACGCCCGTAGCAGCACCCGGCGCAAACAAGGCCCCGGCCCCCGCGAAAGCGCGCGAAGGGGCAGAGCCGCCCGTCACGCCCCCAACCGGCCGCCCCGCACGCCCGCCACAGCGCAAGGCCGGCTGGGCCAGACCCAAGCCGCCTACCGGGCCGAAGAGGCCACGCAAATGAGGATCATCGCAGGCCAGTGGCGTGGACGCCCGCTCGTCGCGCCGAAGGGAGACGCCACCCGCCCCACCGCCGATCGCACGCGAGAGGCGCTTTTCTCGATGCTCACCAGCCGGATCGGCAGTTTCGAGGGGCTGGCGGTCGCGGATCTCTTCGCCGGATCAGGTGCGCTCGGGCTGGAGGCGCTTTCACGCGGTGCGGCGCGCTGCCTGTTCGTGGAACAGGACAAGCCGGCGCTCGATGCGCTGCGGGCGAATATCGCCAAGCTCGGCGCGGCCAATGCCGATGTCCGCGCGGCCTCCGCGATCGGGCTCGGCCCGGCGACCGCGCCGCTCGATCTGATCATGATGGATCCGCCCTATGGCACGGGCGCGGGCAATGTCGCGCTCGATCGGCTGGCCCGGCTCGGCTGGGTTGGCGCGGGGACGTGGATCAGCATCGAAACGGCGTATAACGAGCCGGTGAACGTCACCGGCTTCACGATCGACGCGGATCGCACGCATGGCCGCGCGCGGCTGACGCTGCTTCGCCCCGCCTAGGGGCCTTCGACCACCATCGGCGCCACCCCGCGTCGCGGGCGCAGCGCGAGCAGCGCGACAAGGCTCATCAGCGAGGCGACGGCCAGGTACATGCCGACCGAGGCCAGCCCGCCGCCACGCTGCGACAGCCATTGCGCCGCGACCGGGGTCAGCCCGCCGCCGATGATCCCGGCCATGTTGAACGCGAGGCTGACGCCGGTATAGCGCACGCGCGCCGGGAACAGCCCCGGCAGCCATGCGCCGAGCGGGCCATAGACGAATCCCATCACCAGCAACGCAAAGGCAAGCGCGGCGAAGATCGATCCCAGCGCGCCCGAACCAAGGCCCGGCACCAGCAGGAACCCCGCGAGGATCGCGCCGACGCAGCCCCAGGTCAGCACGTTCCCCGGCGAGGTCCGGTCCGCCCAAACGCCGGACAGAACGATGCCCAGCGCCATGAACAGGATCGCGCCGAGCTGAAGCCCGAGAAACGTCTGCCGGTCGATCCCCAGCGTGGTCGTCGCGTAACCGAGCGCAAAGGCGGTCGCGATGTAATAAACCGCGAAACAGGCGATCGCGCCGAACGTACCGCCCAGCGCCATGCGCCAGTGATCGCGCAGCAATTCGCCCATCGGCACCGCCGGCGGCGGCCCCTCTTCGAGCATCTGAGAGAAAGCCGGCGTCTCCGCGATGCGCAGCCGCACCCACAGGCCAAGCCCCACCAGTACGACCGAGAGCAGGAATGGCACGCGCCAGCCCCACGCCATGAAATCGGCTGATGTCATCGTCAGGCCGAGCGCGAGGAACAATCCGTTGGCCGCGATGAAACCCAGCGGCGCGCCAAGCTGGGGCACCATGCCATATCGCCCGCGCCATCCCGGCGGCGCATTCTCCACCGCGAGCAGCGCCGCACCACCCCATTCGCCGCCGAGCCCGAAGCCCTGTCCGAAGCGCAACACGCAGAGCAGCAGCGGCGCCCACCAGCCGATCGTCGCATAGGTCGGCAGAAACGCGATCGCGAGCGTGGAGGCGCCCATCAGCATCAGCGAGGCGACCAGCGTCGATTTCCGCCCGATCCGATCGCCATAATGGCCGAACACCCAAGCCCCCACCGGCCGGGCAACGAACGCCACCGCAAGGCTCGCATAGGAAGAAAGCAACTGCACCGAGGCGCTTTCGGCGGGAAAGAACAACGGGCCGAACACCAGCGCAGCCGCAGTCGCGTAAATGTAGAAATCATAGAATTCGACTGTCGTGCCGACGAGGCTGGCGATCAGGATGCGACGGGTCGATGCGGCCGATGTCATCCGCCTTCCATCTCCGCTGATCGCCGATGCGTCAACATTTCGCGACGGAAACACGATTGTCCGGCCCCGACACATTTCCGCAACATCACGGTTCTAGCCAACAAACCGTCGACGACGTCCCCTCGACGTCGACTTGGCCGGGTTCTCCCTTTTTTCCCGGCCGTTCCCTGAACTACGGGGCGGCCTTCCCCCTGTCTGGCCGCCCCGGATTTTCTCCGCCACCGTCAGTCCATTGCCCGCCGCGCGCGGGCGGCCTAATGGCCCGCGCCATGAGCACCGCCGCGTTGATCGTCGCCGCCGGCAAGGGGGAGCGCACCGGCGCTGCCCTGCCGAAGCAATATGCCGCCATCGCGGGCCGGGCGATGCTCGCCTGGAGCCATGATGCGCTCAGGCGTCACCCGCTTATCGACGAGGTGCTGGTGGTGATCGGCGGCGGCCAGGAAGCGCTGTTCGAACATGCCCTGCCCGGCGCGCGTTACGTCATCGGCGGCGCGACGCGTCGCGAGTCGGTCGCGGCCGGGCTGGCGGCGCTATCCGGGGCCGATCGCGTATTGGTGCACGATGCGGCACGCCCGTTCCTCCCCGCCGAGGTGATCGGCCGGCTGATCGCCGCGCTCGACACGCATGATGGCGCGGTGCCGGTACTCCCGGTGATCGACACGCTGGTGAACGATGATGGCGCGACCGTCCCCCGCGAATCGCTCCATCGCGTTCAGACGCCACAGGCGTTTCGCTTCGATCGTCTCCTCGCGGCGCACGGCGCCTGGGCGGGCGGCGAGGCCACGGACGACGCGCAGATGGTTCGCGCGCTTGGCGGATCGGTGGCGCTGGTGCAGGGCGATCCGATGCTGGAAAAGATCACCTATCCGGGCGACATCGCCGCCGCCGAAGCGCGGCTGGGCGTGGAGACGCGTTCAGCGCTGGGCTTCGACGTACACCGCCTCGTCGATGGCGCGCAATTATGGCTGGGCGGCGTGCTGATCCCGCACCATCAGGGCCTGTCGGGTCATAGCGACGCGGACGTTGCGCTTCACGCCATCACCGATGCGGTGCTCGGCACGATCGCGGCCGGGGATATCGGGATGCACTTCCCGCCGAGCGATCCGCAATGGCGCGGGGCGGAGTCCGGCCAGTTCCTGCGTCACGCGCTATCGCTGCTCCATGCGCGCGGTGGCCGCGTCACCTTCGTCGATCTGACGCTGATCTGCGAAGCGCCGAAGATCGGGCCGCATCGCGAGACGATTCGCGCGCGAATCGCGGAACTTCTCGGCCTGTCGTCCGATCGTGTCAGCGTGAAAGCGACGACCACCGAACACCTTGGCTTCACGGGGCGCGGAGAAGGCATTGCGGCACAGGCGGTCGTCACCGCGACATTGCCGGGAGCGGTGCTGTGAAGCGCCTCGCCGCGCTGCTCGCGCTTATCGCCATGCCCACCGTCGCCAGCGCACAAACGCCGTGCCTCACCGCCAACGACGCGGAGGCGATCGCGCTCGTCGCCATGCCGGACATCATTCGCGAGACCGGGCGCATCTGCACCACCCTGCCCCCCGCGAGCCTTGTGCGACGCCCGAGCAGCGCGTTCCTCGCGCGCTATGAAGCCGCCGCCGATGCGGCGTGGCCGACCGCGCGCGCCGCCATCGTCAAGCTCAGCGACCCGGCGGTCGATGCGCTTCTCCAGTCGGATTACGCCCGCCCGCTGCTCACCTCGATCTTCGCGCCGCAGATCGTCGGGCGCGTTCAGTCGGCCGACTGCCCGACGATCGATCGGCTGGTTACGCTGCTGGAGCCGCTGCCCGCGCGCAACACCGCCGGGATCATCGTCGCGACGCTGCAATATCTGAAAGCGCGAAAGGTTCGCGGGAAGCAGGTTGCCGTTGTTCCCGACCTTCCGGTATGTGCGGCGGTGTCCCAATGACCGATAGCGTACTTCCCCCCGAGCTTGTCGCCGCCGCCACCCGCGTGGTCGAGGCGAATCGCGCCATCGGGCGCCGCATCGCCGTGGCGGAAAGCTGCACCGGCGGCCTTGTCGCCGCCGCGCTCACCGAAATTCCCGGCTCGTCCGACGTGCTGGAGGCGAGCCTCGTCACTTATTCGAACGATGCCAAGCTCTCGCTGCTTCACGTCAGCAACGACGTAATCGAGACGTTCGGCGCGGTATCGATCGCCGTCGCATGGAGCATGGCGCAGGGTGCGCTGGAGGTGACTCGGGCCGATGTCGCGGTGGCGATCACCGGCGTCGCGGGTCCAGGCGGCGGATCGGAAAAGAAGCCGGTCGGCACCGTCGTATTCGCTCGCGCAGAGCGTGGCGGCGATCCGTCGGACGTGGTCGCCGACAAGCACCAGTTCGGCGATATCGGGCGCGGCGGCGTCCGGCTTCAGGCCGCGCTGTGTGCGCTCGACCTGCTGATGCCGTCCACGTCGGAAGCCCCGCTCGAGCCGTAAAGCACCCGCGCGCGTTCCTCGAACGCGCCGATCATCCGGCGGAGCGCAGCCGCGAAGACCTGCCCCGCCATCATCTCGAACACGCGGTTCTTGAACGCGAAATCGACCGAGAAATCGACGAAGCAACCGTCGCCATCGGGGCGGAACCCCCAATCATTGTGGAGAAACTTGAGCGGCCCGTCGACATAGTCGACGTGCACCGCGCTCGACGGCTCTTTCACCACGCGTGAGGTGAAGGTTTCGCGCAGCCCCTTGAAGCCGACGATCATGTCCGCGATCGTTTCCTCCGGCGTATCGCTGCGCACGCGCATCGCGATCACCCACGGCAGGAACTCGGCATAGCGCTCCACGTCCGCGACCAGATCGAACATCTGCGCGGAGGTATAGGGCAGCCGGCGGGTTTCCTTATGCTTTGGCAAGCTGCGCCTCGCGCGCCGCCCTCATCTTCGCGAAATCGTCGCCGGCGTGATAGCTCGAACGGGTCAGCGGCGAACTCGCGACCAGCAGGAAGCCCTTCGCCCGCGCGATCGCGGCATAGGCATCGAACGCCTTGGGGGTGACGAAATCCGCGACCTTGGCGTGGCGCGGCGTGGGCTGGAGATATTGCCCCATCGTCAGGAAATCGATGTCGGCGGAACGCATGTCGTCCATCACCTGATGCACTTCGAGCCGCTCCTCACCCAGGCCGAGCATCACGCCGGATTTGGTGAAGATCGACGGATCGTGCCGCTTCACGCTCTCCAGCAGGCGCAGCGACGCATAATAGCGCGCGCCCGGCCGGATCGTCGGATAGAGCCGGGGGACGGTTTCGAGATTGTGGTTGTAAACGTCCGGTCCCGCCTCAACGATCGACTCGACCGCGGCCTGCGCCTTGTTGCGGAAATCGGGGGTCAGGATCTCGATCGTCGTGTTCGGCGTATTGCGGCGCAGCGCCTGGATCACCTTCACGAAATGCGATGCGCCGCCATCCGGCAGATCATCGCGATCGACGGAGGTGATGACGATATGCTCAAGCCCCAGTTCAGCGGCGGCCACCGCAACATGCTCAGGCTCCTGCTGATCGACCGCGCGGGGCATCCCCGTCTTCACGTTGCAGAAGGCGCAGGCCCGCGTGCAGGTGTCGCCCAGGATCATCACCGTCGCGTGCTTCTTCGTCCAGCATTCGCCGATGTTCGGGCAGGCCGCTTCCTCACATACGGTGGCGAGGTTCAGGCGGCGCATAAGCTGCTTCGTTTCGGCGAAACCGATGGAGGTCGGCGCCTTCACGCGAATCCAGTCAGGCTTGCGCTGGCGCGGCGCGGCGACGGGCGTCATTTCGTTCATGGGAGCGCAGATAGCGACTGCACACGCGCGAAACAACGCGATAAGACGCGCGCCATGACTCACTTTACCGATCTCGTCGCCGGATATCGGCGTTTCCGCGAACATGGATTGATCGAACAGCGGGATCGATGGGCGGAATTATCGGAGGGTCAAAGCCCCAAGGTGATGGTGATCGCCTGTTCCGACAGCCGCACCGATCCCGCCACCGTTTTCGACGTTTCGCCGGGCGAGATCTTCGTCATCCGCAACATTTCCAATCTCGTTCCGCCGTTCGAGCTGGGCGGCGGGCGGCACGGCGTTTCCGCGGCGCTGGAGTTCGCGGTGACTCAGCTCAAGGTCGAGGATATCGTCATCATGGGCCACGGCTCATGCGGCGGCGTCCATGCGTCGCTCACCCATCGCTTCGACAATGCCAAGCCCGGCGAAGGCGGCTTCATCGCACGCTGGATCGACATGCTGGACGAGGCGCGTGATCGCATCGTCGCCGAATATGGCGATGGCGACGAAGCGGCGCATCAGCTTGAGCTGGAAACGGTGCGCGTCAGCCTCGGCAATCTGCGCAGCTTCCCCTGCGTGCGGGAGGCGGAGGCCGAGGGGCGCCTGCGCCTGCATGGCGCGTGGTTCTCGATCCGCGGCGGCGTGCTCTGGGTGATGGGCGAAAACGGCGAGTTCGCGCCCGCCTGATCGCGCCCGATCCGTTTCGCCCGTTCGCGCCGGCTAGACGACGCGAACGGGCGGGGCCGGTCAACGAGCCAGCGCTTCGTGCGCGATACGGGCCAGTTCGGGATCGAGCGGCGGGGGGGCCATCGGCACGTTCGCGGCCAGCGTGTCCGCCACCACGGTAAGCGCCGCGATCCGCGCCGCTTTCTTGTCGTTGCCGTCGATCACATGCCACGGCGCGATGCCTGTATCGGTGCGCTCGAACATTTCGTGCATCGCCTCCAGATAGGCGGCGCGCTTGGCGCGATTGCGATAATCCTCCAGCCCGGTCTTCCAGCGCTTCCAGGGATCGTCGATCCGGTCCTGCAAACGCTTGTCCTGCTCCTTCTGCCCGACATGCACGAACAGCTTCACCAACGTGGTGCCGGCGTCGATCAGCCGCGTCTCGAATTCGTTGATCTGGCCGTAGCTGCGTTTCCATTCCGCCCGCGTCGCGAAGCCCTCGACCCGTTCGAC
This sequence comes from Candidatus Sphingomonas colombiensis, assembly GCA_029202845.1. Taxonomy (NCBI): domain Bacteria; kingdom Pseudomonadati; phylum Pseudomonadota; class Alphaproteobacteria; order Sphingomonadales; family Sphingomonadaceae; genus Sphingomonas; species Candidatus Sphingomonas colombiensis. The sequence continues at coordinate 3,061,397 of CP119315.1, read as the reverse complement.
CAGCACGCGCCCGTACCAGCTACGATCGAACACGGTGATGTCGCCCGGCGCGGGCAATCTGGTGCGGAATCGCCACAGGAAGGGATGCGCCTTCTCCTCCACTGTCGGCGCCGAGATCGGATAGACCTCGAAATGGCGCGGGTCCCATGTGGCGACGAGTCGCTGGATGATCCCGCCCTTCCCGGCCGCATCCCATCCTTCGAGCATGATCACCGCCGGTCGCTCATGAACGATATGCGCGACGAGAATCCGGTCCAGCCGCTTCTGCAAGCGGGTGAGATCGCGACGGTAATCACCCTTATAGAGCTTTCCCCGCTCATAATCGGCGAGATCGATCATCTCGCCAGAGTGCCGGGAAAACCGGCCGGGCTCAATATCCCACGGTAAAGCGTTCGCGATGGTGCGCAGGGCGCTCCACTTCATCGGCCATGGCGATCGCGAAATCGGCGAAGCTGATCACGCTGCGGCCATCCGCCCCGAACAACGGCTGATCCTTGCCGATGCGATATTCGCCGCGGCGCGGGCCATCTTCGAAATTGATCGCGGGCGAGATGAACACCCAGTCCGGCAGCTCGCTGGCCTTTAGCGCATCGAGAAAAGCGATGCCGGCCCCGGCCTCCACGCGAAAGGCATCGGGGAAACCCGGCGAGTCGAACAACCGCTTTCCCGGCTCAGTCTCAAGGCTCGCCGCACCACCGACGAGCAGCATCCTGGGCACGCCCGCCGCCTTAACGGCGGCGATCAGCGCCGGTGCATCGGTATCGGCGAAGCGCATCGCGCTCACCACGGCGTCCTGCGTCGCGAGCGACTTCACCAGCGCGTCGCGATCCGCAACATCCAGCGCGAGCCACGTCACGCGATCCGCCGGCGCGCCCGGATGACGCGCGATCGCGAGCACATCCACGCCGCGCCGCGCCAGCTCCCCGACAATTTCCGAACCCGCGCGCCCGGACGCGCCCAGAACCGCAACTCTCATCGCCATTCTCCTTGCCGTATCGGCAGAAGATAGGCGGTGAGGTCCGCAACCGAAAGACGCGCCCGATCGAGTTCAGCTCGCGTTCGGCGCGACGGCCTTGTTCACATCGACACCTTCCGCCGTGGAACGCAGGTTCAGCTCACGGAGCTGTTTCGCCGAAACGAAGCTGGGCGCACCCATCATCAGATCTTCGGCCTTCTGCGTCATCGGGAAGACGATCACCTCGCGGATGTTCGGCTGATCGGCGAGCAGCATGACGATCCGGTCGATGCCGGGCGCTGAGCCGCCGTGCGGCGGCGCGCCGAACTTGAACGCGTTTATCATGCCGGCGAAGTTCGTATCGACGTCCTGCTGGCTGTAGCCTGCGATCTCGAACGCCTTGTACATGATCTCCGGGCGATGATTCCGGATCGCGCCCGAGGACAGCTCCACGCCGTTGCAGACGATATCGTATTGGTAAGCGAGGATATCGAGCGGGTTCATCGTTTCCAGCGCCTCCAGCTCACCCTGCGGCATGCTGAACGGGTTGTGGCTGAAATCGACCTTCTTCGCGTCCTCGTCATATTCGAACATCGGGAAATCGACGATCCAGCAGAATTCGAACCGGCTCTGGTCGATCAGCTCAAGCTGCTCGGCGACGCGCGTGCGCGCAAGGCCCGCAAGTTTGGCCGCCTGCGCTTCCTTGCCGGCGGCGAAGAAGATGCCGTCGTCCGGGCCGAGGCCGAGCTGATCCGCCATCGCGGACATCTTGTCCTCGCCATGGTTCTTGGCGATCGGGCCGCCCCATTCGCCGCCCTTGCGGGTTGCATAGCCAAGGCCAGCGAACCCTTCGGCCTGCGCCCAGCCATTCATATCGTCGAAGAACTTGCGGCTCTTCTCCGCGGTTTTCGGCGCCGGGATCGCGCGCACCACGTCACCCGCCTCGACGATCGACGCGAACCGGCCGAAGCCGGAGCCGACGAAGTGATCGGACACGTCGGAAATCAGGATCGGATTGCGCAGGTCAGGCTTGTCGTTGCCGTATTTCAGCATCGATTCGCGATACGGGATGCGCTTGAACGGCAGCGAGCTGACGGTGCGCCCCTTGCCCTGCCAATTCGCGAATTCGGTGAACACGCCGTGCAGTACCGGCTCGATCGCGGCGAACACGTCTTCCTGCGTGACGTAGCTCATCTCGAAATCGAGCTGGTAGAATTCGCCCGGGCTACGATCGGCGCGCGCGTCCTCGTCGCGGAAGCATGGCGCGATCTGGAAATAACGATCGAAGCCCGCGACCATCATCAGCTGCTTGAACATCTGCGGCGCTTGCGGAAGCGCGTAGAACTTGCCCGGATGAACGCGGCTGGGGACGAGATAGTCGCGCGCGCCTTCGGGGCTGGACGCGGTGAGGATCGGCGTCTGGAATTCGGTGAAACCCTGATCGATCATCCGCTTGCGGATCGATGCGATCACGGAGGAGCGCAGCATGATATTGGCGTGCAGCTTCTCGCGACGCAGATCGAGGAAGCGGTAGCGCAGCCGGATTTCCTCCGGATATTCCGCTTCGCCAGCCACCGGCATGGGCAGTTCCTGCGCCAGCGACTGGACGGTCGCAACATTGGCGAAAATCTCGATCTCGCCGGTCGCGAGGTTCGGATTGATCGTCGCGTCGGAACGCTTCTTCACCGTCCCGTCGATCGTCACGACCGATTCGACGCGCAGCGACTCGAGCAGGCCAAGCGCCGGCGAATCGCTGTCCGCGACGATCTGGGTGATGCCGTAATGATCGCGCAGGTCGACGAACAACACGCCGCCGTGATCGCGCTTGCGGTGGACCCAGCCGGAAAGGCGAACGGTCTCCCCGACATTGGCGGCGGAAAGCTGGGCGCAGGTGTGCGTGCGATAGGCGTGCATATTCTCTTGTCTCGGTTCCTGACCTTGCGTGAGAGGGCTTTGTTGCCCTTCCCTTCTGCCGGTCGTGCGGAAGTCCGCGCCCTCCCCTTACATCCCCGCTTTGTCAAGGCGCCCGCGTAGAGCTATGGGGCGCGACTTATGCATGTTCATCCGCTGATCACCGATAACGCGACGCTCGCAAACCTTTGCGCGCGCCTCGCTGACGCCCCCTTCATCTGCGTCGACACTGAATTCATGCGAGAAAGCACCTATTGGCCCGAGCTGTGCCTGATCCAGATCGCCGATACGGAGGAAGCCGCCGCGATCGATCCCAAAGCGCCGGGGCTCGATATGGCGCCGCTGCTCGAACTGCTGGTCGACAATGACGAGGTGTTGAAGGTGTTCCACGCCGGTGGGCAGGACATCGAGATCATCTACAACCTTACCGGCAAGACGCCCTATCCGCTGTTCGACACGCAGGTCGCGGCGATGGCGCTCGGTCAGGGCGAGCAGATCGGTTATTCGAATCTGGTCGATAGCTGGCTCGGCATCCAGATCGACAAGGGCGCCCGCTTCACCGATTGGTCGCGTCGTCCGCTCGATCAGCGCCAGGTCGATTATGCGATCGGCGACGTCACCCATTTGTCGAACATCTTCCCGCGGATGCTGGAACGGCTGCGCAAGACCGGGCGCGGCGCGTGGCTCGATCAGGAGATGGAGCGACTCGCCGATCCGGCGAATTATGCCAACGATCCCGATCTTGCGTGGAAGCGCGTCCGCATCTCCGGTCGCAAACCCGAAGTGTTGGGGCGGCTGAAGGCGATCGCGCGCTGGCGCGAGCTTGAGGCACGCGGCAAGGATCTGCCGCGCGGCCGCATCGTGAAGGACGAGACGCTCGCCGATCTCGCCGGCCATCCGCCGAAGAAGCAGGCGGATCTGTCAAAAGTCCGCGGGCTCTCCGCCACCTGGGCCTCAAATGACATTGGCAAGCGGCTGATGACGGCGATCGCGGAGGCCGAGCCGATGCCCGCGAGCGAAATGCCGCCGCGCGACGATCGTAAGCCGGGGCTGGGCAAGGAAGGATCGCTGGTCGCCGATCTGCTGAAGCTGCTGCTCAAAATCCGGGCTCGCGATATCGACGTCGCACCGCGCCTTCTCGCGCGTGGCGAGGAACTGGAGGCGCTGGCCGCCGGGCAGCGCGACGGTCTCGCCATCCTCGCGGGCTGGCGCTACGATCAATTCGGGCATGACGCGCTTGATCTGGTCGAGGGACGACTCGGCTTTGCGGTTCAGGGCGGCAAGCTCAAGATGACGCGAACCGAGGGGACTGCCGCATGAACAAGGCCCTGTTTGCCGCGCTGCCGATGATCGCGCTCGCCGGCTGTGTCGACGATCGCCCCGCCATGCCGGGGCCGGCGCGCGAATGCCGCGCGGGCCCGGCGCAGCGCTTCATCGGCATGCCGTTCCGGCCGGCGCTTTCGCGGCAGGCCCGGCGCGCGTCGGGCGCGCGGAGCGTCCGCGTGCTCTATCCTGGCCAGCCTGCAACGATGGATTATCGGATCGACCGGCTCAACATCATGATCGGCGAACGTAACAGGATCGCCAGCGTCAATTGCGGTTGATCTTGCTCAGCCAGTGATGATCGGCGCGCGGCCGAGCGCCGTCGCCAGCGCATTGTGCCTCTTGATCACGGCCTCACCGTAGAGGCTGCGATCCGACGGATCGAGATCGAGCGTCAACGCACGGGCGTCGATCGACAGGCGCGAGCGCTGCAACGGCCCCGCCAGGCCGCCCGAGAGGCGCTGCCCCAGCCGCATGGCGAGCCCCCAGCCAAGCGCGCGACGCAGATCCTCGTCGCTCGCCAGCGCCGGCAGTGGCGACGGGCTCGCGACGCTGCCGCCAAGCCCCGTCCACAAGGCTTGCGCCATCATCGCGCGGCCACGCGCATCCACTCCGACCCAATTGCCGTGGAGCCCGATCTCCATCCCGCGCTCGGCGCGAAATTCCGGGTTCGCGCGCCATCCGACATCGGCAAGCTGGCATGCGGCGTGGCGGAGCCGGACATCGGCAGGCGCCTCGTCCGCGAAAAGCGGGGCGATCCAATCGTGCAACAGATCGCCGTGTTCGGGGAAGCGGCCCGCACGTCGTCCTTCATCACGAGTGGCAACCACCAGCGGATCCTGCGCGCGGGTTCGCTCGTCGAGTGCGCTGTAAAGCAGACCTTCGCGCAGGCCATAAGCCGAGACGATCGTTTCTTTGCTTTTCAGGTGCTTGAGCAGCGACGCCAGCACCGCCGCGGCATCACCCAGCGTCGGAATACGCCCCGAAGAAAGCCCCGGAACCGCTTTTAACCGCCCTTTGGGAAGGTGCGAAATCGTCCGCCCCAACCGAGCGATCGTCTCCGCCGACATGGCATATTCATGAATGATCGGCAGCGGATAATGCGTGCGATCCATGTCCAGCCGCGCCAGCGCGCGCCACGATCCACCGACCAGATAGAGCGGAAGTCCACGGCCCGCACCACCCCAGCCAGCCTCGCGCAGCAGCCGCCCGACCTTGCGATCAAGACCGCCCTTGTCTCTCAATGCCGCGATCCTGAGCACGCCCAACGGGAAAGACGCATGTTGCTTGATCTCGCCGTTCTTCACCCGCACCAGTTCGAGGCTACCGCCGCCGAGATCGCCAACGATGCCATCCGCCTGTGGAATCGCGGAAAGCACGCCATGGCCCGCCGCGCGCGCCTCCAGCGTGCCGGAGAGCAATTCCACGCTCAATCCGGCGCGCCGGGCGATCGCGAGCAACTCGCCACCGTTCACCGCGTCCCGCGCGGCGGCGGTCGCGACGGTGCGCACAGTGTCGCAACGCATTTCGCGCGCCAGCGCCGCGAAACGCTCAAGCGCGGTCTCCGCCGCTGCCATCGCCTCCGCGTCGATGGCGCCGGTCTGGACGAGGCTCCGCCCCAGCCCGGCCAACACTTTTTCGTTGAACAAGGTCGCCGGCAGACGCGCCGGCCCTTGATAGACGACCAGACGGATCGAATTCGATCCGATGTCGATGATCGCCGTGCGCGGCGCGGCCATCTTCCGCCCCTTCAGCGTTGCCGGCGCAACGACAAAGTGGGCACCTCACCACCCTCCGCCAGCGCGGCGCCACGGCCCGAAAGCGACGGGTTCGTCATGAAATAGCGGTGGAGGTTGAACGGCTTGTCGCCCGGTTCGAGTCGCACATAGCTACCATCCGATTCCAGTTCCCAGCTCTGTTCGTCATCGATCAGATTCGCGACCATCACCTGATCGAGCACCTGATCGTGCACCGTCTCGTTGGTTAGCGGCAGCATATATTCGACCCGGCGATCGAAGTTGCGCGGCATCCAGTCCGCCGAGGATATCAGCACATGCGCACCGTCATTGGGCAGCGCCGCACCATTGCCGAAGCAGGCGATCCGGCTGTGCTCCAGAAAACGCCCGACCACCGATTTCACGCGGATATTGTCGGACATCCCCGGCACCTTGGGCCGCAGGCAGCAAATGCCGCGGACGACCAGATCGATCTCCACGCCCGCGCCGCTCGCCTCATAGAGTTTCTCGATGATCGCTGGATCGACGACGCTGTTCATCTTTGCCCAGATCGCCGCCGGTCGCCCGGCGCGGGCATGGGCAATCTCGCCGTCGATCAGTTCGATCAGCCGATCACGCAGGCCGCGCGGGGAGATGACGAGCAACTCCATGCCGCGTGGCTCGACATAGCCGGTGATGTAGTTGAACACTTGTCCCGCATCGCGGCCGATGCGCGGATCGGCGGTGAAGAAACTCAGATCGGTATAGATGCGCGCGGTGATCGGATGATAATTGCCGGTGCCGAAATGGCAGTAAGTACGGAACTGACCGCCCTCACGCCGCACCACCACCGAAATCTTGGCGTGGGTTTTCCAATCGATGAAGCCATAGACCACCTGTACGCCCGCACGTTCCAGCGCGTTGGCCCACATCAAATTCTGCTCTTCGTCGAACCGCGCTTTCAGCTCGACCACCGCCGTAACCGATTTGCCCGCCTCCGCCGCCGCGATCAGCGCGTTAATCACCGCCGATTGCTTGCCCGCGCGATAGAGCGTCTGCTTGATCGCCACCACGTCCGGGTCCGCCGCCGCCTGCTTCAGGAAAGCAAGCACGACGTCGAACGTTTCATAGGGATGGTGGACGACGATGTCCTTCGATCGGATCGCCGCGAAACAATCGCCACCGAACTCCCGGATGCGCTCGGGAAAGCGTGGAGTGAAGGGCGGGAATTTCAGATCGGGGCGATCCTCCTCATATAATTGATCGAGATCGCCGATGCCGAGGAACGAGCCGCTCTCGGTGACGAGCGCGCCGCCGCCGCCCAATTCCCCACGCAACACGGTTTCCAGCGCCTCGGGCATCCCCGTTTCCAGCTCCAGCCGGATCACGCGCCCGCGACGACGCCGCTTGATCGCGTTGGCGAAATAGCGAACGAGATCCTCCGCCTCTTCCTCGATCTCGATATCGCTGTCGCGCAACACGCGGAATTCCGCCGCGCCCTCAACGCGATATCCCGGAAACAGCACCGGCGAGAAACGCTTCACGATCGATTCGATCGCGACATAGCGCGCCTTCTCGCCCGGCAGGCGGACGAAGCGGCGCATCGACGCGGGCAGCATCACCAGTTCGCGGATCGGCTCGTCATCGGAAAGCCGCATGAGATCGAACATCACCGCCAGCCCCTTGTTGGGCATGAACGGGAATGGATGCGCGGGATCTAGCGCCTGTGGGGTGAGCACCGGCAGCAATTGCTCCCGGAAATGCGTTTCAAGCCAGCCGATCTCGTCAAGCGAAAGCGCCGCGTCGACCCTGCTCGACCCGAGCACCTGAAGCCCCGTGTCGGCGAGTGCGTGGCGGATATCGCGCCACACGTTTTCCTGATCCATCAGCAACTTATCGGCGGTATCTGTAATCGCCGTGAGCTGTTGTGTGGGGGTAAGCCCATCGGCCGACCGTGCCTCCACCTCCAGCAGTTGCTGCCCCTTCAGCCCGGCGACGCGGACCATGAAGAATTCGTCGAGGTTCGATCCCGAAATCGACAGGAACCGCAGCCGTTCCAGCAGCGGATGCGCCGGATTGCATGCCTCTTCCAGCACGCGCCGGTTGAACGCCAGCCATGAAAGCTCGCGATTGAAGTAACGGCCAGATGCGCTCGGCTCGAACGGATCGTCGTCGTCCTTGATGCTGGCGGCGATATGGGCTGGGCGGGTCATTCGATGTCCGTCGACGGAGGCGGGATCAGGGCGGCGGCGGCAAGCGTGGTACGCGCGAGCGGGATCGACAACCGCTTGCGGCGCTCCAGCACCTCCTGATCCAGCGCATCGACCGTTCGCATGACAGCGATATGACTACGCTCGATCCGCGTGACGAGCCAGTCGACCAGATCCGGCCGCGCATCCAGCCCGCGACGCAGGAACTGTCGCTCCAGCAAGGCGTGCATCAACTCGTCATCGGGTGCGCCGATCGCCGCGATCGGCGAGGCGCCGAGACGAGAATTGAGATCGGGCAGCTTGATGCGCCATTCCGGTGGCGCCGCATCCGCGACGATCAGCAGCGGCTTGCGCTCCGCCTGCGCGCGGTTCCAGGCGTGGAACAGCTCCGTCTCCGATCGCTTTTCCGCGTCATCGATGATCGTGCCCCCGCTCTTGGAGGCGAAGATGCGCGCGAGCAGGCTGCGCCCCGATTTGCGCGGGCCGGTCAACAGCGCGGTCATCACCGGCCATGCGCCCCAATGCTCCACCATATGCGCGGCGCGAGCGTTCGAGGGCGTCACCAAAAACTCCTCGTCGCGCGGATCGGCGGGCCACTCCAGCGGCAGCGCGATCTGTGTCATCCGGCGGTCACGTTGTCCGCAGCCACGTCGGGCGGGAGCAATTGTGGCGCGCGGCGGATACGAATCGTCGCGCCGGATCCGAACACCTGCCAGCCGCGTGACTGCAACGCCGCGCGGAAAGCGTCAGGCGTGCCGCCATAGGCCACGCTCATCACCGAGACTCCGCCCAGCGCGAGGCTGGAGGTAACGGCGGTGGAGACCCCCGGCACAGCGCGCATAGCTGCTTCCGTGCTGTTCACGGCGCCGGCGCCGGGCGAATCGAACTGAACCGAGATCATGGTGCTGGCGGTAGTCGCGTTTTCGACCGGCAAGGTGTCGTCTGGGGTCACCACGTCCGTCGTAGCCTCCACGGGAGGCACGTAAGCCAGCCCCGGATCGCTACGCAGCAGGCCGTTGCGCGATGCGGACTGATACAGATCGTCGAGCCGCTTCACCCCCGCATCCAGCAATTGCGAAAGGCCGCTCGGCCCGCTGACGCGAAGCGCGAACTGCCCGAACAGGCGGTTGTCCGGCCCACCACGCGCCTGAAACACGCCGACGATCGGGCCGCCCGGCCATTGCCGGTAAAGCCGCACGGTCGGGATCAGCACATCGCTGCCGCCATATTGATTGAGCACCGAGCGCCACCAGCCTCGGCCGGGCCGCTGCGTCTGGCCGTAATTGAGCAGCAGCGGATCGGGCCCGGTGCCGACGGGGCGGATATAATCCACCGTACTTCCGCCGGTCCGGTAGCGCGCCCAGGCCTCTTGCCACGGCGTCCGTTGCTCGAACGCGGTAGCGACTCCGCCTGACCAGATAACCGGGATCACCACCATCGGCGCCGATCGGCTTACATAATTGCTGACGCCGAGCATCGCGCTGGCCCGCGCACGATCGAACAATACTCCCAGCCGCGCGATATAGCGGTTCGGCCCGATCTGTTCGTTTTCGACGACGATACCGGAAACGAGCGAATCGAGCGCGCTATCCGAAACCAGGCCACCGCCGGCACCCAGCCGCTGCGAAAGCTGCACCCACGCCTTGCGCTGCGCCAGCCGCCAGCCGCCATATCGCGCGCTATCCGCATCCTTCGCGGAGACATCGACCTGCACACCGCTCACCTCGAAATCGGATGAACTGTCGACTGGCGCGACCCCGCGGTCGCCGCCTTCGATCTGTGCGATGCCGATGCCGGTGCCGAGAAGCAGCACGCCAATGGCGGAAGCGAGGAAAATCGGACGAAGACGCATCTTGGTCGCCTTTTGGCGAAGCAGGCGTGGAAATCCAAGCGAGATATGTCTAGTCGCGCTCGACATGACCCAAGATCGTGGCAGTGCGCCTTATACCTACGCCGACGCGGGCGTTTCCATCGCCGGCGGAAATGCGCTGGTTCGTGCCATCGCTCCCCTCGCCCGCGCAACGCGGCGACCGGGGGCTGACGCGGATCTGGGCGGCTTTGGCGGATTTTTCGATCTGCGCGCGGCCGGGTTTCAGGATCCGCTGCTTGTCGCGGCCAATGATGGCGTCGGCACCAAGCTGAAGCTCGCGATCGAGCATGATCGCCACGAAGGCGTCGGCATCGATCTCGTCGCGATGTGCGCCAACGATCTGATCGTGCAGGGCGCGGAGCCGCTTTTCTTCCTCGATTATTATGCCACCGGCCGGCTCGATAATGTGGTGGCCGAACAGGTTGTCGCCTCGATTGCCGAGGGCTGCCGGGTCGCCGGTTGCGCCTTGATCGGCGGCGAGACGGCGGAAATGCCCGGCATGTATGCCGAGGGGGATTATGACCTCGCCGGCTTCTGCGTCGGTGCCGTGGAGCGATCGGCGGTGCTGACCGGCACTGAAATTGCGCCGGGCGACGTGATTCTCGGCCTGGCTTCCTCCGGAGTCCATTCGAATGGCTTTTCGTTGGTGCGCCGGCTCGCGGCGGACAAGGGCTGGCGGCTCGATCGCCCCGCGCTGTTCGATCAGGACCGGCTGCTGATCGACACGCTGATGGCGCCGACGCGCATCTATGTGAAAAGCCTGCTGCCGCTGCTGCGGGCGCGGCGCATCAAGGGGCTGGCACATATCACCGGCGGCGGCCTGCTGGAGAATATCCCGCGCGTCCTGCCCGACGGTCGCCACGCAATTGTCGACGCCGATGCGTGGCCACAGCCGCGCCTGATGGCCTTCCTGCAATCGCAGGGCTCGATCGAGCCAGAGGAAATGGCACGCACGTTCAACTGCGGCATCGGCATGGTGGCGATCGTCGCGGCCGACGCGGCGGACGCGGTCACCGCGGAGCTTGAGGCGGCGGGCGAAACCGTCTTCCGCATCGGCGCGATCGAGGCCGGGGAACGGGGATGCACCGTGCGCGGGGGCGCTGAGACATGGAGCGCGCGCGCGGCATGGACCGCGACGCATCACGCATGAGCTATCGGGCATGAGCAACCCGGCAAAGGTCGCGATCCTCGTTTCCGGGCGCGGATCGAATATGCAATCGCTGGTGAAGGCAGCAGGCGATGCCTATCAGGTGGTTGTTATTGCCTCCGATCGGCCGGACGCCGCCGGCCTCGCATGGGCGCGGGAGCATGGTATCCCCACCTTCGCGCTTTCGCCCAAGGGGATCGGCAAGCCGGCTTATGAAGCCGCGCTGGATGCCGCGTTGAAAGCATCCGGCGCGGAATTTATCGCGCTCGCGGGCTATATGCGGTTGCTTTCGGACGAATTCGTCTCCGGTTGGCGCGGGCGGATCGTCAACATCCATCCTTCGCTCCTGCCAAAATATAAGGGGCTGGATACGCATGGCCGCGCCATCGCGGCGGGGGATGCCGAAGCGGGCTGCTCGGTCCATGTCGTCACCGAGGAACTCGATGGTGGCGAGGTGCTGGGGCAGGTGCGCGTGCCAATTCTTCCCGGCGACAACGCGGACGCGCTGGCCGCGCGCGTTCTGGCGGAGGAACATCAGCTTTATCCGCGCGTCCTGACGGAATGGCTGACCAGATGACCATCGAGCCGCTGCTGGCTCGCGTCCGCGAAATCGCGCTGGCGCTGCCCGCATCGGCGGAACGACCGAGCCACGGCGCGCCGGGATTTTATATCGAAAAAGGCAAATTCTTCGCCTATTTCTGGCACGATCATCACGGCGACGGTGAGACCGTGGTGATCGTCAAAACCTCCGATCGCGAGGAGCAGGCGATGCTGATCGAAATGGATCCCGATTTCTATTTCCGCCCCGCCTATCTTGGGCCTTCCGGCTGGGTGGCGATGCGGCTGAACCGCGCGGATACCGACTGGGATCGCGTTGGGGACCGGATCGCGCGGAGCTGGGAACTCGTCGCGCCGCGCCGTTTGCTGGAGATGGGTGGTCGATGAGCGAAACCGCCGATCAGGCCGCCACCCGCCGTCGCTGGATCACGCTGGCCGAGTTGGTCGCCGTAGTTGGCATGTTGATCGGGGCCGGCACGCTCTATCTCAACTGGTCCGGTCGTCGCGCGGATGATGCGGCCCGTGCCGCGCAGGTGGCTAGCGCGGATCGCGCGCACGGCGTCGTAACGCTGATCGGCAAGGTGACGGATGGTGGACGGGCGCTCGCGCTGGCCGATGGCGACCGCAATTTCAGCGCCGCGACGGTTTCCTTCCCGAAGACGCTGGGTGTCGCGCAACAGGATGCGCTCCCCGGCCCCAGGATCTCGAGTGACTGGTTCGCCGATGCTCTGCTGACGGCGATCGACGACAGCGATGCGCACGCGGGCCGCCTCCCGGTGCTCATCTCCGCGAGTTGGTGGGATGGCGACAAGAGCCGCACTGAAACCGCGCGTTACGACATATTGTGGCGCACCGAAGGCCGTTTCCTGCGCGGTCGCAAGCTGGTGCTGACCGGCCTCGCACTTACCTCGCGCAGCACCTCGCCCGCTGCGCTGGATGGCGCATGGCAGCGCAAACAGCCGAAGAAATAGCGCCTTCACATCAATAGCCGGCGTTATCGACGCAGCGCCTGAAGCACGAATTTCGCGGCTCGAAGCCAGAAATCCTCCCGACTTGAAGGGATGAAGGCAACGAATGGCTGGCGCCGCAACATGCCTGAAAATGATGGGCAAACGAGCTCGGCTAGAGAAGCCGGCTGTCATAAGCCCATTGAAGCAACGCCTGTCTTTGCCTTGGGCGGCAAAACGGATCCCCCGGATTACAGTGTTTGCGAACCTGCGCCGCATGACGCCTGAAGGCCCGCCAGCGCGCGATCTGGCGGCGATCCTCTTCCGGCATCCTTCGTCCCGAATAATATCGGCAATACCATTGGAACCAGCCGCGTGGATCGTCTGGATGTATCCACCCCTTCTCGATCCAGATGCGGAGCGGAACACTCGCCCGCACGCCGAAATAGTTTAACGAACAATCCGGGCGTTGAAGGGCCAGCTTGGCATTTTCGAACCAGCTCGCGGGGAACTCCGCCCTGCAATCCGTCATGTATTTTCCGCAGAACACACCCAAATCGAGCATATCGGAAGGCGTCAGTTCGGGCAGAAAGTCCGGATCGAAGTCCTCCCCCATCGGGGCGGAACGCGTGTAGCGATAACCGTGCTGCATCCGATCGTTGACGACTATTTCGACGACGCGATTCATCCGCAAAATCCGACCTGCCTTACCATGGGCACCATGGATGATCTCTTCACCGCCCCTTCCGCTAGGCCATCAGCGCGGCGGCCATGCGCGGGACCACGGCATCGAATGCCTTGATCGGACGGATCATCACCTTGAACCCGGTGATCAGCCCGGCTTCATCCCAAGCAATGATATCGACGCCATTGACGTATTTGCCATCCACCGCGCATTCGAACTCCAGAACGGCGGACCGCTCCGCGCGCCATTCGCCGACATAATGGAACGCCGGGCCGCCCAGCACTTCGGCTGCGGCGAGGAGATATTTCATCGTCAACGCTTTTCCTGCCTGCGGCGTGTGCACAGCCGGGCTTTGGAACACGCAATCATCGTGCAGCAGCGCTGCCAGTCGTTCCTTCGATGGCGCGTGCATATAATCGTGCCAGCCGGCGATCGGATCGAGCGCAGCCATCAGTCCATCCCCGGATAAGTGGCGAATTCGGGAAGTGCTTCCATCCCCTTCACCCAGTTCAGCCGATGCCGGACCATGATATGTGCGCCGGGCGGAAACGCTTCGGGATCGTCCATCGTGCCGGACTGAATATCGACGATCCCCGGCAAAGCCGTGGGGTTGCGATAAAACAGACCGGTCCCGCATTTGGCGCAATATTCGCGGGTTCCGGTTTCCGACGAATGATAGGCATTCGTCTCGCCCTCGATCATCACCTGTTCTTCGCCGAAAGCGATCCAGCCAACCATCGGAGCACCGGACCAGCGCCGGCAATCGTCGCAATGACATAACGCGTGATGCTTCGGCTCACCCTCGGTGCGCCAGGTCACCGCGCCGCAATGGCATTTGCCTGTGATCGACATCGAATTCCTCCTGACAATGTTTTTACTTTGTTCTCACGATGCGCGCGCCAAGGCAAGCTCCTTTACGCCCAGGTCGAGGCCACTCCGTGCCCAAAGCACGCTTGCCCCAACGGCGTTCGTTCCCTACCTGTTCGACGGTGACCGTACCAGTATCCACACCCGATGACCCGCCCTATCTCACCGGGCTGAACGCGCCGCAGCGTGATGCGGTGCTGACCACCGAAGGCCCTGTACTCGTCCTCGCCGGCGCCGGCACGGGCAAGACGGCCGCGTTGACCGCGCGGCTCGCGCATCTGTTGTGGACGCGCAAAGCCTATCCTTCCGAAATCCTCGCCGTCACCTTCACCAACAAGGCGGCGCGGGAAATGAAGGAACGCGTCGGGCGGCTGGTCGGCGATGCCGTGGAGGGGATGCCGTGGCTGGGCACCTTCCATGCGATCGGCGCGAAGATGCTGCGTCGCCATGCCGAGTTGGTCGGGCTGCAGTCGAACTTCACCATTCTCGATACCGACGATCAGTTGCGGCTGCTCAAGCAACTCATTGCCGCCGCCGGGATCGACGAGAAGCGTTTCCCGGCAAAGCAGGCGGCCGGCCTGATCGACGAATGGAAGAACAAGGGTCTTACCCCAAGGGATATCGATGCCGGGGAGAGCGAGCGTTACGGCAACGGGCGCGGCGGCGAACTGTATCAGCAGTATCAGGATCGGCTGAAGGCGGTGAACGCCTGCGATTTCGGCGATCTGCTCCTCCACGCGCTGACGATCCTGCGTACCGATCGCGAGGTGCTGGGGCATTATCAGCAGCGTTTTCGCTATATCATGGTGGACGAATATCAGGACACCAACAGCGTTCAATATCTCTGGCTCAGGCTGCTGGCGCAGGAGCGGCGCAACATCTGCTGCGTCGGCGATGACGACCAGTCGATCTATTCATGGCGCGGCGCGCAGGTGGAGAATATCCTGCGTTTCGAGCGCGATTTCCCCGGCGCGAAGGTGATCCGGCTGGAGCAGAATTATCGCTCCACACCGCATATCCTCGGCGCGGCGGGCGGCGTGATCGCGAACAACAGCGGCCGGCTCGGCAAGACGTTGTGGACCGATATCGACGTTGGCGAGAAGGTCGGCGTCATCGGCGTATGGGACGGGCCGGAGGAAGCGCGTCGCGTCGGTGACGAGATCGAGGCGTGCCAGCGCAACGGCAAGAGCCTCGACGAGATGGCGATCCTCGTTCGCGCCCAGCATCAGACGCGCGAGTTCGAAGACCGCTTCATCGCGATCGGTCTGCCCTATCGCATCGTCGGCGGCTTCCGCTTTTATGAGCGGCAGGAAATCCGCGACGCGCTCGCCTATCTGCGCATCGTCAACCAGCCGGCGGACGATCTCGCGTTCGAGCGGATCGTCAACACGCCCAAGCGCGGGCTGGGCGACAAGGCGATCGCGCGACTTCACCAACTCGCTCGCGCGGAAGGGATGCCGCTGAGCGCCGCCGCCGCGCGTATCCTCGATACCGATGAATTGACCCCGCAGGCGCGCCGGGCGCTCGGCAATTTCGTCGGCGATATCATGCGCTGGCGCGAGATGGCGCGCGATCTGTCGCATCCCGATCTCGCACGACAGATACTCGACGAAAGCGGCTATACCGCGATGTGGCAGGCCGAGAAATCGACCGAGGCCGCCGGCAGGCTGGAAAACCTCAACGAACTGGCCCGTGCCATGGAGGAATATGAAAGCCTCGGCGCATTCCTCGAACACGTCAGCCTGGTCATGGACAATGAAGGCGCGCGCGAGGAAGCGAAGGTCACCATCATGACCATCCACGCCGCCAAGGGGCTGGAATTCGATACCGTGTTCCTCGTCGGCTGGGAGGAAGGCGTATTCCCCTCACAGCGGGCGCTGGATGAGGGGGGCGTCCGCAGCCTCGAGGAAGAACGTCGGCTCGCTTATGTCGCGATCACACGCGCACGGCGGCGCGCGACGATCCTCCATGCCGCCAATCGTCGCATTTACGGCCAATGGACCTCGTCGATCCCATCCCGCTTCGTGGAAGAACTGCCCGACGATCATATCGAGCAGGAAACCACCATGTCGGGTGGCGCGAGCCTGTGGCGGGCCAATTGGTCCGAACGCGCCGATCCTTTCGCTGAAGTCGCGCGCGGCACGGGGCGTGGCCCCGGCTGGCAGCGCGCGGCGGGTAATCTCGGCACCAAGCCAGGCGGCGAGTGGAAAAGCCGAACCTTCACGCGCGAGCCGACGCGCGTGGTGGAGAGTCGCTCGCCGTCGGTCAGCCTTGGCAACAAGGGGCGCAGCGACCTCGTGGTGGGGATGCGGGTGTTTCACCAGAAATTCGGCGCGGGCGAAATTGTAGAGATCGAAGGCAACAAGCTGGAGATCGAATTCGAAAATGCCGGGCGCAAACGCGTGATGGACAGTTTCGTCAGCACCTCTGGCTGAATTTTCCGTTTTTCCGAGCCGTTCAGGAAAGATACGGTTGCGGCACAATAATTCATGTTCGCCCGATCCGGGCCAGGGAGGTTTTCGAAAATGCTTACCCGGTTTCTAGGCGCGACCCTTGTCGCCGCCAGCCTCACCGGCGCGATGCCCGCGCTGGCGCAATCTTCCGCTGACGAAGCGCGTTTCCGCGCGGCGCAGGATCGTTTCGATCGAGAACTGAATGTGTTCCGTCAGGAATATGATCGCTACATTCAGATTTCGCGCCGCAATCCGGGCGGCTACCCGCCGCCGCGCGCAGACAACGGCTATAACGGCAGCGAGGGCTGGCGCGACGAAAACGGTTACGATCCGTCGCGCTACTATCGTGGCGGCACGCAATATCAGGAGCGCGCGATGGGCACCGATGAGCGCGTCTATTCCGGGAACGACGGCCGTTATTATTGCAAGCGCAGCGACGGCACGACCGGGCTTGTGGTCGGTGGTGCGGTCGGCGGCATCCTAGGCAATGTGATCGATGGCGGCCGCAGCCGTATCGTCGGCACCTTGCTGGGCGGTGCGGCGGGCGCATTGGCGGGCAAGTCGATCGACCAGAAGAACTCGTCGTTGCGCTGCCAATGATACGCGCCGGCACCGGATGCGACATGGAGCGCATCCGGTGCCGGGCACGGTTTCAGCAAATTTCAGCTGTTCCATCGGCCTTTCGGACCGAGGACGAAGCTCAGCGCTCGATCGCGAGCAACGTCACGCCAGCGTAGCGCGCGTCGGACGGATCGAACAATTCGGATGCTTCGAAGCGGCGCGGTGTCATCCGCAAGCCACCAAGGCCGGCGATCTTGAACGCGCCGATCTTCTCTTCGCGCGGCGGCTTGCCGTCACGATCGAGCGTGATCGCATCGACGTACAACTCACCATGTTTGGTATAGACGACATGCGGAGCGATCGTGATCGAGCCGCGATTATAGGTCGCCGCCAGCGCCTGACGCTTGACGATTGCCTCGAACACGATCGGCATTCCCGCCGGGGGGGCGGAGGCCACGCGATCCTCCTCGGAATTGAGCTTCATGTCGGTCATATTAATTGCTCTGCTGCGATGCAGCAATAACCTTTGCTAGCTTATTTTGTTGCCGGCCAAATCAGCCGCTGGCTGAAATAAACCATCTGAAGCGCCTGCAATCGTGCGCCCTGCGCGATATCCGCATCTCCAGAATGTCCGCCCGCAATATCCTCATAAAACAGATATGGCAGCCCATATTCCTTCATCCGCGCCGCGAATTTGCGCGCGTGCTGCGGCCCGACGCGATCGTCCTTGGTTGTCGTCCAGATATAAGGTTCCGGATAAGCAACGCCGCGCTTTAGATTGTTATAAGGCGATATTTTTTCAAGAAAGGCGCGTTCCGCTGGTACGCTGACCGAACCATATTCGTCCACCCATGAGGCGCCCGCCGCGATCTTCTCGTAACGCATCATATCGAGCAGCGGCACCTGGATGGTCACCGCATTCCACAATTCGGGGTGCTGGGTGAGTTCGACCCCCATCAGCAAGCCACCGTTCGACCCGCCATAAATGCCCAGTTTTCTGGTGCTGGTGATCTTGCGCGCGAACAGATCCCGCGCGACCGCAGCGAAATCGTCATAGATGATCTGCCGCTTGGTCTTGCGGCCCGCGTCATGCCATTTCGGCCCGAATTCGCCGCCGCCCCGGATATTGGCGAGCACGAACGCCCCGCCCTGCTCCGTCCAGATCTTGCCGGTCGCGCCGAGATAGGTCGGCAACCGCGCAAGCTCGAACCCGCCATAAGCCGTCATCAGCGTCGGCATGGTACCATCGAGCTTCGCGTCTTTCGGCAGCACGACGAAATAGGGCACCTTCGTGCCGTCGCTCGACACCGCCTCATATTGCTCGACCTTCACGCCCGTCGCGTCGAACCGCGCGGGCAAGGTCTTGAGGGTGACCGGCGCGTCTGCCGTCGCCGCATCCACCGCGGCGAGGATCGTCGGCGTGGCGAAGCCATTGATCGCGACAAAGGCTTTGTCGCTGCGATCAGTGGTGCTGACGATGCCGACGCTCATGTTTTCCGGCACCGGCAGCGCGGTCTGTCGCCAGCCGTCGCCGGACGCCGCAAAGCTCGCCAGCCGCCCGCGCACATTGTCGATATAGGTGACGAGCACCCGATCGCGCGTCGTCGCCACCCCCTGCACCGATTGCCGCGCATCGGGCGCGAACAGCACGCGGGGACTGAGCTTGCCCGCGTTCAACTCCGCCAACGGCACCCAGGCGATCGCGCCGGCGGCCACGTCGCCCCACGGATCGCTCGTCTCGAAAACCACCCGGCCATCGACCATCCCGCTTGCGAAGGCCCGTGCCGGCACGTCGAGCTTGCGTGTGCCGGCCGGCGTCCAGACGAACTTTTCGCCGCCGAAGAAGGTGTTGCGCCGCTCGATCATCACAAGCCGGTTGCCGGCCGCGTCGGTCAACGTCCCGGCATAGCTGCCGAGCTGGTCATCCTGCTGCCCGCGAAAAACCTCGATCGCCTGATCGAGCGGCTGGCCCCGCTTCACCAGCTTGACCACGAAGGGGTAGCTGGACGCGGTCATCGTCCCCTGCCCCCAATCGCGCGAGACGAGCAAACTGTCCTTGTCGATCCAGGTCGCGCCCTGTTTCGATGTCGGCAGGTGGAAACCGCCATCGACGAACCGGCCGGTCACGAGATCGAACTCGCGCAGCTCCACCGCATCCTCGCCGCCCTCGGAAAGCTGGACGAGGCACAGCCGCTCCTCGGGCTGAAGGCAGGTCGCGCCCTTCCACACCCACTTCTTGCCCTCCGCCTTCGACAGCGCGTCGAGATCGAGCAACGTGGTCCATTCAGGCGAAGCGGCGGCGTAATCCGCCTCGCTCGTCCAGCGCCAGATGCCTTGCGGATGCTCCGCATCGCGCCAGAAATTCAGGATACGCCCGCCCACCTGCTCCGGCATCGGGATGCGATCCTTGGCCGATGCGATGGCGAACGCCTCGTCATAATAAGTGCGGAAACGCGAATCGCTCTCCAGCCGAGCCAGCGCGCGCGCATTTTCGCTCTCAACCCAGGCGAGGGGCTTGGCGCCGTCCTTGTCTTCGAGCCAGATATAGGGATCGTCCGTCATCTTTTTCGTCTGCGCGAGCGCCGGTCCGGCGGCAAGGGCAACGAGGCAGAAAGCCAGCGTGAGATGACGCATCGGCGAAGCGCTCCTCAAAAAAAGCGTCATGCCAAGCGATTGCGATGATCGCAATCGGCGCTATCGAGGAATGTAATGCACGACGGCCTCCCTCTCCCGCGGCGTTACGCCGCGATCGCCGCGATGTCCTTCGGATCAGCGCTTGTCGTCATCGATGGCGGTGTCGCCAATGTCGCGTTGCCGACCATCGCGCATGATCTGGGCGTGGAGCACAGTTCTGTCGTGTCGATCGTCACCGTTTATCAGGTGATGCTGGTGATGCTGTTGCTGCCCTTTGCCGGGCTGGGCGAGCGGATCGGGCTGAAGCGAACGTATCAGGGCGGGCAGTTGATCTTCACGATCGCGACGCTTTTGTGCTTCTTCGCCAAAAGCCTGCCGTTCTTGCTGATCGTGCGCGCGGTGCAGGCACTGGGAGCAGCCGGGGTGCTGAGCGTCTCCTCCGCATTGATCCGGCAGATCTATCCATCGAACCAGCTCGGGCGCGGGCTTGCGATCAATTCGGTGGTGGTGACCAGTTCGGCCGCCGCCGCGCCGACCATCGGCGGCATCGTGCTGGCATTCGCGCCATGGCCATGGGTGTTCGCAAGCGCGATTCCCTTCGCGATCGTCAGCTTGTTGCTCGGGCGCGCGATCCCCGATCCCGCGCCACGCCATGCCTCGTTCGACGTGACGGCGGCGATCACCTGCGCCGCGATGTTCGGCCTGATTATCGGTGGGCTGGAAAGCGGCGTTCACGGCGACAGCCCGGTCGTGTCCGCCGCGATCGTGCTGACCGGCATCATCGTCGGGTTCACCTTCGTGCGCAGCCAGCGCCGCGAGGCCAATCCGATCCTGCCGGTCGATCTGCTCGCACGCCCCGTGCTGGGGTTGAGCGCGATCGGCGGCTTCATCGCCTTTACCGCGTCCATGACGCTGCTGATCTCCACCCCGTTCCGATTGCAGGAGCTGGGATTTTCGGCGGCGGAGATCGGTGCGATGATCGCGCCATGGCCGATGACCAATATGATCGTCGCGCCGCTTGCCGGCTATCTTTCCGATCGCGTTCCCGCTGGCCTGCTCGGCGGGATCGGCATGGTGGTGTCGGTCATCGCATTGGTGTTGATCGCGTTCATGCCGGCGCATCCGACCTTTTTCGACGTAGCATGGCGCATGGCGCTGTGCGGCTCCGGCTTCGGCACTTACCTGCCGCCGAACGCCCGGCTGATCATCGGCTCGGCCCCGCGTGAGCGGGCGGCCGCGGCTGGCGGCTTGGTCTCCACTGTCCGCCTGACCGGCCAGACGACGGGTGCGACGCTGGTGGCGGCGCTGCTCGCATTCGGCGTCGGCACCGGGCGCGTACCGCCGATGATCTCGGCCGGCTTCGCGCTGATCGCGGGCCTGTGCAGCATCGCGCGGCTACGCCCCTCGATCCGCAATCCGTCGCTCGCCGAAACGCGGGACGAAATCCCGACGCTGCGGCAGACGCGCTACTGAGGCATTGCCGCTTAGCGGAGTGGGACGATCACTTCGTCGGGATGCGCGACGTTCAGCTCACGACGCACCAGCTCGTCAACCATATCGGGATTGGCGTGGCGCGGATCGAGCAACGCGACGCGGTTGCGCAGCATCAGCCGGCGCTGATCGAGCTGGGCATAATCATGCTCGCGCTTCACCAGCTGTCGCTTGTAATCGCCGAGTGCGAGCACGCCATTTGGCCCCGCGACGGCATAGATGCCGAAGAAGGCCATGACGGTGAGCGCGGCGGCCGGAAGAGCCGCGCGCTTCAGCGTTACAAGAAAGGTTGACGGCCGGCGACGCATTAACGAGCTTTCTCGCGCGAAACCGGCCGTTTATCAAGTTGTTTCAGCGATTCCTGAGCACGTCGCGGCCGGCATAATGCGCGACATGGCCAAGCTCTTCTTCGATACGAATCAACTGGTTGTATTTGGCCAGCCGATCCGAACGCGCGAGGCTGCCGGTTTTGATCTGGCCGCAATTCGTCGCGACCGCGAGATCGGCGATGGTCGCGTCCTCGGTCTCGCCCGAACGGTGGCTCATCACGGCGGTATAGCCGGCACGCTCGGCGATCCGAATCGCCTCCAGCGTCTCGGTCAGCGTGCCGATCTGATTAACCTTCACCAGCAGTCGAATTGGCCAGCCCGCGCGAGATGCCGTCACGCAGCCGCTTCGGGTTGGTTACGAACAGATCGTCGCCGACAAGCTGAACCTTGCCGCCAACCGCATCGGTCAGCGCCTTCCAGCCCTCGAAATCGTCTTCGGCCATGCCGTCCTCGATCGAGAGGATCGGATAGCGCGCGACGAGATCGGCGAGATAATCGGCCATGGCGCCGGGCTCGAGCGTCTTGCCCTCACCCGCGATGACATACTTGCCGTCCTTGAAGAATTCGGTCGCCGCGCAATCCAGCGCCAGCATCACGTCCTCGCCGGGCTTGTATCCAGCGCGCTCGATCGAGGTCATGATGAAGTCCAGCGCATCGGTCGTGCTGGCAAGGTTCGGCGCGAAACCGCCCTCGTCGCCCACTGCCGTGGCGAGGCCCTTTTCGTGCAGCCCCTTCTTGAGCGTGTGGAAGATCTCCGCACCGCAGCGCACCGCCTCGACGATGTTCTCCGCCCCGACCGGCATGATCATGAATTCCTGGAAATCGATCGGATTGTCGGCGTGTTCGCCGCCGTTGATGATGTTCATCATCGGCACCGGCAGGACATGCGCCGCCGGGCCGCCGACATAGCGATAGAGCGGCAGACCGCGCGCATCCGCGGCCGCCTTCGCCACCGCGAGGCTGACGCCGAGGATCGCGTTAGCGCCGAGCCGCCCCTTGTTCTCCGTGCCGTCGAGTTCGATCAGCGCGTAGATCCAGCTCCATCTGATCCTCGGCATCGAAGCCGACGATCGCCTCGGCGATCTCGCCGTTGACGTTATCCACCGCCTGATCGACGCCCTTGCCGAGCCAGCGCGACTTGTCGCCGTCGCGCTTCTCCACGGCTTCATGCGCGCCGGTGGAGGCGCCGGAAGGGACCGCGGCGCGCCCAAAGCTGCCGTCCTCCAGCAGCACGTCCACTTCGACGGTGGGGTTGCCTCGGCTGTCGAGGATAGTGCGGCCATGGACGTCGATGATTGCTGTCACGAAACGATCCTTCTACGATGGAGAGAATAGCGGTTCGCGCTGCCTCTAACCGTGCGGCCGCCGGGCTGCAATTCACGATGGAACCTCCGCGCATGGGACGGGGTTGTCATGGTGACCAAGGAAGGATTTCGACGATGTCCGATACCCCGCTTAAGCCCATGACCGACAGCGACGTGACGCCCGCGTCCAGCGATGCCACGGCGCAAGCGGCCGATTCTCTCAAGAATGGCGATGGCCGGCGTTTCACGGACGCGAAGCAGGCGTTGACGGACAATACCGCCAAGTTTCGCGAACAAGCAGGCGATAAGGCGCGCGGGCTCGCTGAGGACGGCAAGGCCCGCGCCACCAGTGCGCTGGAACAATTCTCGCAACTGCTCACCGATGCAGCCGGTCAGGTCGATGACAAGCTGGGCGAGCAATATGGCCAATATGCCCGCACCGCCGCCGAAAAGGTGCAGGGTTTCTCGAGCCATCTCGACGAGCACAGTGTCGACGAGTTGATCGACAGCGCGCGCGATCTGGTGCGCAAAAGCCCGGGCGTCGCGATCGGCGCGGCGGCGGCGGTCGGCTTTGTTGTCGCCCGCCTGCTCACCGCCGGGCTGGACCAGCGCGACCGGACCTGACGCGTGGCGGAGGGGGATCGTCCGACTGTCGACGCCGGGATTGCTGATCTCGTAAGTCAGCTTGCCGGGGACGCGCGCGAAGTGGCCAGCGCCGAGATCGGCCTGATGAAGGCGCGCGTCAGCACCAGCGTCGCGCTCTTTCGTGACGCGGCGATCCTGTTCGCGGCGGCGGCGCTGCTGGCGCTTGCGGCGCTGATCGCGTTGCTCGTCGGGCTGATCGGGACGATCGCGCCGCATACCGGCACCGGGATCGCAACCGCGATCGTTTGCGGTGTCGTGCTGCTGATCGCCGCGACGCTCGCCTTGCTCGGCAAGGGCAAGCTCTCCCAGCGGGCACCGCGCCCATGACTGAGCTGACCGACATCGATCGCGCCGAAGCCCGCGTTGCCGATGCGCGGGAAAGGATGACGGAAACCTTGGGCGTGCTCCAGATGCGGCTGGCTCCGCGTCATGTCGCGCAGGAAGCGATCGAGCGCATCAGCGACACCGGCGGGCGAGCACTCGACGCGAGCGTGGATGCGGCGAAGCGTCACCCCGGAAAGATCGCGGGCGGCATCGCCCTTCTTGCCGCCTTCCTCGGCCGTCGCCATATCGGCAACTTGATCGACACGGCACGAAAATCTCATCGCGATCGCAAGAAACCGGCGCGCGCGGCGCGCGTTAAATCAGCACACCCGCCTCGCGCGGAAAGGACAGAGAGATGACCGACGCTCCCACCGAAAACGCTCACGGCAAGTTGCGCGATGGGCTCGATTCCGCGCGCGACAAGGCTTCCTCGGCATTGGAGGGTGCCCGCTCCCGCGCAACCGGCGCGGTGGAAGCATCGCGCGATCGTGCCCGCAACGCGGCGCAGCGCACCGCCGAGACGGTCGAGACCAATCCGATCGGCGTGATCGTCGGCGGGCTTGCGCTCGGCGCATTGGTTGCGGCCGTTATCCCGCGTGGGAAACGCGAGAAGGAATTGCTCGCGCCGATCGGCAAGCGGGTCGGCGCCACCGCCGCCTCCGCGATCGCCGCCGCCAAGAGCGCGGGCAAGAGCGAACTCGACTCGCTCGGCATCAACAAGGATGCAGCGCGCAGTCAGGCCAAATCGCTGCTCGACGGGCTGGTAAAAGCGGCCAGTTCGGCCGGCAATGCCGCCACTAAAGCAGGCAAAGAGGGGATGGGGTCGCATTGACCCCTTCCCTTTCACACCCCCTCGGGTCTAGGGCGCGCGCATGAGTAAGCTTCACCTCGTCTTCGGCGGCCGTGTCGCCGATCCGCGCACCCTTGAATTCGAAGATCTCGCGTCGATCGACATCGTCGGCGTGTTTCCGGATTATGCCAGCGCCGAAAAGGCATGGCGCGCGTCCGCCCAGCGCACGGTCGACGATGCCGAAATGAAATATGTGGTGGTTCACCTCCACCGCCTGCTTGAGCCGGATCTGCTGAAGCCGGGCAGCGCGGGCTGATCGCCCCCTCCTGATCGTTCCGCCGTTTCCCCGGCATTGTTCCGGAAGACTGCGGAATGCGGTGCCGCCGATGAGCGTAGCGCCGCGCCAAAGCACTACTCCCCCGGAATCGACAAAGCGCTGCCTTCTCTCGCAAGAAAAGGCAGCGCTTTGTCGTATGCGGCAGGAAGAACCCCGCCCAACCGTCCGGAGGAACGCGCCGGGCAAGACGCTATCACGCGCCCGGCACGCTCATCATCCCCAACGGCTTCTTGCGTTTAGATGAATTCGATGTTCGCCACGACGTAGTAACGGTCGCCCGCAGGCACCGATACTTCAACCTCGTCATCGACGCTGCGCCCGATCAGCGCGCGGCCGAGCGGCGAATTATAGCTGATGCGCCCGGTTTTCGCATCCGCCTCGGTCTGGCCGACGATCTGATATCGCACCGGCTTGTCCGCGTCATCGAGCAGGGTCACCGTCGCGCCGAACACCACCTTATCGCCCGAAAGGTCCTTCGGATCGATGATCTGCGCGCGCGACAGCTTGTCCTCGATGTCGCCGATCAGCGCCTCGACCTGCCCCTGGCGCTCCTTCGCCGCATGATATTCGGCGTTTTCCGACAAATCCCCATGCGCCCGCGCTTCTTCGATCGCATCAACGATCAGCGGACGCTCCGCTTTCAGGCGCTTCAGATCAGCATTCAGCTTCTCGTAGCCCTCCTGGAGCATCGGCATCTTCTCGACCGTCGCCATCACGCAATCCCTTCGTCAAAACCCCTTCGCCAGCGGCTTTTAATTAACCGCTTCGCACCGTCCTGCTATGTCGGGGATCAATTGTGCGACTGCGAATAATAAGACTGCAGCGGCCTGACTTCAAGGTTGCGCATCGCCGAACTGGCAATTGCCTTCGCCACTTCGACGCAAGCGGGCGCCGTGGTGAAATACGGGATCTTCTGCGCGAGCGCCGAAGCCCGGATCGGTTGCGAATCCTTCAGGCTCTGCCACCCTTCGGTGGTGTTGAAGATCAGATCGATCCCGCCATCCTTGATCCGATCGACGATATGCGGCCGGCCCTGCGCGACCTTGTTCACCCGCTCCACCGGCAAACCGGCGGCTTCGAGATGGTCCGCCGTCCCGCCGGTCGCCACGATCGTGAAGCCCGCATCGACCAGTTCCCGCACCGCCGGTACGATATGCTCCTTGTCGCCGTCCTTCACGCTGACGAATGCAGCGCCGGACGTGGGCAGCACAACGCTCGATCCGAGTTGCGACTTGGCGAAAGCGGTGGTGAAATCGCTAGCGATTCCCATCACTTCACCCGTCGATTTCATTTCCGGCGACAACACCGGATCGACACCGGGGAAGCGATTGAACGGAAAAACCGCTTCCTTGACCGCGAAATAATCGATGTCACGATCGATCTTCGGCAGATCGCGCAGCTTCTCGCCGGCCATTACGCGCGAGGCGATCTTGGCGATCGGGGCGCCGATGGCCTTGGCGACGAACGGCACGGTGCGGCTGGCACGCGGGTTTACCTCGATCAGGTAAACCTTGCCGTCCTTCACCGCGAACTGGATGTTCATCAGCCCGCGCACGTTGAGCCCGCGCGCCAGCGCCTCGGTCTGCCGCTCGATCTCCGCAACCACGTCCGCGGTCAGCGAATAAGGCGGGATCGAGCAGGCGCTGTCGCCCGAATGGACCCCTGCCTCTTCGATATGCTGGAGCACGCCGGCGACCACGACGTCATCCCCGTCGCAGATCGCATCCACGTCCACCTCGATCGCATCACGCAGATATTGATCGATCAGAACCGGCGCATCGCCAGACACTTGCACCGCAGTTTGAATATAATTTTCAAGCTGCACCGGGCCGTCGACGATCTCCATCGCGCGGCCCCCGAGCACGTAGCTCGGACGCATCAGCACTGGATAACCGACACGCTCGGCGACGATCAGTGCTTCTTCACGACTGCGCGCGATACCATTGGCGGGCTGGAGCAGCTTGAGCTTGCTCACAAGCGCCGCGAACCGCTCGCGATCCTCCGCCAGATCGATAGCATCGGGCGAGGTGCCGAGGATGGGGATACCCGCATTCTCCAGCGCGCGCGCCAGATTGAGCGGGGTCTGGCCGCCGAACTGGACGATCACGCCGACCAGTTCGCCCTTCGATTGCTCGACGTGGAGGATTTCCAGCACGTCTTCGGCCGTCAGCGGCTCGAAATAGAGGCGATCGGAAGTGTCATAGTCGGTCGACACCGTTTCCGGGTTGCAATTGACCATGATCGTCTCGAACCCGGCGTCCGCCAACGCGAAGCACGCGTGGCAGCAGCAATAATCGAATTCGATCCCTTGCCCGATCCTGTTCGGACCACCACCGAGGATGACGATCTTGCGCCGCTCGGACGGCAGCGCTTCATTCTCCGGCTCGCCGAAGCTAGGCGCCTCATACGTCGAATACATATACGGCGTCTTGGCATCGAACTCCGCCGCGCAGGTATCGATCCGCTTGAACACCGGGCGCACGCCGAGCCGGTGGCGCAGCGCGCGCACCTCATCCTCGGTCACGCCGCCGGTCATCGCGACGACCGCCTCGTGAATCAGGCCGGAGCCGCGAGCGATGCCACGCTCCATTCCGCGCAGATTGGCCGATTGCAGCGCAAGCCACGCGAGCCGCTTATCGGAGAAGCCCATCGACTTCAGCCGGCGCATCCCCGCCGCGTCGATCGGCAGGCCGTGTTGCGTTACATCGCGCTCGGCCGCGATGATCTCCGCGATCCGCTCAAGGAACCACGGATCGTATTTGGCAATCGCATTGACTTCCGCGACGGTGAACCCCTCGCGCAGCGCCTGCGCCGCAACGAGCAGCCGATCCGGCGTCGCCACCGCCAGCGCCGCCTCGATCTCGGCACGCGGCGCACCGACAAGGCGATCGACCTGGTTGAAGCCGGACAGGCCGGTTTCGAGCCCGCGCAATGCCTTCTGCATCGATTCGTGAATGTTGCGGCCGATCGCCATGACTTCGCCGACCGACTTCATCGCAGTGCCCAGTACCGGCTCCGCGCCCTTGAACTTTTCAAAGGCGAAGCGCGGGATCTTGGTGACGACATAATCGATCGTCGGCTCGAAGCTCGCCGGCGTCGCGCCGGTGATGTCATTCTCGATCTCGTCGAGCGTATAGCCAACCGCCAGCTTCGCCGCGACCTTGGCGATCGGGAAGCCGGTCGCCTTGGACGCCAGCGCGGACGAGCGCGACACGCGCGGGTTCATCTCGATCACGATCAGGCGGCCATCCTTCGGATTGACCGCGAACTGTACGTTAGAACCGCCTGTTTCCACGCCGATTTCACGCAACACCGCGATGCTGGCGTTACGCATGATCTGATATTCCTTATCAGTCAGCGTCAGCGCCGGCGCGACGGTGATCGAGTCGCCCGTATGGACGCCCATCGGATCGATATTCTCGATCGAGCAGATGATGATGCAATTGTCCGCACGATCGCGGACCACCTCCATCTCATATTCCTTCCAGCCGAGCAGCGATTCCTCGATCAGCACCTCATTAGTCGGTGACGCATCAAGGCCCTTGCGGACGATTTCGAGGAACTCCTCGCGGTTATAGGCAACGCCGCCACCGGTGCCGCCCAGCGTGAAGCTTGGGCGGATGATCGCGGGAAGACCGACCTTCTCCAGCCCGGCCAGCGCATCCGCTTCGCTATGCGCGATATGGCTCCGCGCGGATTCGAGGCCGATCTTGTCCATCGCGTCGCGGAACTTCAGCCGGTCTTCCGCCTTGTCGATCGCTTCCGCATCAGCGCCGATCATCGTCACACCGAACTTCTCAAGCGTGCCGTCATTGAACAGCGCGAGCGCGGTGTTGAGCGCGGTCTGCCCGCCCATCGTCGGCAGCACCGCATCGGGGCGCTCCTTCTCGATGATCTTGGCGACCACCTCCGGCGTGATCGGCTCGACATAGGTCGCGTCGGCCAGCTCGGGGTCGGTCATGATCGTCGCCGGGTTCGAATTGACCAGGACGATGCGATAGCCCTCTTCCTTGAGCGCCTTGATCGCCTGCGTGCCCGAATAATCGAACTCGCACGCCTGACCGATGACGATCGGGCCGGCGCCGATGACGAGGATGGAGGAGATGTCGGTACGTTTGGGCATGGTGTCAGTCGATCCGGCGGAAGGTCAGGCGTTCAGAATGGGCTGCGGCGTCTTGCGTCACCGCAGCATCCCCACGAACCGCTCGAACAGATAAAAACTATCCTGCGGCCCCGGCGAGGCTTCCGGGTGATATTGCACGCTGAACGCCGGCCGATCGGTCAATTCCAGCCCGGCGTTGCTGCCGTCGAACAGCGACACATGCGTCTCGCGCACGCCTTCGGGCAGCGTTTCGCTATCCACCGTGAAGCCGTGGTTCATGCTGGTGATCTCGACCGCGCCGTCGGACAGTCGCTTGACCGGATGGTTCGCGCCGCGATGGCCCTGGAACATCTTGGTGGTTTTCGCGCCGACCGTCAGCCCCAGCAATTGATGGCCGAGGCAGATGCCGAACAGCGGCTTGCCCGTTTCCAGCAGCTTCTGGATCACCGGAACGGCATATTCGCCAGTCGCCGCAGGATCGCCGGGGCCGTTCGACAGGAAAATGCCGTCCGGGCCGAGCGCCATGATCTCGTCATAGCTCGCCGTCGCCGGCACCACCGACACCTTGGCTCCTGCCTGAACAAGATTACGGAAGATATTGTGCTTGCTGCCGTAATCCACCGCGACCACATGCGGCCGCTCGCCGCCGTCGATCCCGGCATAACCGAAGCCGAGCCGCCAGACGCCGCCTTCGCGCGTCTCGCCCCAGCCATAATGCGTTTCTGTCGTCACCGCCTTGGCGAGGTCCATCCCCTCGAGCCCCGGCCAGCCGCGCGCCATTTCCAGCAACAGCGGGATATCGAACTTGCCTGATGCGGAGTGCGCGATCACGCCGTTAGGCGCCCCGCCGGTGCGGATGCGACGGGTCAGCGCGCGGGTGTCGATGCCCGATACGCCAACGCGGGCGTGGCGCTTCATCCAGCCGTCGAGCCGCTCGACACTGCGAAAATTGGAGGGCGCGGTCACGTCCTCGCGTACGATCATCCCGAGCGCGTGCGGCTCGTCGGCCTCCACGTCGTCGGGATTCGCGCCGACATTGCCGATATGCGGGAAGGTGAAGGTGATGATCTGCCCCGCGAAGCTGGGGTCGGTCATGATCTCCTGATAGCCGGTCATCGCGGTGTGGAAGCACACTTCCCCCACCACTTCGCCCTCGGCTCCGAAACCTCGACCCCAGGCGACTTCACCGGTAGCGAGAACTATGACGCCGGTGGCGCCTTCGGGCACGTCAAAGGGCTTGGCGTCGGCCATGATCGGCGGGCACTCCGTTGGTTTGGATCAGCGATGTCGCTAAGCCCCGCCCGCTAAGCCTTTGCCCCCTTCGCGTCAACCGGAAGCGTGGTCTTCTGCGCCGCGACTTCCGCTCAGGCGGAAGCCGATCTAACATGGACGACATGATTCGAGACGACATCAAGCAAGCCCAGATCGCCGCAATGAAAGCCGGCGACAAAGAAACCCGCGCGGCAGTCAGCCTGATGCAGGCCGCGATCAAGAATCGCGATATCGAAGCGCGCACCGGCTCCGCCGTAACCGATGACGACGCGCTGGTCGTCGAGGTGCTGCAAAAGATGGTGAAGCAGCGCCGCGAGTCGATCGAGATGTACCGCAAAGGCGGTCGCGAGGAACTGGCTGTGGCCGAGGAGAATGAGGTCGCGGTGATCGAGCGCTTCCTGCCGCAACAATTGAGCGAGGCGGATACCAGCGCGGCGATCGAAGCGATCAAGGCAGAGCTGGGCGCGTCCGGCATGAAGGACATGGGCCGCGTGATGGCGGAGCTTAAAGCGCGCCACGCCAGCGTGCTCGATATGTCCAAGGCAAGCGGGCTGGTGAAGGCCGCGCTGAGCTGAACTGAAACATTTTACAATTGCGGAGCGAGGGCCTCCGGCGCATAGGTTATAATGCGTGTGTGAGTCTCTCGCCCGCCTTTCTTGACGAGCTGCGTTCCCGCACCTCGTTGTCTGCCCTGGTGGGCAAGACGGTGAAGCTCACCAAGGCGGGGCGCGAGCACAAGGGCTGCTGCCCGTTCCATAACGAAAAGACGCCCAGCTTCTACGTCAACGACGAGAAGGGCTTTTATCACTGTTTCGGCTGCTCGGCGCATGGCGATGCGATTCGCTGGATGACCGATCAGCGCGGCCTGCCCTTCATGGATGCGGTCAAGGAACTCGCCGCCGCTGCCGGTCTTGAACTCCCCGCCCTTGATCCC
The DNA here is from genome assembly GCA_029202845.1 of Candidatus Sphingomonas colombiensis. Classification (NCBI taxonomy): domain Bacteria; kingdom Pseudomonadati; phylum Pseudomonadota; class Alphaproteobacteria; order Sphingomonadales; family Sphingomonadaceae; genus Sphingomonas; species Candidatus Sphingomonas colombiensis. Next base: position 3,030,033 of record CP119315.1, on the reverse strand, counting down.
CGCGCCGCACAAAAAGCCGAGCGGCAGAAGGGCCTGCACGACGCGATGGCCGAAGCGCAGGCGTGGTTCGTCGCGCAGCTATCCGGCATTTCTGGTGGGGACGCGCGTGCGCTGATCGAGCGACGTGGGCTTTCGGCGGAAACGGCGCGCCTGTTCGGCATCGGTTTTGCGCCCGATGCCCGCGGGAAGCTCCGCACGGCGCTCAAGGAATATGGCGATGCGGCGCTGATCGAGGCCGGGTTGCTGATCAGCGTCGAGAACAAGGATCCCTACGACCGCTTCCGTGGTCGGCTGATGATCCCGATCCGCGATGCCCGCGGGCGTGTGATCGCATTCGGCGGACGCGTGATCGGCGATGGCGAGCCGAAATACCTCAACTCTCCCGACACGCCGTTGTTCGACAAGGGGCGCACACTCTACAACCTCGATCGCGCCGCGCCCGCCGCGCGCAAGGCGAACCGCGTGTTCGTCGTCGAAGGCTATATGGACGTGATCGCGCTGGCGCAGGCCGGCATCGCGGAGGCGGTCGCGCCGCTCGGCACCGCGCTTACCGAGCATCAGCTTGAGCGGCTGTGGCAGATGGTCGACGTGCCGATCCTGTGCTTCGACGGCGACAGCGCGGGGCAAAAGGCCGCGATCCGGGCGGCGCATCGTTCGCTGCCGATGCTCGCCCCCGGCCGCAGCCTTGCCTTCGTCACGCTCCCTGACGGGATGGATCCGGATGATCTGGTCAAGGCCAAGGGTATCGCGGCGTTCGAGACGCTGGTGCGCGAGGCGGAGCCGCTGGTCGATCGCCTGTGGAAGCACGAATTCGCCGCCGAGCCGCTCACCACGCCGGAACAGCGCGCGGGGCTGCGTCGCCGGTTGGGCGAACTGGCGCAGTCGATCGCCGATCCATCGGTTCGCAACGAATATCAGAACGAATTTCGTCATCGCTTCGATGATGCCTTCACCCGTCCGCGCGCCAGCTTTACGCCGCGCGCGCCCGGCCAACGCGGCGATCGCCGGCCCGGTCAACGCTGGACGCCGCCGCCAGCGCCGATCACCGAGGACGTGAAGGTGATGCGCGCCGTCGGCGGAATCGATCGCGTTCTGGCCAAGGCCGTGCTCGCCGGGTTGATCCGCCACCCGGCGGAAATCGCGCGACACATGGAGGTGTTGGGCGGCTTGCGCCTGGTCGATGGCGCGCTCGGGCGATTGTTCGAGGCGGTTGTCGATGTCGCGCTGGAAGATCGGGCGCTTGATAGCCAGCGACTCGTGACCATATTAGGGAAATCGGGTTTCGAGACGGTCGCTTCCGACCTGCTTCGGGCCGATAAGATGCCATACAGCTTTACGCAGCGAACAGGGGATGAAAGCCGGGCGCGCGAAGACCTCGACGAGGCAATCGCGATTCTGGTGGCAGGCCCTGAGGTGAATGCGGCGCTCGCGGATGCAACTTCCGCGATGCAGGCGCGCTTTACCGACGAGGCGTTTGAGCGACAGGTGACGTTAGTGAAGGAAAAGCAGGCGTTGGAGCTTCGGCTTGCAAATCTCGTGCAGTCGAACGAAGACGCCCGCGCTTTTGGTGCCGAGGACGATTGATGGCGAAGGTAAACGGTAGCGGTGGCGATGATACGACGGATGTGGCCGATGCTCCGCTGATCGATTTGAACGACGCGAACGTCAAGAAGCTGATCGCTCGCGCCAAAAAGCGCGGGTACATCACCTATGACCAGCTGAACGAGGCGCTGCCGCAGGACCAGATGTCCTCCGATCAGCTCGAGGATATCATGTCCGCGCTCAATGAAATGGGCGTGAACATCGTCGAGAACGACGAGCAGGGCGAAGACGGCGAAGAGCAGGAATCCGAAGACGAGGTCGATGCCGTCGACTCCGATCAGGAAAACGCGCCCGTCATCGAGAAGAAGAAAGAGACGATCGATCGCACCGACGATCCCGTCCGCATGTATCTGCGCGAGATGGGGGCCGTGGAGCTGCTGTCGCGCGAGGGCGAGATCGCAATCGCCAAGCGGATCGAGGCCGGCCGCGACACGATGATCCTGGGATTGTGCGAAAGCCCGATCACCTTCAACGCGATCATCGACTGGTCGACCGCTCTCAACGAAGGCGCGATGCAATTGCGCGAGATCCTCGATCTCGATGCGATGCTGTCCAAAGGCCCGTCGCCCGAGCAGGTGGCCGGCGCCGAAGAAGACGATAACGGCGAGATCAGCGCATCGAGCACCGGCCCGACCTACAAGGAAGAGGAAGAGCCGGAAGAAGAGGCCGCAGCCGACGATGATGACGGGCTGACCGAGCGTCGCGCCCCGCGTCCATCCGACGACGACGACGAGGATAACACCCTCTCGCTCGCGCAGATGGAGGAAACGCTCAAGCCGCAGGCGCTGGAGAAGTTCGCCAACATCACGGCGATCTACAAGAAATTCTCCAAGATGCAGGGCCAGCGGCTCGACGCGATGGGCGCCGGCGGGGAGCTTTCGGCGGCGGAAGAACGCAAATATCAGAAGCTGCGCGAAGATCTCACCGCCGAGGTGGAAAGCGTCCAGTTTCACAATGCGAAGATCGAATATCTCGTCGATCAGCTATACAGCTTCAACCGCCGCCTGACCGCGCTGGGCGGCCAGATGCTGCGTCTGGCGGAACGGCACAAGGTCAACCGCAAGGATTTCCTCGAGCGCTATATGGGCCACGAACTGGATGACACGTTCATCCAGTCCGTGAACGGCCTCGACAAGAAGTGGACCGCCTTCGCTACCAACGAAGCACCGGCCGTCGATCGCATTCGCACCGAGATTTCGGAAATCTCGCAGCAAACCGGCATGGCGCTCGGCGAATTCCGCCGCATCGTCAACATGGTGCAGAAGGGCGAGCGCGAGGCGCGGATCGCGAAGAAGGAGATGGTCGAGGCCAATCTCCGCCTCGTCATCTCGATCGCGAAGAAATACACCAACCGCGGTCTGCAGTTCCTGGATTTGATCCAGGAGGGCAATATCGGGCTGATGAAGGCGGTGGATAAGTTCGAATATCGCCGCGGCTATAAATTCTCGACCTATGCGACCTGGTGGATCAGGCAGGCGATCACGCGCTCGATCGCCGATCAGGCGCGCACGATCCGTATCCCGGTTCACATGATCGAGACGATCAACAAGCTGGTCCGCACCAGCCGGCAGTTCCTCCACGAGCAGGGCCGCGAGCCGACGCCGGAGGAAATGGCGGAGCGCCTCTCCATGCCGTTGGAGAAGGTGCGCAAGGTGATGAAGATCGCCAAGGAGCCGATCTCGCTCGAAACGCCGATCGGCGACGAGGAGGATTCGCATCTCGGCGATTTCATCGAGGACAAGAATGCGATCATCCCGGTGGATGCCGCGATCCAGGCGAACCTGAAGGAAACCGTCACCCGCGTCCTCGCCAGCCTCACCCCGCGCGAAGAGCGCGTGCTGCGCATGCGCTTCGGCATCGGCATGAACACCGATCATACGCTGGAAGAGGTCGGCCAGCAGTTCAGCGTGACGCGTGAGCGCATCCGGCAGATCGAGGCGAAGGCGCTGCGGAAGCTCAAGCACCCGAGCCGCAGCCGCAAGATGCGCTCCTTCCTCGATCAGTAAACGACGACACGAAGGGCGGCTCGCGGGCCGCCCTTCTCTTTTCGGTCAGAAGTGGAAACCGACCGAGGCATTGTAACTGAAATCGCCATGCCGCGTGTCGACGGCGGCGCCCGCCCGCACTACCGGCGCATTCTCACCGATGAACGCCTTTGACAGCCCCATCGCGAACGCGGTCTGTCCCCGGCTGCCGCCGATCGCCGCGCCCATCATGCCACGCCCGGGAATGAACGCCTGCGGCAACGCAGAGAGCGCGTTCGATCCAGCCGCGAGCGCGCTCATGTCTCGACGCAACTCGACATTGTTCGCCGCGATCATCTGCCGGCTGGTGACGGCGGCACGATCCAGCGTCTCGGCCATCGCCCGATCGGTATAGTCATTCGCCGCCGTCAACGTCGCCGCTGCGCTGCGATCGGTATAGCCGTTCGCTGCGGATAAAGTGGCGGTGCTCGATGCGGTGAGTTGACCGACGGTCGCGGCGTCGTTCACGGCGATCCCATCGGCCACCCCGGTCAGCCGGCGATCCCCGGCGGTGCCCGCAAATGAAACCGAGCTACCACCACTTTGCGCCCCGATCGTGATCGGCCCATTCGGATACACCTGCCGTATCATCCCAGCCCGCCCTTCATCGAGATCGCCACGCAACGTGACGACGGAATCCTGCGCTGCCAACACGATCTGGTTCACCACATCGATGCGAATCCCCTGTTGAGCAACGGCGTTCGCGGTCGCGCCAAGCTGCGCATTCAGCGTGCCGATCGCGGAACCCTGCGCCTGGACGTCGAGCGTCAACGCGTTCGCCACACCGACCGATGCGCTAAGCTGCCCTGCAAGCGAACCCAGCGCCTGTTGCTGCGCCTGCAAATTGACCGCCGCAGCCGCCGCAGCCGAATCGATTACGGCCAGCCGATCCAGGAGCGAGGCGCGATCCGCTTCCAATTGTGTGATCGCCTGTGTGTTGGTGGTGATGCGGCCGTCAATCAACGTGATCGATCCAGCCTGAAGCGTGACGCGAGCGTCCAGAGACACGAGCGAATCGATCACATCCAGCAGCGTCTGCGCTGACGCCGGGGCGGGCAGGATCGCGGCCAGCGCTCCAAGCGACAGAATATTTGGGCGAAGCATCCTGATCTCCCGAAAAGTCCCGGCGGCGAATGGACGAGAACGCCGCCGGGGAAACCGCACCTCCCTCCGAAGAGGTGTCATGCGACCAAACGGAGAGCGTCGGGCGAGGGACCATGCCCACAATCGCTCCCCTTCCAGCGACGAAGGTGGACTGTTTCGCCGCCGGTCCGTTCTTTCTAGCCACGCAGCGCTTGCGACATGGTCGACGACTTTTGCCATGATTGCTGCGTGAAACACGGACGTCGATCCGACCGCTAAAGGGCATAAGGTCGGCGAAGTTTGCGCAAATCATCTCCGTTCCGGCGACAATGCCCGCAATTTGCCGATCTCAACCGATCCGGAACGGAGCCGCCCCATTGCGGGAATCGTCGCTCGGCGATCAGATTCGTGCGATGAACGACACCCCATCGATCCGCCCTGGTGATCAGCAATGCGTCACCGCGTCGCAACTCGTCCGCCATTTCGGATTGTGGCAGGAACGCGCGGCCCGAGCGCCGGTCTATATCCTCCACCGCGGCCGACCACGCTATGCGCTGACCTCTATCGACGTGATGGAAGCTTTATGCGCACCCCTTTCGGTCGCGCCCGCCGATAACAACGCGCTCGCCACATTGCTCGACGCTGATGGCACAATCGCGATGATCCTCGATCGAGAGGGGCGTGTGGCGCTGGCTAGCAGCGCGGCGCGCGCTCGGTACGGCGCAGTGATGCGGAGCAGTTCTCGTCCAGGAGAAATCGCCTCGTCCGGCGGCGCAATGCTTGATGACGCGATTGCACGGGTAATCGCCAGCGGGATCGCCGAGTCGATCGAGATTGTGCCCGAGACCTTCCTCTCACGGCGCCTGCGTTGCGATCTCACGCCGTTTCCGACTGGTTGCCTGTTGCGCGCGGTCGATGTCACGACCGAGCAGGCGCTTGCCGCTATCCGCGCACAATTGCTGGCGATGTCCGAAGCAGGCGCCGCATCCGGCGCGATCAATGTCAGAATAAATCTGCGCGGTTATGTGGTCGCGCCTTCCCCGGATCTGGCGGCGCTGACCGGCATCGCGGCTGAAGCGCTGGCGACCGCCCGCTTCGCCTCTTTGCTTACCGTGGGCAGTCGGGTTCAGGCCGGCCACGCACTCGATGCCGTCGCGACCGACGGCATCGCGCGGAGCGTGACAGCGGAATGCCTGATCCATGGCGCGGCCCCGATGCCGGTGGCGATCGGCGTCGGGGCTGTCACGATCGCTGGGAGAATCGAGGAGTTGGCGATCACGATCGTTCGCGCCGTCGCATAAACTCTGTCTTTACGTCGGCACGCTAGAAGGACCGCTTGATCACCATCTCGCACGATAAGTCGCGGCGAGGCGTGCTGTACAAGGGACCATCGTGCAAATAGTTTCAACTTCCGCCCCTGCCCTTCTGGGTGAATCCATCGCCGTATTGGTCGATGCGGATGGGACCGGCAACGCGAGCTGGCCGGTCGCGCTCGCCTATCCGGCGACACCCCTGCGTGATCTGGCCGATGCGGTGCATGCACTGTGTGCCCTGCACGGGATGGCGCCGAGTATCATTGATCAGGCGGGTACCGCCCCGGGTTCATCGGGTGCTGTGCGGGAATGGTTGTCTGCGGCCGCACTGGCTTTCGACGCTGAACGTAATTTGCTCGCAACGCTGACCGCTGCGGTCGGCCCGTTGCCCTCCACGCCGGGTCAGGCACAATCGGAAGCAGCGATCGTCTCGCAGCGTCACGCGCTGACGATGTTGGCTGAATCCGATCGTGTCGGCTGCGCGGTTGGCGCGACGGCGGCGTTCCTGCTCGAATGGACCTCGATCCGCCGCGTACTCGTCATCGCCGGCGAGCGTGTCGGTATTTTCCCGGAGCGGAGCCCATTACCAACCGACCGCCAGACAATCGCCATGCTCGATGATCTTGGCGGCGGCAGCGCGACTCGGCGCGCCGTTACCTTCGGTGTGCAGCAGTTGCTCGCCCAGCATCGGGGGTTGTGGCAACTCCTTGACGCCCGCGCCTCGGCGCGACGGGGGAGCTGATCCGCCGACAACGACAAATTGCGAAAAGCCAGCGACAGGTATCGCTTCTCGCACTGAAAAACGCCGTCGCCTGATAACCAAGTGCGGCGGCCCGCCTCGGATCAAAAGAGCTATTCCGCGGTCAGCTTATCCGCTTCGCTCTCTGCATGACCCGCGAGCAATTCCACCGGCGAGATCGATTCGATCTCGCGCGCGCCGGGCTCGATATTCAAATCCCGCAGCTTGCGCGCACTTACGAGTGCTCGCGTTTCAAAGCTGTTGACGAAGGTGTTGTAGTTTTTGACCGCAGTGTTGAGCCCGCTGCCCACCACGCGCAGATCGCCGACCGCCTTGGCGAGCCGATCATATAATTCCTTGCCCAGCGCGCCGATCTGTCGCGCCTCGGTCGCCAGGCGCTCCTGCCGCCACACAGCCGAGACGGTGCGCGCGATCGCTATCAGATTGGTCGGCGTCGCAAGCAGAACACGTTTGTCGAACGCCGCGTCCCACAAGGTCGAATCGTGCTCCAGCGCGGCGGAGAGAAAATGTTCGCCCGGTACGAACATGATCACATAGTCGGGCGCGTCGGGGAACTGGCTCCAATAAGCCTTGGCGCCCAGAGTGTTGACGTGGGCCCGCATCGCATGGGCGTGCGCGGTCAACCCAAGCTGACGCTCCTTCTCGTCAACCGCAGCAAACGCGTCCTGATAGGAATTGAGTGACACTTTGGCGTCGATCACCAGCGATTTGCCTCCCGGCACGCGCACCACGGCATCGGGACGCAACCTTTCGCCGTCATCGCCGGTGACACTGACCTCCATCGCGAAATCGGTATGTTCGGCCAGCCCGCAGGTTTCGAGTACGTTACGCAACTGCTGCTCACCCCAGCGTCCGCGCGCTTTGGGTGCGGCGCGCAGCGCGTTGACCAGTTTCTGCGCCTCCGCTCGAACCGATTCCTGCCCGATGCGCATTGCCTCGATCTGGCCATGGAGCGAGCCGAACGCATCGCGCCGTTCTGCCTCTACCTTGGCGACGCCTTCTTCGTATCGCTGAAGTCGCTCGGTGACCGGCTGGAGCAGCGCCTTCAGCCCCTGCCCCGCACTTTCCTCCGACTGACGGAAGCGCTCGTCGGCGCGCTCCAAAAAAGCCTTCTGCGCCTCACCGAGCAGATTGCCGGCGACCTCTCGGAAGCGCCCGGCCATATCGTCCTTCGCTTCCTTGAATTCGGTGAGGCGCGCCTCGAACGCCTCCGCCTCGGTTTCGCGGCGGGCAAGCTCTGTGCGAGCATTGTCACGCTCATCCCGGATTGCGTCGAGTTCGCTGCGCAAACCATCTGCCGCCTTCGCACGCTCCGTCGCGGCGGCGAGATCGACAATTGCCTTCCTGAATTCGTCTGCGCGCTGATCGCGCTCTGCCCGCAAGCCCGCGACGTCACGCCGCGCAATAAACCAGCCAAGCGCGAGCCCAACGACAACGGCGACAAGAGCGATGACGGCAGTTTCTATCATCGCCGGAACATAATCGGAACATCAGCCACTTGGCAATGGCCTTGCCTCAAACCGGAGCATCGATCGACGTCGGCGGCGTGCTGAACCAGCGCGGGCCATCGGCCGTCATGTGGAAACAATCCTCCAGCCGCACACCATATTGGCCCGGAATGTAGATGCCCGGCTCATTGGAAAAACACATACCGGCCGCGAGCGGCATCGCCTCGCCATGGACGAGGTTGACCGGCTCGTGCCCGTCCATCCCAATGCCATGCCCAGTGCGGTGCGACAGGCCCGGAAGCTCGTAACCGGGACCATAGCCCCATTTGGTATAAGCAGCGCGCACCGCATCATCGACCGATCCGGCTGGCGCGCCGATCTTCGCCGCCGCCAGCGCGATACGCTGCCCGTCCGCCACCTGAGCCCATAATTTGCGCTGCGCCGCATTCGCCGTTCCGTGCACCCAGCTCCGCGAGATATCCGACTGATACCCCTGCACCGTGCAACCACAATCCATGAGCACGACCTGCCCATCCGCCACGCGATGCACCTCGCGGCTGCCGTGCGGATAGGCGGAGGCTTCCCCGATCAGGGCCATAGAGAATTCCACATCGCCGCCCAGCCGTCGGGTCGCGGCTGTCATCAATGCCCCAATCTCCGCGCCGGTCATGCCCTTTTCGACGCGTGGATGGAGCCAGCGATAGGCTGCGATCGTCACATCGGTTGCCGCCTGCATCAGCGCGAGTTCCGCCGGTCTCTTGATCATGCGACAACCCCGCACGATCGGATTGGCGGAGATTAGCTTTGCTTCGGGCAATGCACGCGCAAGGCCATCGAAGGCGAAGAAGCGCGCCGTTTCCTCGATCCCCACCGGCCGGCCACCGAGCTTGCGATCGCGCAGGAAGCCCGCGACCACGGCGAGCGGATTTTGATCCTCCTGCCATACGCGCACCTCTGCGGGGACGGCGAGCGTTTCGCGCACCGAAGGTTCCTCGAAGAACGGGGTGACGATGCAAGGCTCGCCCTCAACGGGGATGATCGCGGCGGTGAGCCGCTCGCTGCGCCGCCAGGCGACACCGGTGAAATAGATCATGCTCGATCCCGGCTCGATCAAGATCGCGCCAATGCCGTGATCGCGCATCAACGCCTGCGCCCGCGCCAGTCGCGCGGTGCGTTCAGGCGCGTCGATCGCTTTCACATCGGTCGTGATGTCCTTGAGCACGGCCAGATCTGGTTCGGCGGCCCGGACCGCTTCCCCCAGATTGACGAGCGGCAACAGCGCAGCAGCACCCAACAGGCCCCGTCGCGTCGGCATAAAGCGGTCGATCATCATAAGCGAAAACGATACGGTGCTTGACCGCGCTGTCGCAATCCCCTTTGCCTCCAGCCGATTTTTTCCGGGAGTATCCATGGGCAAGAGGCTAACCACCTATATCTTGATCGCGCTGGTGCTGGGCCTCGTCTGCGGGCTGGCACTCAACACATCGATCGGAGACGGCAGCGCCGCATCGCAGGCGCGGCTAGACACGCTCGCCGGCTACTTTTCGATCGTAACCACCGTATTCCTGCGCTTGATCAAGATGATCATCGCCCCGTTGGTTTTCGCGACGCTTGTCTCCGGCATCGCGCAGATGGGGGATACCGCGGCGCTCGGCCGGATCGGGGCACGCAGCCTCGGCTGGTTCATCGGCGCAAGCTTTCTGTCGCTTGGCCTCGGTCTGGTGCTGGTCAACATTTTCCAGCCCGGCGTCGGCGTTCACCTGGCGTTGCCCGCCACCACGGCCGGAAGCGGAGTTGAAACCGCCGCCTTCAATCTGAAGGATTTCATCGCCCATATCTTCCCGACCTCGATGGTCGACGCGATGGCGAAGAACGAGATTCTCCAGATCGTGATCTTCTCGGTCTTCGTCGGCGTCGCGATCACGGCGGTGGGTGAGAAAGCGGCGCCGCTGGTCCGCGCGATCGATGCGCTCGTCCACGTGATGTTGCAGATCACCGATTATGTGATGCGTTTCGCGCCGTTCGCGGTGTTCGCCGCCGTCGCCGGTACGCTGACCGAGCGCGGACCGAAGGTGATCGGCCAGCTCGCCTATTTCATGGGCACCTTCTATCTCTCGCTGTTCGTCCTATGGGCCATCCTGATCGGCATCGGTTTCCTGTTTATCGGGCGACGCATCACTGATCTGGTCCGTTACGTGCGCGAGCCGTTGCTCGTCGCCTTCTCCACCGCCTCTTCCGAAGCAGCCTATCCACGTATGCTGGAAGCACTCGACCGCTTCGGCGTTCCGCCGCGCGTCGCAAGCTTCGTGCTGCCGCTGGGCTATTCGTTCAACCTCGACGGATCGATGATCTACATGGGGTTCGCGGCGATGTTCATCGCACAGGCCTATGGCATCCACCTGCCGATCGAGACGCAGATCACAATGCTGCTGGTGCTGATGGTGACATCGAAGGGCATCGCCGGCGTGCCGCGCGCCAGCCTTGTCGTGATCGCCGCGACACTGCCGATGTTCAATATCCCGGAGGCCGGGCTGCTGCTGATCCTCGCGGTGGATCACTTCCTCGACATGGGGCGCACCGCGACCAACGTGATCGGCAACGCCGTGGCCAGCGCGGTCGTGGCGAAATGGGAGGGCGGTTTCGATCCGCCGCAGCCGATCGACATCGAACCACTTCACGCGCCATCTGGCGGTGGACCGGCTCGCGACGTGGATAGCTTCCGCGGGCTTTGAGAATATGGCCGTTTCCCCCATCGGGAAGCGGCCGAACCTCATCCTGAACGCAGCAGCGCCACGCCCGCATCGCGCTCGAACAGATAGAGCGCGGTGCGGGCGGCCTGCCCGCGATCCGCCGCCAGCCCGCCGTCACGATCGATCAGCAATCGCGCGTCATCGGTGGCAGGCGGGAGCAATTCCCCGAGCAAATCGCTCGTCGCGAGCCGGAACATCGCCTCCCCCGATTGCCGTGTGCCGAGCAGTTCGCCCGCGCCACGCAGCCGGAGATCCTCCTCCGCGATACGGAAACCATCATTGGTCTCGCGCATCAAAGCGAGCCGCGCACGCGAGGTTTCGGACAAGGCATTCCCGCGCAACAGCAGACACACCGAATGCCCCCCACCGCGCCCGACGCGCCCGCGTAACTGATGGAGTTGCGCCAGCCCGAAGCGGTCGGCGTGTTCGATCACGATCAGCGTGGCATTAGGCACGTCGACACCGACCTCGATCACCGTCGTCGCAACCAGCACGCCATGCTGCCCGGCGGCGAATGCGCTCATCACCGCATCCTTCTCCGCGCCTTTCATGCGACCGTGAACGAGCCCGACGCGATCCCCGAAACGGCTGGCCAACGCGGCCGCCCGCGCCTCGGCGGCGGCGAGATCGCTTTTCTCGCTCTCTTCAACCAGCGGGCAGACCCAATAGGCCTGCTTGCCCTCAGCCAGATGGCGGCCGAGCGCTTCGACCACCTCGTCCAGCCGCTCCTCGCTGATCACCCGCGTTTCGACCGGCTCGCGGCCCGGCGGCATCTCGTCGAGCCGGCTCTGGTCCATCTCGCCATGCTGCGCGAGGGTGAGCGTGCGCGGGATCGGCGTGGCGGTCATCGCGAGCAGGTGCGGCGTGGTGCGCCCCTTCGCGGCCAGCGCCATGCGCTCGGCGACGCCGAAGCGATGCTGCTCGTCGACCACCACGAGCCCGAGATCGCGATAGCCGACCGCCTCCTGAAAGATCGCATGGGTGCCGACGAGGATATGGATCGAGCCGTCCGCGAGCCCCATCAGTGTCGCCTCCCGCGCTCGCCCCTTGTCGCGCCCGGTGAGCACCGCAATCTCGATCGGCAGCCCGGCGAGCGTACGCCGCAACGTCTCATAATGCTGTCGGGCGAGGATTTCGGTCGGCGCGAGCATCGCGCCCTGCGCACCAGCTTCGACCGCGATCAGCATAGCGCCATGCGCGGCAACCAGCGTCTTGCCCGAGCCGACATCGCCTTGCAGCAGCCGCAGCATCGGCGCCTCCTGCGCGAGATCGCCCTCGATCTCCCGCACCGTCCGCGCCTGCGCGCCAGTTAGCGCATAGGGCAGCTTGAGCATGTCCCGCAGCCGTCCGTCGCCGGCGAGCGCGCGGCCGCGCCGTTTGCGGCTGTCCGCGCGGACCAGCATCAGCGCGAGCTGGTTGGCGAACACTTCGTCATAAGCGAGCCGCGTCCGCGCCAGCTGATCGGCCGGATCGGTGTGGATGCGGGTGATTGCCTCGCGCCAGCCCGGCCAGTCGCGCTTCGCCTTCAGCCCCGGCTCGATCCACTCGGACAGATCTGGTGCGCGGGCCAGCGCCTGCTCGATCAGTCCGGCGAGGCGGCGCGAGGTGATCCCTTCCGACAGCGGATAGATCGGCTCGCGCTCGCGAAACCCCTCATCGCCCTCGATATCGGGGTGGATGATCTGAAGCTCCTGCCCGTAACTTTCGAGCTTGCCGGAGATGCGCACCGATTCGCCGATCGTGTAGAGCTTGCGCACCCAGCCCGAGGATCCACCGAAATAAACCAGGCTCACCGGATTGCCCGCCGCATCGGTGGCATGGACCCGCGTCGGCGCACGCGCGCTGCCGGTGCTGCGGATATCGCGCGGCACCAGCGTGATCGCGATCGTCCGCCCCGCATCGCTGGCGTCCAGCGTCTCGCGCGGCAGGCGATCGACCCATCCGGTCGGCAGGTGGAACAGCAGATCCACCACGCGCGCGATCCCCAGCCGGTCGAGCGGCTTGGCCAACGCCGCCCCCACGCCCTTCAGCGCGGTGATCTCTGCGAACAGCGGATTGAGGATATCTGGTCTCATGCCTACATGGCGCATTACCCGCACCCGACGCGCGCCGCCAGCGCCCGCCGGGCAATTGACGTTGAGGACCGATGGACCACGCAATCCGCCTAAAGCGCCTGAAATTCCGTTCGTGGCATCGCGGCACGCGCGAGGCCGACATGATGATCGGCGGCTTTTTCGATGCTCACCACGTCGACTGGAGCGCCGCTGAACTGGACTGGTTCGAGACTTTGCTGGAAGAGCAGGACGTGGACATCATGGGTTGGGCGATCGGCTCCATCCCCTGCCCGCCGCAATGGGATGGCCCGATGATGCAGGCGATGCGCGGGCTGAATTACGTGCAGGTTCCCGAATAGCGGGAACGCCGCGCCTCCCGATCCCTTTCAGCCCTCCCTTCCACGGAGGGGAGAGATTTCCATGCCCGACCTGAAACAGATCCTTTCCGCCACCCAATCGCTGACGCTCGCCGGCGTGCCCGCGGGCTTCCTGCCGTCGCTGCTGGCGGATCTCGCGCGCGCGGCGCCGACGAAGCGGGCGGTGTTCATCGCGCCGGACGAGGCGGCGATGCGGGCAATTGCGGGGACTGCGCACTTCTTCGCGCCGGAGCTGGAGATCGTCGAATTTCCGGCATGGGATTGCCTGCCTTACGATCGCGCCTCCCCCACGTTACGCGTGATGGCGGAGCGGATCGGCGCGCTGCATCGCCTGCAGCACAAGCCGCGCGCGCCGCAACTGGTGCTCACCACCGCCAATGCCGCGACGCAGCGCACGCTCACCCCGTTCCGCATCCGCCAGCTCGTCGCCAATCTGAAGCCGGGTGAGCGGATCAGCCTCGACCGGCTCGCCGCGCTGCTTCAGGCGAACGGCTATGTCCGCACCGATACCGTCCACGACGCTGGCGAATATGCGATTCGCGGCGGGATCGTCGATCTGTTCCCGAGCGGCGAGGAACAGGCGCTGCGGCTCGATTTCTTCGGCGACGAGATCGAGAGCGTCCGCACCTTCGATCCAGACGACCAGCGCACCACTGGGCGGATCGACGGCTTCACCCTGCTCCCCGCATCCGAGGCGCTGCTGGACGAGGACAGCGTCAAACGCTTCCGTAGCCGCTACCGCGAGACTTTCGGCGCGACCGCGACCGGCGATCCGCTCTATCAGGCGGTGAGCGATGGGCGCCGGCTGGCCGGCATGGAGCATTGGCTGCCGCTGTTTGAGGAAAAGCTCGCCACATTGTTCGATCATCTCGGCCACGATGCACTGGTGATCCGCGACAACGGAGTTACCGCCGCCGCAGAGGGCCGGTTGGAAGCGATCGCCGACTATTACGAGAACCGCAAACGCGCCGAGGCCGCGCAGCCCGGCAGCTATCGCGCGCTGCCCTGCCAGGACGCTCTACCTCGACGATGGCGAATGGCGCGCGGGCGCTGGACGCGGCGACCGCGCATCGTGACGACCGCCTTCCATGAACCCGAATCGGCCAGGGTGGTCGATTTCGGGGTCGACGGCGCGCGCGATTTCGCGCCCGAGCGCGCATGCCGGCGTGACCATATGTCTACGAGGCGGTGGTCTTTGCGCACCTCGCCAAGCTGCGCAAGGACGGGCTGCACGCCGGTGCTGGCGAGCTATTCGATCGGCGCGCGCGACCGGCTCGGCGACGCTGCTCACGGATCACGGGCTCCACGGCGCCAAGCCGGTCGAGACGTGGCAGGAGGCACTTGGGGGTCGGCGAGACGCAGGTCGCGCTGGTCGTCCTGCCGCTCGATCACGGCTTCACCGCGCCGCGCGTCGGGATGCTGACCGAGCAGGACATGCTCGGCGACCGGCTTGTTCGCCGCCACAAGCGGCGCAAGTCGGCCGACGCCTTTCTTGCGGAACTGGCGACGCTCTCGCCTGGCGATCTCGTCGTCCATGTCGATCACGGAATCGGCCGATATGAGGGGCTGACCTCGATCCCGGTGGGCAAGGCGCCCCACGATTGCGTCGCGCTGACCTATGCCGGTGGCGACAAGCTCTACGTGCCGGTCGAGAATCTCGAGGTCCTCTCACGCTACGGCTCGAGCGAGGAAGGCGCCGCGCTCGACAAGCTCGGCGGCGAGGCTTGGCAGCGGCGCAAAGCGCGGATGAAGGAGCGCATCCGCGAAATCGCGGGTGAGTTGATCGCGATCGCAGCCGAACGCGCGCTGCGCTCGGGCGATGTCGCGGAGCCGGATTCGAGCGGTTATCCGACGTTCGTCGATCGTTTCCCGTATGAGGAAACCGACGATCAGGATCGCGCGATCGAGGATGTGCTGGGCGATCTTTCCGCCGGCAAGCCGATGGACCGGCTGATCGTCGGCGATGTCGGCTTCGGCAAGACGGAGGTTGCATTGCGTGCCGCCTTCGTCGCCGCGATGGCGGGAATGCAGGTGGCCGTAGTCTGCCCCACCACATTGCTCGCGCGCCAACACTACCAGAATTTTGTCACCCGCTTCGAAGGCTTCCCGCTCAACATCGGCCGGATCTCGCGTCTCGTCAGTGCCAATGAAACGAAGGCGACCAAGGAGCGTGTCGCATCGGGCGACATTGATATCGTCGTCGGCACCCATGCGCTGCTCGCCAAAAGCCTTGAATTCAAGCGGCTCGGCCTTGTCATCGTCGACGAGGAACAGCGGTTCGGCGTCACCCACAAAGAACGGCTGAAGGCGCTGAAAAGCGACGTCCATGTGCTGACGCTCACCGCCACACCGATCCCGCGCACATTGCAGATGGCGATGTCCGGCCTGCGCGAGCTATCGGTGATCCAGACGCCGCCCGTCGATCGCCTCGCGGTACGCACCTATGTGATGCCATGGGATCCGGTGGTGCTGCGCGAGGCACTGCTGCGCGAGCATTATCGTGGCGGCCAGAGCTTCCTCGTCACCCCGCGCATCGCGGACCTGCCGGATATCGAGGAATATCTGCGCAACGAGGTGCCCGAAATCCGCTACGTCATCGCGCACGGCCAGATGGCGGCGAGCGAGGTAGAGGAGCGGATGAGCGCCTTCTACGACAAGAAGTTCGAGGTGCTCGTCTCCACCACGATCATCGAGAGCGGGATCGACATCCCCTCCGCCAATACGATGATCATCAACCGCGCCGATCGCTTCGGCCTCGCGCAGCTCTATCAGCTACGCGGACGCGTCGGGCGTTCCAAGACGCGTGCTTACGCATATCTCGTCACCCCGCCGGAACGGCAGATGACCGATGCGGCGGAAAAGCGGCTGAAGGTGCTTTCCGATCTCGACACGCTGGGGGCAGGATTCCAACTCGCCAGCCACGATCTCGACATCCGCGGCGCGGGCAATCTGCTCGGCGACGAACAATCCGGTCATATCAAGGAGGTCGGCTACGAACTCTACCAGTCGATGCTGGAAGAGGCGATCATGGACGCCAAGGCCGGCGGCCTCGCCCAGCGTCCGCGCGATTTCTCGCCGCAGATCACCGTCGACGCACCGATCCTGATCCCGGAAGATTACGTGCCGGATCTCGATCTGCGCATGGGCCTTTATCGCCGTCTGAACGAGCTGGACGACAAGCGGGCGCTCGAGTCATTCGCCGCCGAGATGATCGACCGCTTCGGCAAGCTGCCCGAGCCGACCGAAAATCTGATCCGGGTGATCGAAATCAAGATGAACGCCAAAAAGGCGTGCGTCGCGAAGATGGATATCGGACCGAAGGGCGCGCTCGTCACCTTCCACGATGATCGGCCCCCGAACGTCGACGGGCTGCTCGCTTATGTCCAGCGGCTCGGCGCGATCGCCAAGCTGCGCCCGGATTCGAAATTCGCGCTGACCCGCGCCTGGCCGGACCCGGATGCCCGGCTCAACGGTGCGCTGCAATTGTCGAAGGGGCTGGCGAAGGCCGCGGGTTGAGCGTCCAGGCGGCAAAGAGCGTGGCCAGCGCGTCGCTGTCGAGCGGCCCCGCGCAGAGATAGCCCTGATAGAGATCGCCGCCCTCACCCGCGAGCATATCGCGCTCGATCGCCGTCTCCACGCCTTCCGCGATCGTTGCGAGGCCTAGCGCATGCGCCATCGCGATCACGCCGCGCACGATCACCCGGTCACGCGCGGAACCGGCGATGTCGCGCGTCAGGCTGCGGTCGATCTTGAGATAATCGAGCGGCAACGCCTTCAGATAGGCGAGGCTGGAATAGCCGGTGCCGAAATCGTCGATCGCAACCCGCACTCCCTGCTCCCGCAGCGCGCCGAGCGCGGCTGCGGCGATATCGAGGTCGCTGATCAAACCGGTTTCGGTGATTTCGGCCGTCATCCGTCCGCGTACGATTCCGCTCGCCGTCACGTGATCGACGAAGCGCTGTGCGAAATCGGGGCGCGCCACATCGGCGGCAGTGACATTCACGGCGATCCGCAGATTCCGCAGCATCGCCGGCCATTGCGAGGCGATCGCGAGCGAGCGGACAAGGATATGCTCCGATAGTGCTGCGCCGAGATCGGCTCGATCGGCCGCCGCGAACAAGGTTTCCGCTCCCAATGTGCCGAGTGACGGGTGATCCCATCGCGCCAGCGCTTCCACGCCGGTGATCGCGCCTGAGGCAAGCGCCACCTGCGGCTGGAACAGGATCGCGATCTCGTTGCGATCGATCGCGCGGTGCAGATCCGCGGCAAGGCGCGCGAGCGGCGCCGCATAGGTGCGCGATGCCTGCCGCACCGCCGCGCTGTCGCTACCGCGCGCGGCATCCAGCGCATCACGGGCGCGGGCCGGCAGCTCCGCAACCGAGCCGCCACGCGCCACGCCGATCCGCGCGCCTAGGTTGATCATCGCATCGCCGGTATCGAATGGACGCGCGAGCGCGGCCTCGATCGCGTTCAGCGCCTGAACGATGGCGGCTTCGTCGGTGGCGAGCGCAATCTCGAATGCTGCGCCATCGCCACGCGCTATCTGACGATCATCGGGAGCGATACCGCCCAACGCATCGACGATTCGCGCAAAAGCCGCAGCCAGCAACGCGTCGCCGATCGAGCGCCCAAACGCCGCATTGACGATATCGAAGCGGGTCAGGCTGATCGCCAGCATCGCCGGCGAGCCTCCTTCAGCGTCCCGGGTCGCAAGGAAACGCGCGACCTCGCCGGGGGCCGCTTCCTCGCCGCGCCGCGCGAAGGCCTGTCGTCGCACGCGCCGGGCATGCCGCGCAGCAAAGCGCAGCATAAGCAGCAAGGCGGCCGGCTCCTCACCAATCACGATATGTGTCGCACCAGCATCATAAGCGGCGGCCGACATGCTATCCGAGTCGAGGATCGCGACCAGTGCCGCCTGTTCTTCGAACGCGACCGGCGCCAGTGCGGCGAGTGTCGCCAGCCCGGCGCGCGCATCCACTAGCCGGACGAGCGGCGCGGCATCGCTGCTCAGCCAACCGGCCGCTGCAAGCAGCGGCTCCAGGTCGCCGCGCGCCGCATCGGGGGCGATCGCGATCGTGGTGGTGGGCTTCGGAAAGCGCGGCTGACCCTTCATTAAGGATTTGTTAGCGCCCCAAGGCCCGCTCGCCAATCATTTCATGACCGATCCGGGCCGATATTTACCGCAGACTTGCCGCACCGGGCCGGAGCGCCTAGCTCTCCAGGGCGATGGCGGCCACCGATCTTCATGCGCCCGGCGCGCTCGTCGACGGCTTCGGACGTGGGATTAGCTATCTGCGCGTCTCCGTTACCGATCGTTGCGACCTGCGCTGTCGCTATTGCATGGCCGAACGCATGACATTTCTGCCGCGTAGCAAATTGCTCGCGCTGGAGGAGATCGCGATCATCGCCGAACGCTTCATCGCGCGCGGGGTTCGCAAAATTCGCCTCTCCGGCGGCGAGCCACTCGTAAGACGCGACGTTATCGATCTGGTTCGTCGGCTCGGCACGCATGTCGGGCATGGGCTCGACGAACTCACGATGACCACCAACGGCACGCGGCTCGCGGATCACGCCCAGGCGCTGTTCGACGCCGGCATCCGCCGCATCAACGTCAGCCTCGACAGCCGTGACCCGGATCGTTTTCGCTTCATCACCCGGCACGGTGATGTGGCGCAGGTGCTCGACGGAATAGCGGCGGCGCGGGCTGTTGGTCTGCGGGTGAAAATCAACATGGTCGCGCTAAAGGGCCTGAACGATGAAGAAATTCCGGCCATGCTCAATTGGTGCGTGACCGAAGGGTTGGATCTGACGTTGATCGAAACCATGCCGCTCGGCGCGATCGACGAAGATCGCATCGACCGCTTCCTTCCTCTCACCAACGTGTTCCAACAGCTTTCGGCGAGTCATTCGTTCGTTCGCGAGATGCAGGGCACCGGCGGCCCCGCGCGTTACTGGCGCGTGGCGGGCAGCGATACACGGCTCGGGCTGATCTCTCCGCTCACGGCCAATTTCTGCGACGGATGCAACCGCGTGCGACTGACGACCGAGGGGCGGCTATATTCCTGTCTTGGCCATGACGATCAGATGGACCTGAAGGACGCATTGCGCTCGGGGGGAGTCGCTGCACTCGACTCCGCGATCGACGAAGCCGTCGCCGCCAAGCCGCGGCGCCACGATTTCAACATGACGCCCGGTGCTGCCCCCGCGGTTTCGCGCCACATGAGCGTGACAGGCGGATGACGAGCTATCCCCGGCGGGCGCTGGTCGCCTCGCCCACCGCCACAGCGCAGGCTGCCCGCGCCGAATTGTTCGACGCATGGGATTGGTGCTCGATCGAAGAGGCCGATCTGGTCATCGCACTGGGTGGCGACGGCTTCATGCTCCAGACGCTGCATTCCATGCTGGAGGCACGCCGCCCCCCGCCCCCGGTATTCGGCATGAATCTGGGCACGGTCGGCTTCCTGATGAACGAGTGGCGGCAGCATGGCCTGGATGACCGGCTCGATCGCGCGCGCGCCTTCAAGGTCACGCCGCTGTTGATGACTGCCACCGGCATCGATGGCCGCATCCACACGCTGCCCGCGATCAATGAAGTATCGCTGCTCCGCGAAACACGGCAGACCGCAAAGATCGAGGTGACGGTCAACGACCGCATCGTGCTGGAGGAACTGGCCTGCGACGGCATCCTCGTCGCCACCCCAGCCGGATCGACCGCCTATAATCTCTCGGCGCATGGGCCGATTCTGCCGCTCGGCTCGGCGCTGCTGGCGCTCACCCCGATCAGCGCGTTTCGTCCTCGGCGCTGGCGCGGTGCGATCCTGCCGGAGCGGGCCCGAATCTCGCTGCGCATCCTCGATCCCGATAAGCGCCCCGTCTCTGCCGTGGCCGATCAGCGCGAAATCCGCGATGTCTCACAGGTGGATATCGCGATGGATCGCGCGCGCGAACTCACCCTGCTGTTCGATCCCGAACACGCGCTCGACGACCGGATTACGATGGAACAGTTCATCGCGTGAAAATCCTGATGAAACTGGGGTTGCATCTAAAATTTTGACGGGTATAGACGCGCCTCCCGCACGGCATTCCCTGATAGCTCAGCGGTAGAGCTCTCGACTGTTAATCGAGCGGCCGTAGGTTCGAATCCTACTCAGGGAGCCACCGTGCGGACTTCATCGCCTTGCTGATATGACAGCCGCACGGCGACCGCCGTGCCCGAGAACGGGCGCCAAGCCCGCGATCACATCATACTTGCCACCGCCAGCGCCGCGACGCATCCCTTCCGCCATTATAAACGGGGGAATCATCGATGCGCCTTCTCGCAGCACTTCTTCTCGCGACGGTCGCCGTGCCCGCAATGGCGCAGGCACAGCCGAGCGCGAAACCAGCCGAGGCGCCGACCCGCGCCTTCACCGGCAACGATCTGTTCCAGCTATCGATCGCCGCCGATCCGCAAATCAGCCCTGACGGGCGCAGCATCGTCTATGTCCGCCGGTCCGGCGACGTAATGTCGGATCGTATGCAATCCTCCTTATGGCTGATCGACGTCGCGACCGGGCGGCAGAAACCGTTCGCCGCGAGCGGCTCAAGCCCGCGCTGGTCACCGGACGGCACCCGAATCGCCTATGTCGCGTCAGACGGTGCCAACCCGCAATTGTTCGTCCGCTGGTTGGGCAATGACGCGGTGACGCGCGTAACCGCGCTTCCGAACGATCCCAACTCGCTCGCCTGGTCGCCGGATGGGCGCCGCCTCGCCTATATCGCTACGGTCGCGGGCGACGCCATGACGCTGGGCAAGGCGCCCGCCAAACCCGAAGGCGCAAAATGGGCCGAGCCGCTGGAGGTGATCGACCGCATCACCTACCGCGCCGATGGCGGCGGCTATATCAAGCCGGGCAACGATCACCTCTTCGTCGTCTCGGCGGACGGCGGTGGCGCGCGCCAGCTCACCTTCGGCAAGTTCGACGACAATGGTCCGCTTTCATGGAGCCCGGACGGCCGCGCCATCCTGTTCTCAGCGATTCGCACCCCCGATGCCGAGCGTCAGGTGTTGAACAGCGAGGTGATCTCGGTCGACACCGCGACCGGCGACTTGCACACCCTCACCAGCCGGGATGGCCCGGATGCCGCACCGCGCTTCTCGCCGGATGGATCGAAAGTCGCGTGGCTCGGGTTCGACGATCATCGTCGCAGCTATGAGAATACGCAGCTCTACGTCGGCGGCCGGGCAGCGGAAAACCCGCGCTCACTGACCCCGTCGCTGGATCGCGGGATCGAGGATGCTAGCTGGGCGGCGGACGGCAACAGTCTCTATGCGAGCTATGACGATCACGGGAAGCGCAAGGTGGCGCGGATCACGCTCGATGGCCGCGCCTCGACCATCGTCGAGAACGTCGCTGGCGGCGGGATCGACCGGCCTTACACCGGGGGCGATTTCTCCGTCTCTCGTAATGGCGTGATCGCCTATACGGGCGGCGAGGCGAACGCCCCGGCAGATGTGTGGGTCTCCTCGGGCGGAAAGGCCCGACGGCTCACGGATCTCAACGCGAACCTGCTCGAAGCAAAGACGATGGCGCCGGTGCGCAAGATCGCCGTCACCGCGCCGGACGGCCGGGCCATCGACGCGTGGCTCGCCACCCCCGCCAGGGCGCCAGCCGGGACAAAAGGTGCCGTTGATCCTCGAGATCCACGGCGGCCCCAACAGCGCCTACGGCCCCAGCTTCTCCACCGATGTGCAGCTTTATGCCGCCGCCGGTTATGCGGTGCTGTGGACCAACCCGCGCGGCTCGACCTCCTACGGTGCGGAATTCGCCAATCTGATCGACAAGAATTATCCGAGCCAGGATTATGACGATCTGATCGCCTCGGTTGACGCCGCGATCGCGGACGGCACTGCTGATCCGGACAATCTGTTCGTCACCGGCGGATCGGGCGGCGGGGTGCTCACCGCCTGGATCGTCGGTAAGACCGATCGCTTCAAGGCTGCCGCGACACAGAAGCCGGTGATCAACTGGGCAAGCGAGGCGCTGACGATGGACAACACGTTGTTCACCTCACGCTATTGGTTCGCCAAACTGCCGTGGGAAGATCCAATGAGCTATTGGAAGCGTTCGCCGCTCAGCCTCGTCGGCAACGTCAAAACGCCAACGCTGGTGGTGGTCGGCGGCGAGGATTATCGCACGCCGGTAAGTGAGAGCGAGCAATATTATGCCGCGCTCCAGATCCAGGGCGTCCCTACCGCGCTGGTAAAGGTGCCCGGCGCCAGCCACGGCGGCCTCGCCGCCCGCCCGTCCCAGAGCGCCGCCAAGGCTTCGGCGATAATCGCGTGGTTCGATCGCTATCGCGCGAATCGAGCGAAGCCTAACGCCGAGTGAAACGAAAAAGCGCCGCGCATCGACGCTAATGTCGGTGCGCGGCGACTGGCGTGAGCAATGATCCCTCCAGCGGCAATTGCGGTTCCCGCGAACGCACGCTAAGGGGCCCCTCCGCAACCGATGCTGGGGCGTCGCCAAGTGGTAAGGCAGCGGCTTTTGATGCCGCCATTCGCAGGTTCGAATCCTGCCGCCCCAGCCAGTCGGAAATTCCGAAAAGTGCTTTGACGATCCGGGATCCCGGGCGGGCGCACGCCGACAGCGGCCTCATCTGATTCCGCGCCTCGCTCGAGCATGGCTTGGCGACACGAAATCGTCGCATCCCGTTACCGTGAATTCATCCAGCAGACACGCTCCGGCTGACTCGGCGCTGCTATATCGGCGCATGCCGTTTATCCGCTGATCGATGAAGGAGCATTTTATGCAGAGAATCTCCATGCGCTCACGCGATTTGCTCTACGTTACGCTGATGCTGCTGGCGACGACTGCCGCCGGTACCGCCGATGCGCAACGACGGGAGGGCGAGCACGGCGGCATGCCGCCGATGGGTCATCAAATGATGGCAGAGCCGATGCGCGCGCCGCAAGGCTACGCCCCAATCATGCGTCCACCCGAAACCGCGAACCGCCCGCAGACGATGGATCGCGATGCCTATCGGCATAATTTCACGGCACCGCAGGCCTATCGCATTGGGCCGTATCACCCGCCGCATGGCTACGCCTATCGTCGCTATGCCTACGGCCAGATTCTGCCCCGGCTATATTGGTCACCGGACTATATCCTGTCCGACTATTGGTTGTTCGGGCTGGATTTGCCGCCGGTCGGTTTCGAATGGGTTCGCTACGGTCCGGATGCATTGCTGATCGACATGACGACCGGAGAGGTGGTGCAAACGGTATATGCCATTTTCCCGTAGGCCCCCGCTTTGGCTCCAATCAAAACAAAATGGCCCTCGGATCATTCCGGGGGCCATTTGTACGAATATTCCTGTTCGTATCTTCCGCTGTATCGGATAAAATGAACAACAACGGCTTGCTTAAAATCGGCAATCTTATCGCGAGTGCATCGCAATAGCCGTTGCTCAACGCCCCACGGACAGGCTAGGGGCGATTGGTGACCAGTTCCACATCCCCCTCTCACGCCCCTCGGGCGCCACGCCGGCGATGGCGAAGCTGGTGGCTGAAACAGCTCCACACCTGGCATTGGGTGAGCGCTGCGCTATCGCTGATCGGGATGCTGTTGTTCGCCATCACCGGCATCACACTGAACCACGCCGCAACGATCAGCGCCTCCCCGGTTGTCACCCAACGTTCTGGCGAACTTCCGTCCCCGTTGCGCGCGCAACTGGCCCGTCCTCATGCTGACGCGGCGGCCCTTCCTGCTGCCGTCGCAACGGCCGTGGAAAATGCGGTCGGCCTCGATCCGGCCGGCCGTGCGGGCGAATGGTCCGACGGAGAGGTCTATGTCGCCTTGCCGCGTCCGGGTGGAGACGCCTGGGTGAGCATCGATCGTGGAAATGGGAAGATCACCGCAGAAGTGACCAATCGCGGCTGGGTTTCCTATCTGAACGATCTCCACAAGGGGCGGAACGCGGGCGGCGCGTGGTTCTGGTTCATCGACATTTTCGCGATCGCCTGCATCCTGTTCACGCTCACCGGCCTGTTGCTGCTGCAACTCCACGCTCGGCATCGCCCCTCGACCTGGCCGTTGGTCGCGGCGGGGCTGGTGATTCCGGCGCTGATCGCCATTCTGCTGATCCATTGAGAGGATTTTCGATGCGTCCAACCCTGATGCTTACCCTCGGCGGGGTTATTGCCGCCCCCGCCAGCGCGGGCACGATCACCGTCACAGTGACACGCTTGTCGGTCGCGGAATATCATCGCCCATATGTCGCCGTGTGGCTGGAGCCTGCCGCTGGCGGCCCGGCGCGCACGCTTGCGGTATGGTATGACGTGAAGAAGGGCGGCAACGAGCCAGGCACGAAATGGTTGTCCGATCTGCGTGCCTGGTGGCGCAAGGGCGGCCGCAGCCTCGCGATGCCGGCGAACGGGGTCAGCGGAGCGACCCGCGCGCCCGGCCAGTACCAGATCCCGCTCCCCGCCGATCTCAAGCCCGGCGCTTATGTGCTGAACGTAGAGGCGGCGCGCGAAACGGGTGGGCGCGAAATCGTGACAGTGCCGCTGACGGTGCCCGGTGCGAAGGGCCGCGCCAGCGGCAGCCACGAGCTTGGCGCGATCGAGATCCGCTGACCGTTCAGCGATGATTTTTCTGGGAGGATGATATGAAGAGCCTGACCACCCGCCTGCTCGCCGCGGCCGCACTCCTATCGGTGCCGGCGGGGCTTTCCGCGCATCGCATGTGGCTCCTGCCGTCGGGCACCGTCTTTTCTGGCACTGATAGCTGGGTGACGGTGGACAGCGCCGTCTCGAACGATCTGTTCTACGCCGATCATCAGCCGGGGCGTCTGGAACAAATGAAGGTCTGGCAGCCCGACGGCGCCGCTGGCGAAATCCAGAACGGCTCGACCGGGCGTTATCGCTCGGTGTTCGACGTCAAGCTCGACAAGCCGGGCACATGGAAGATCGGCAGCGAAATGAGCGGCTTCTCCGGAACCTTCAAGGCGGACGGCGTGGAAAAGCGCATCGGCCGTCGCGGGCCGCCGCAGCCCGGCGCGCCCGCACCGCTGACGATCGCCGACATCCCGGCGAACGCCACCGAGGTGAAGGTCAGCGAAACGCTCAGCCGCAACGAGATTTTCGTGACGGCGGGCGAACCGACGACGACGGTGTTCAAGCCGACTGGCAAGGGCCTTGAGTTCGCGCCGATCACCCATCCCGACGAGCTGGTCGCCGGCGAGCCGGCGCGCTTCCGCTTCTTGATCGACGGCAAGCCGGCGCCGGGTTTGAAGGTAACGGTGATCCCGGGCGGCAAACGCTATCGTAACGCCGAGGGTGCGGTCGAAGTGACCACCGCGAACGACGGCATAGCGACAGTCAACTGGCCGACCGCCGGCATGTATTGGCTCAATGCCACCGCCACCGATGCCAAAGCGAGCAACCCCAAGGCGACCGAGCGCCGCATGAGCTACACCACCACCGTAGAGGTGATGACCCCCTGAGCGGCGGCCCGCGCATCGCCTTGCCGGCGGCGATCGATCCCGCCGTCCTTGCGGGGCACGATCACACCGCGCCTATCGTTACGCTGGAAGGCGAAACGATGGGCACGCGTTGGCGTGTCCTCGCAGCCAAGCCGCATGCCGCTGATCCCGCCGCCATCGAAAGCGCGATCATCACCCGGCTCGCGGGGTTGGTCGCGGAAATGAGCCATTGGGACGAAGGCTCCCTGCTCAGCCGTTTCAACCGGGGGTCTGCTGGTGAGTGGATCGCGCTCCCACCCGATTTCGCGACGGTAGTGGCACGCGCGCTCGCGCTCGCCGAGCTTACCGGCGGCGCATTCGATCCCGCGATTGGCCGATTGGTGGATCTGTGGGGCTTCGGCCCGCCCGGCCAGCAGCCTACACCGAACGAGGCGGCGATCACGGCTGCGCGAGCACAATCCGGCTGGCGGCGGCTGGCGTGGGATGCTCCGGCCCGGCGTCTGCGCCAACCCGGTGGCATCGCCCTCGATCTGTCGGGCATCGCCAAGGGCCATGCGGTCGACGCTGTGGCCGACCTGCTGGGGGCGCACGGGGTCCGGCACGCGCTGATCGAGGTCGGCGGGGAATTGGTCGGGCGGGGTATTCGCCCCGACGGGGAGCCATGGTGGGTCGATCTGGAAAATCCGCCCGATGCCTCGCTCGCCCCGCTGCGCATCGCGCTCCATGGGCTCGCAGTGGCGACATCCGGTCGCTATGTGCGCGGCGATCACAATATCGATCCGCATACCGGTCGCCCGCCCGCCAATGACGTGATCGCCGCGAGCGTTATCGCCACCGCAGCGATCGATGCGGATGCGTGGGCGAGCGCCTTGGCCGTGCTGGGCGGCGAAGCGGGGATCGCGCTGGCGGATCGCCATGGCATCGCGGCGCGCCTTGTCTGCGATAACGGAGCGCAAATCGAGGAACGCCTGAGTGCGACGCTACGCGCAATGCTCGTCGATTAGCGCCCCCCGGGCCAACCACTGGTCTTGTTTATCCAGCGACCTTCTTCGCGGCCCCGTCCCATCCGCCGCCGAGCGCGCGCATCAATCCCACCTCTGCCTGCGCACGGCGCGTTTCCAGTGACAGCGCCCGCTGCCGCAGCGTTAGCGCCGTGCTCTGCGCAGTGACGACGTCGAGATAGGTCGCCGCGCCCTTCACATAACGGTTGAGCGCGATGCGTTGCGCCTGCTCGGCGTCATCCGCGGCCTTGTCCTCATTGCCTTGCCCGGCGCCGAGCCGATCCAGCAGGACGAGCTGATCCTCCACGTCCTGAAACGCCTGCAGCACTAGCGCACGATAGCGCGCGGTCGCCTCGGCCCAATTCGCCTTGGCCTCGGCTAATTTGGCGTGCCGCCGCCCGCCCTCGAACAGATTGAGGATCGCGCCCGGGCCGATCGACCAGAACAGGTTCGGCGCGGAAATCAGCCCGGCGAGCGCGGTGCTCTGGAAGCCACCGGCTCCGCCCAGAATGATCGACGGGAAGAATGCCGCCTTCGCCACCCCGATCCGTGAGTTGGCGGCGGCGACCTCTCGCTCGGCGGCAGCCACATCGGGTCGTCGTTCGAGCAAGGTCGAAGGCAGCCCCGGCGGGATCGCCGCGATCCTGAACCGCGTGTCAGCGGCGGCGAGTGTGAAGTCTGAGGCCGGGGTGCCGGTGAGGCTCGCGATCGCGTGCTCGGTCAATGCGCGTGCCGAGCGAAGCTCCTCCACCTCGGCTCTCGCATCTTCCAGCAGCGATCCGGCCCGCGCGGTATCGACGCCCGAGGCAATGCCGCCATTGAAGCGACGCTCGACCAATGCGTCCGCCTGCTGGAAGCCGTCGACCGACTGAGCGAGCAACGCAAGCTGCCGATCCTGCCCTCGCAGCCGGACATAATCGAGCGCGAGTTGCGCCTGAAGGCTCAGCCGCACATCGGCCAGCGTGTCGCCACTCGCCTCCATCTCGGCCTTGCCCGCCGCAACCGAATTACGCACCCTGCCCCACAGATCGGGATCGAAAGAGATCGCGCCGCCGACCGTCTCTGCGCCATAAAGGTCCGGCTGGTTCGATCCGCGCAGCGGGCGATCGTCGGACTGACGGTTGCTCGTCAGGTTCGTGCTCAGCCCGATTTGCGGCATCAGCCCGGATTTCGCCTCGCGCAGATAGGCCCGCGCCTGATCGTAGCGCGCCAGCGCGATCGCCAGCGTGGGATTGCCGGTGGCGACGCGCTCCTCAAGTCGATCAAGCTCCGGATCGCCGAGCAGCGTCCACCACTGCGCCGGCAACGCGGCGGCTGGGGTCGCCGTTTTCCACGTCCCGTCTTCCTTGAAATGCGCGGGCGTGGATATCGTCGGCGGGTGATAGGCTGGCGCCAGCGAGCAACCGCCAACTGTGCACGCCACCGCCGCCAGCGCGATCGAACCGAACCGGCGCCTAGCCACGCGCACCGCCTCCGACACGCACCAATTCGCCCTCCGCCAGCGAATCCGGCGGGTTGTCGACGATCCGCTCGTCCGCGTGGAGGCCGGCGAGAATCTGCACCGTCTGCCCCTTATCCAGCCCGATCTGGACATGGCGCAGCCGAACCCGCTGGTTCGCATCGACCGTCGCCACCTCACTCCCGCCAGCACGGAACAACAGCACGCTGGACGGCACCTCGACGCCGCCGCTCTGCCCCGGAATATCGAGCGACACCTGCGCGAATCCGCCGGGTTTCAACAGGTCGCCCGGATTGTCTGCCTGAAGCTCGACCTGAAACGCTCCGGTCTGCGCGTCGACCGCACCGGAGGTACCGGTAACGTGTGCCGGGAAGCGGCGTCCGGGAAATGCCGGCACCGCAAGCGTCGCCGCCATGTCCGGATGAACCGCCGCCGAATCCGCCTGCGGTACGCTTACGTAAACGCGGATACGCCGCGTATCGGCGACCGCGAACATCGGTTGCTGGCTGCCACCGCTGCCGGGGCCGACAAGGTCTCCGATATCGGCGTTGCGCGCGGTGACGACGCCCGCGAACGGCGCGCGGACAACGGCGAATGATTTCATGGCTTCCAACCGGCCGACCGCCGCCTGCGCCTCGCGCACCGCTGCGATTTTCACCGCAAGGTCACCGTTTTTCTCATCCGCTTCCTGTTTCGAAACGGAAGCGGTGGTGAGCAGATCGTTCCAGCGCGCCGCCGTGCTGCGCGCGAGGCCGGCATGCGCCCTGGCGCTGGCCAGCGCAGCGCGCGCCTCGACGATCTGTTGATCCAGTTCCGGCGTGTCGATCGTGCCGAGCGGAGTGCCGGCGGCGACGGTTGCACCGATATCCTGCGACCATCCGCGCACATACCCGCTGACCTCGCGCGTAAAGCTTGGCCGCATTCCACGCCTGCATCGTGCCGGGCAAGTCGAGCGTATCCGTCGCCGCACCGCCCTTCGCCGCGATCAGGTGAACGGTGGGAATCGACTGCGCGTCGGAAACCTTGGTCGCGGCATCGACATCATGCGAACGCGTCAGCGCGCCCGCGCCCACCACTACTGCCGCGAGCAGGGCAGCGGCGATGGCCGCCGTCTTCAGCCCGCGCGGGGCGGCTGCACTCGCCTCTTCAGGCATGAACCGGGTCTCCAATGGGATCGTGTTGCGGAAGGGAAGGATCGATCGTGTCGGCCGGCCGCTTGCGGCCATGGGCCATCGCAAAGACGACGGGAACGAACACCAACGTGGCGATGGTCGCGCAGATCAGCCCGCCAACCACGGCACGGCCGAGCGGGGCATTCTGCTCGCCCCCCTCGCCCAGCCCCAGCGCCATCGGGGCCATGCCGATGATCATCGCCAGCGCGGTCATCAGCACCGGGCGGAAGCGTGTCGCTCCTGCTTCGATCGCGGCGCGAAACGCATCGCCGCACGCTTCCAGCCGCTCGCGGGCGAAACTCACCACCAGCACGCTGTTCGCGGTCGCCACGCCCATGCACATGATCGCCCCGGTCAGTGCCGGCACGGATAGCGGCGTGTGCGTCGCGAACAGCATCCACACGATCCCGGCGAGCGCCGCCGGCAGCGCGGAGATGATCACGAACGGATCGAGCCAGCTCTGGAAATTGACGACGATCAGCAGATAGATCAGCACGATCGCCCCGGCGAGACCGATCAGCAGCCCGGTGAAGGCGGTGTTCATCGTCTCCACCTGCCCGCGCAGCGCCACCGTCGCGCCCTTGGGCACCGCGCTATGCGTATCCTTCAGCACCTTCTGGATATCGCCCGCCACCGCGCCGAGATCGCGCCCCTGCGTCGTCGCATAGACGTCGAACACCGGCTGCACCGCATAATGCGACACCACCGCCGAACTCGCCTCGCGATGCAGCGTGCCGAGCGCGCCGAGCACCTGAAATGATCCGGGATTCGCGCCCGATACCGGCAGGTTATCGAGCTGCGACAGGCTTTCGGTGCGATATTGCGGCGCCTGCACCACGATCGGATAGGACACGCCGTTTTTGGGATTGAGCCAGAAGGTCGGCGCGATCTGGAAGCTGCCGGCAAGATCGACCGAAAGGTTGCGGGTCACGTCATTCTCGGTGATGCCCACACGATCAGCCTGTGCGCGATCGACGTTGAAACCGAGTTCGGGATAATTCTCCGCCTGTTGCACGCGCACATCGGCGATGCCGGGGATACGGCTCATCCGTGCGGCAAGCTGCCGGGCATAGGTCTCACCACCCTTCGTGTCCGGCCCCGCGACCTGCACGTCGATCGGTGCGGGCGCGCCGAAGTTCAGGATCTGGGTAACGATATCGGCTGGCAGGAAGGAGAAGGTCGATCCGGGGAAAGCGCTCGCCAACACCGGCCGCAGCTTGCGGACATAGCCAGCGGTCGGCGCATGCCCCTCTTTCAATGTGATCAGGATATCGCCGTCCTGCGGACCGACCCCGCCGGTGTTCGAATAGGCGCGGTTGATCCCGCTCACTGGCAGGCCGATATTATCGACGATCGCGCCGAGCTGATCGGGCGGCACGACCTGCCGGATGCGATCCTCGATATGGTCGAACAGCGCCGCAGTCTCCTCCAGGCGCGTGCCGACCGGCGCGCGGACGTGGAGATTGATCTGCCCCGAATCGACCGCCGGGAAGAAATTCCGCCCCAGCATCGGCACCAGCGCGAACGACAGCAGCACCACGGCAAGAAAGCCGATCACGAAGGGCTTGCGTCGCGCGAGCGCGAATTCCAGCACGGCTAGATACCAGGTCCGCACCCGCTCGAAACGCGCCTCGAACCCGTGCTGAAAGCGCCGTAGCGGATTGCGCGTATTCGGCCGTCCCGCCTTTGCGTCATGCGTCGCCATCACCTCGATCGTGTGCGGCGTGGCGTGATCGCGCAGCAGGTAATTGCCCATCGTCGGCACCAATGTTCGCGAGAGCACGAACGAGGCAATCATCGCGAACACCACCGCCATCGCCATCGGCGCGAACAGGAAGCCGGCGACCCCCGGCAGGAAGAACATCGGCAGGAAGGCGATGCAGATGCACAGCAGCGAGACGAACGCCGGTCCCACGATCTGCTGCGCCCCATCAAGGATCGACTGGCGCACCGGCTTGCCCTGTTCGAGATGCCAATTGATGTTCTCGATCGTTACCGTCGCATCATCGACAAGGATGCCGACCGCGAGCGCCAGCCCACCCAATGTCATGATGTTGAGCGTCTGCCCCGCTGCCGCCAGCCCAGCGATCGCCGCGAGGATAGCGAGCGGGATCGACGTCGCGATGATCACCGTCGAGCGCCACGAGCCGAGAAACAGCAGGATCATCAGGCTGGTCAGCGCGGCCGCGATCATCCCTTCACGCACCACGCCTGATACGGCAGCCTTCACGAACAGGGATTGATCCGCCAGCAGATTCACGTTGAGCGATGCCGGCAACGTCTCGCGCAGCTTGGGCAAAAGCGCCTTCACCTGATCGACGATCGCGATGGTCGAGGCGGAGCCGCTTTTCAGCACCGTCATCAGCACCGCGCGGCCGCCGTCGACGCGCACCACATTGCGTTGCGGCGGCGATCCGTCGCGAACATGCGCGACATCACCGATCGTCACCGTTGCGCCATCGACCGTCTTGATCGGCAGGCGGTTGAGATCGTCGATCACCGACGGGCTGTTATTGAGCTTCAGATTGTATTCGTACTGGCCGATCTTGGCGGTGCCGGCGGGGACGATCTGGTTCTGCGCCGCCAGCGCCGCCGCCACGTCAGTCGCGGACAGGCGGTGTGCCGCCAGCGCCGCGGGATCGATATCGATCTGGATCTGCCGCTCCTTGCCGCCATAAGGCGACGGGATCGCGGAGCCCTGCACCGAAGCGAGCGAGGGGCGGATGAAGTTCTGCCCGAGGTCATAAATCTTCTGCTCGGACAGCCCCTTCCCCGACAGCGCGAGTTGCAGGATCGGCACGGTCGAGGCGTTGTAATTCAACACCATCGGCGGCGTGATGCCCGGCGGCATCTGCTTCAGCACGGTCTGCGACGCGGCCGTCACCTGCGCCGTCGCGGTGCGGATATCGACGCCGGGGCGGAAGAAGATCTTCACCACGCCGATCCCGGCGAGCGACTGGCTTTCGATGTGATCGATATCGTTGACGGTCGAGGAAAGCGAGCGTTCGTAATAATATACGACCCGCCCGGCCATGTCCTCCGGCGGCAGCCCGCGATAGGTCCACACCGCCGCGATCACCGGAATTTTGATGTCCGGGAAGATATCGGTCGGCGTGCGCAGCGCCGCCGCCCCGCCGAACAACAGGATCATGATGGCGAGCACGACGAACGTATATGGCTTGCTGAGCGCGATCTTGACGAGCTGGAGCATGTGCTTCCCGATGACCGGTCACGATTGTCGACGGCGCCCCGGACGAGGGGGGTGTCCGGGGACGCCGGCGACGAAGCGGCCTAATCTGCTCACGCGCGGGGATTGGCGAGTGAAATGAATTTCACCTCGCGGAAGGTGACGTCTCCATCGCACGGATGCGCGCGATCAGGCCCGGCTGCGCGTCGAGCAGATCGAGCCGCAGCCCGTGGAGGCCGAGGATTGCGGAAACGACGCTCAGCCCCAGCCCCGATCCGGGTGCGCTCGCGCTGTTGCTGCCGCGATGAAAGCGCCGCAGCACCGCTTCGCGCTCGTCGGCGGGGATGCCGGGCCCGTCGTCGCGCACATCGAGATGCCAGGCGGCGCCTTCGGTAGTGGACACGATGACACGCCCGCCCGCGCGGCCGAACTTGATCGCATTGTCGATAAGGTTGCTGATCGCCTCGAACAGCAATTTCTCATCGCCATGGATGGGCAACGGCGCGCAGGCGATGGTCAGCGTGATGCCGCTATCCTCTGCCAGCGGTTCGTAAAGCTCCCCCACTCGCGATGCGATCGTACCGAGATCGATCGGCGCGAAACCCGCGCGACGATGCCCCGCCTCCAGTTCGGAAATGCGCAGCAGCGCGGCAAAACGCTCCAGCACCGTATCGAGATCGTCCACCGCGTCGCCCAGCCGTTCGCGCCGATCCGGCGGCAGGGCGTCATCGAGCGCGATGCGATGCAGCCCGGCCCGCACGCGGGTCAGCGGCGTGCGCAGATCGTGGGCGATCGCATCGGTCACCCCCTTCACCTGCGCGATCGTCCGCGCGACATCCTCCACCATCGCGTTCACCGTATCGGCGAACAGATCGAGTTCGTCGTGCCGCCCCGCGATCGGCATCCGCGTCGCCAGATCGCCCGCCGCGATCGCCCGGCTCGCTGCCTGAAGATCGCGCACCCGCCGCAGCGGCGCGATGCTGAGGCCAATTGCGGTGAGGCCGACCCCCAGCACGATCGCGAGCCCGCTCCACACCAGTATCTCCAGCATCCTCAGCCGCAGGTCGCGGATCTGGCTGATGTCGCGGCCTACCAGCAGCGTCTCGCCACTGACGGTGCGCCGGGCGAGCAGCCTGATGTCACCGATCCCGCCGTCCGCATCCTCCACATCGACCGGGCGGTCATAGTCGAGCGACGGCGGGGCGGAGAGCGTGCCGGCGATCCGCTCGCCATCGCCACTGATCAGCCCGAAATAATTGAGCCCCGGCTCGTCGCGCGCACTTTCCAGCCGGACGCGTTCCGGTAGCGCCTGCGCCGGGGTCGCCAGCACCCGGCCCGCGATGTCGGCGAGGATGCGATCGCTGCGACTGGTCAGTTCCTTCGCGGTCAACAGATAGATCGTGCCGAGCAACAACACGATGCCCACCGCAAAGGTCGCGCCCAGCATCGCCGTCAGCCGGAACGCGCTGGTGCGGCGGATATCCGCGAAGCGCAGCCGGTCAGCCAGCATCGAGCCGATAGCCCTCGCCCTTCACCGTCGCGATCGCGGACGGCGCGCCCGCCGAATCGAGCTTCTTGCGCAGCCGCGCGATATGCACGTTGATGAGGTTCGCGCCGGGATCGAAATAATAACCCCACACCTGTTCGAAGATGATGCGGCGGCTCACCGTCTCCCCGCGATTGCGCATCAGAAATTCGAGCAGCCGGAATTCCATATGCAGCAATCGCACCGGCACACCGGCGACGCTCACGGTTCGGCGCGCGAGGTTTAGCTCGATATCACCGGCGCGCAGCACCATGACGTCAGCACGCTCACGATGGCGGCGGATCAGCACCTCCACGCGCATCGCCATCTCGTTGGGGGCAAAGGGTTTGACGAGATAGTCGTCGCCGCCCGCGCGCAGGCCGGCGATCCGTTCATCGACATCGCTCAGCGCGCTGATCATCAGCACCGGCACCGCGACGCGGCGTTCGCGCAGGATGCCGACGACCTCCAGCCCCTCCATGCCGGGGAGCATGCGATCGAGCGTGATCGCATCGAAGCTTTCGCGGGTGGCGCGCTCCAGCCCGATCGCGCCGTTATCGACGGTAACGACGTCGTGCCCGTGCGCCGCCAGCTCCGCCGCGATTTCCCGCGCGGTGCTGTCGTCGTCCTCGATCACCAGAATGCGGGCCATCGCGTAACGATAACCCGCGAGCCGCCGGTTAGACCAGTCGGCTCTGTTTCAGGGCGGCCTCGATGAAGCTCGCAAACAGCGGGTGCGGATCGAACGGCTTGGATTTCAGCTCCGGGTGGAACTGGACGCCGACGAACCACGGATGATCCGGCCGCTCGACGATTTCCGGCAGCGTGCCATCCGGCGACATGCCGGAGAAGACCAGCCCACCCTGCTCCATCACCTCGCGATAGGCGGTGTTGACCTCATAGCGATGGCGATGCCGCTCATGGATCGTCGTGGCGCCATAGATGGAGGCGATGCGGCTGTTGCCGCTCAGCGATGCCTCATAAGCGCCCAGTCGCATCGTGCCGCCGAGATCGCCGGTCGATTCGCGCTTCTCCAGCCCGTCGCGGCCCATCCATTCGGTGATGAGACCGACCACCGGCTCGTCCGTCGGCCCGAATTCGGTCGAAGAGGCATTGGGGATGCCGCCGAGATCGCGGACGCCCTCGACGCAGGCCATCTGCATGCCGAAACAGATACCGAAATAGGGAATTTCACGCTCACGGGCGAAGCGCACGCTTGCGATCTTGCCCTCCGCGCCGCGCTCTCCGAACGCGCCGGGGACGAGGATGGCGTTGCACGGTTCAAGGTGCGCGGCGATTTCCGCGTCGTCGCCCTCGAACAGCTCCGCATCGATCCAGCGGATATTGACCTTCACCCGATTCGCGATCCCGCCATGGACCAG
The DNA here is from genome assembly GCA_029202845.1 of Candidatus Sphingomonas colombiensis. Classification (NCBI taxonomy): domain Bacteria; kingdom Pseudomonadati; phylum Pseudomonadota; class Alphaproteobacteria; order Sphingomonadales; family Sphingomonadaceae; genus Sphingomonas; species Candidatus Sphingomonas colombiensis. The sequence goes on along the minus strand of CP119315.1, from coordinate 2,994,431 downwards.
CGCTTCGTTGAGCGATTTGTACGCGTCCTGAAGGCCGACATATTTGCCGACCACGCCGATCGTCACCTCGCCCTCCGGATTGGTCAGGCGATCGACAATCTCGGACCAGCGCGACAGATCGGGCGGCGAGGATGGCGTGATGCCGAAAGCGCGCAGCACTTCCGAATCGAGCCCCTCGGCATGATATTGCAGTGGCACCGCATAGATGCTCTTCGCATCCAGCGCCGGGATGACGGCGGATTCGGGAACGTTGCAGAACAGCGCGATTTTGGCGCGCTCGCCCGCCGGCAGCGGCTGTTCACAACGGCAGACCAGCACATCGGGCTGTACGCCCAGCGCCGCCAGTTCGCGCACCGAATGCTGCGTCGGCTTGGTCTTCAGCTCGCCCGCCGCCGCGATATACGGCACCAGCGTAACGTGGATCGAGATCGCATTGCCGCGACCAACCTCGTTCTTGAGCTGGCGAATCGATTCGATGAACGGCAGCGACTCGATGTCGCCCACCGTGCCGCCGATTTCGCACAGCACGAAATCGAGATCGTCCGTCTCCGCCTTGGCGAAATCCTTGATCGCATCGGTAACGTGGGGAATCACCTGCACCGTCGCGCCGAGATAGTCGCCACGCCGTTCGCGCTGGATGATCTGTTGATAGATTCGGCCAGAGGTAATGTTGTCGCTCTGACGCGCCGCTACCCCGGTGAACCGTTCATAATGGCCGAGATCGAGGTCGGTTTCCGCCCCGTCGTCAGTCACATAAACCTCGCCGTGCTGGTAGGGGCTCATCGTCCCCGGATCGACGTTGAGATACGGATCGAACTTGCGGATGCGCACGCGATATCCGCGTGCTTGCAACAACGCTGCGAGCGATGCTGCCATGAGACCCTTGCCGAGCGAGGAGACCACGCCGCCGGTGATGAAAATGAACCGCGCCATGGGAGGTAACGCCTAGCCTTGAACCAGTGAAAAGGACAAGCGCCTGCGATCACGCAAGCGCGAAGAAATCAGCACGAACCGAAAAAATCAGCGCGCGAGCGGCACGCCGTTATCAGCCGCCGGGGGAGCCTGCTCCTGCGGCGCCGCTGCCGCCGGGGCGCCGCTTGCCGGCTGTGGCGCCTGTTGCGTCACCGGCGCGCGTTGCAGCGACGTGTCGACCGAAGTGGAACGATGCGTCGCCGAGACCACCGCCAGGATGATCGAAAGCGCCACGAACAAGGTGGCGAGCACCGCGGTCGCGCGGGTCAGAAAATCCGCTGCCCCCCGCGCCGACATCAGGCCAGCCGGGCTGCCGCCCGTGGTGAGCCCGCCGCCCTCCGATCGCTGCATCAGGATCACCGTCACCAGCGCGGCGGCGATAATGGCATGAACGACGAGGAGAAAGCTGAACATCTGGATTCCGGAAAAACGGCCCTCGGGCTGACCGCCGGGCACATAGGCGAGCGCACCGCCAACATCAACCGTCGGCAATTCGATACACCCCTGAAACCAGTGACGCACTCCGGCGTTTAAGCGGAATGGAAATGTCCACCCTGCCCCCTGTGTATCGGATTGTCCCAGTGCCGAGTTTTTCCAAGCGTGCGTTGAGTTCGTGGATGAGCACTCTGGTGGATTATGTGCGGTCCGGGGAGCCGGATCTCACCAATCGCCAGATGGCGCTGCTCCTCGTGGTTTATATCAACCCGGGCCCTCATACAGTGCGGGGACTCGCGCAAAATCTGAATGTCTCGAAACCGGTTGTCACGCGCGCCTTGAATAGATTGGGCGCGCTCGGCTATCTGCGCCGTCAGCGCGACGACAGCGACAAGCGCAATATCTTTGTCGCGCAGACATCCGAAGGGGCAAATTTTCTTGAGGAGTTCGGCCAACTCATCGGCGACGCAAGGCGATCGCCCGTCCGAACCACGGGGCGCGCCCAGGACGTTCGCATTGACGGGTCGCTCACGCCCGCTCGACCCGCGGACTAACGCGGTACGGCCAGACATCGCCGATGTCCGGCTCGCCGCTTACGTCTTTGCGCCGCATTACGCCGCCGCCGTGGCACGAACCGTTTCGACGGAAGCTACCTTGCGCGCAGGCCGCTCGGCTGATTCCGAAGCACTTGCGACGCTGGCCGCCGGGGAGCCGTTCGAGCTGCTCGACGTGACCGGCGGCGACGGCTGGGGAATCGCGACGCGGCACGGGCTCGTCGGCTATCTCGACGCCGCAATCCTGGGGCAGCCGGAATGACCGCCTCGGTTTTCATCGACGGCGCGGTCGGCACCACGGGCCTTGAGATCCGCGAGCGGCTCGAAGGACGCGACGGACTTTCGCTGGTCATACTCGATGAGGCCCGGCGCAAGGATCGCGAGGCTCGGCGCGAGGCGCTGAACGATGCCGATTTCGTCATCCTCTGCCTGCCCGACGACGCTGCGCGCGAAGCGGTCGCGCTGATCGATAACCCGCGCACACGCGTTATCGACGCATCGAGCGCGCATCGGGTGGCAGATGGGTGGACCTATGGCTTCCCCGAACTCGGCTTCGACGTGGCGAATGCGCGGCTGGTCTCCAATCCGGGCTGTTGGCCGAGCGGCTTTCTCGCGCTCGTCGCGCCGCTGGTGCGCGCCGGGCTGATCCCCGCCGATTGGCCGCTGATCTATTCCGGCGCTTCGGGCTATTCCGGGGGTGGAAAGGCGATGATCGCGGAGTTCGAAAGCGGGGCCGCCGCCACCGCTTATCGCGCTTACGGGCTCAGCCTCGCGCACAAGCATCTGCCGGAAATGCGCGACCATGCCGGGCTTGCCGCCGCGCCGGTGTTCCTACCCGCCGTCGCCGCTGTCCATCGCGGGATGCTTGGCGAAGTGGCGCTGCCGCTCGCCGCGATCCCCGGTTCGCCGTCGCTCGATGCAATCCGTGACACGCTCACGGCCGCTTATGCGCATGGCGGCGTGATCCGCGTGGCGCCGCAATCGGATGAATCGATGATCCGCATCGAGGAAGATGCCGGCACCGACCGCATGACGCTCCACGTTTTCGGCAATGCCGCGAACGGCCATGCACGCCTGATCGCCACGTACGACAATCTCGGCAAGGGCGCCTCGGGCGCCGCGGTGCAGAGCTTGAACCTGATGGCCGGACTGGACCCGCTCGCCGGCCTGACCCTCTGATCCTTCGGGAGAGATGATGCAGCGCAACCCCGTTTCCAAGCTCCTGCTGTTCGGAGCCACCGGCGATCTGGCACAGCGCATGCTGTTGCCCTCGCTGTATGGCTTGCATGCCGATGGCCTGTTGCCGCCCGGGCTCACGATCACTGGCTCCGCGCGTTCAGAGCTGGCCGACAAGGACTTTCGCAAATTCGCCAAGGAGGCGCTCGACAAGTTCCTTCCCGCCGATCGCAAGGACGAGAAGGCCGTTGATGGCTTCCTCGATCGGCTGTTCTATCAGCCGGCGGACCTTGCCGATGCCAAGACGTTCCAACCGCTCGCCGACAAGGTGGGCGATGTATCGGGCGGCCTCGCGATCTTCCTGTCGACCGCGCCGTCGCTGTTCGAGCCGGCGGTAAGGGGCCTCAAGTCGGTTGGCCTTGCGGGCGATACGGTGCGCATCGGGCTGGAAAAGCCGCTTGGCTATGATCTCGTCTCAAGCCGCGAGATCAACGACACGGTGGCGCAGGTTTTCCCTGAGGACCGTATCTTCCGTATCGATCACTATCTCGGCAAGGAGACGGTGCAGAACATCCTCGCGCTGCGTTTCGGCAATTCGTTCTTCGAGCCGGTGTGGAATGCGCGCGGGATCGACAATGTGCAGATCACCGTGTCCGAAACGGTCGGGCTGGAGGCGCGCGCCAGCTATTACGATGGCGCCGGCGCGCTGCGCGACATGGTGGCGAACCATATGTTGCAGCTCGTCGCGCTGATCGCGATGGAGCCGCCCGCCCGGTTCGACACCGGCGCGATCCGCGACGAAAAGGCCAAGGTATTCCGCTCACTCCGCCAGATGAAGCCGGAGGAGGTGCCGCACAACACGGTCATCGGCCAATATACCGGCGGCGCCGTGAACGGAGAAATCGTAAAGGGTTACGACGAAGAGCTGGGACGAGATTCGAACACCGAAACGTTCGTCGCGGTGAAGGCGCATGTCGATAACTGGCGCTGGCAGGGCGTGCCCTTCTATCTGCGCACCGGCAAGCGGATGCCCGCTCGGCGCTCCGAAATCGCGATCCAGTTCAAGCCTGTGCCGCATTCGATGTTCGCCGGGCGCGGCGGGTTGCTCCAGCCGAATATGCTGATCATCCGCTTGCAGCCGGAGGAATATATCCAGCTGCTCGTCATGGCGAAGGAGCCGGGGCTCGATCGCGACGGCATCCGCCTGCGCGAAGTGCCACTGAACCTCAGCCTCGATGCGGAGTTCGCGGGCAAGCGCCGGCGCATCGCCTATGAACGGCTGCTGCTCGATCTGATCGAGGGCGATCAGACCCTGTTCGTCCGCCGCGACGAAGTGGAGGCGCAATGGACGTGGATCGATGCGATCCGCGCCGGCTGGGCCGCGAACGATATGAAGCCTAAACACTATCCGGCCGGCACCTGGGGCCCCTCCGCCGCGATCGCGCTGACCGAGCGCGACGGCGTGACCTGGCAGGACGACTAATTAATTCGCGGCATATGCCGCTACGGGAAGAGACATGAGCGACGAAATCGAATGGTGGGAATATGACGACGCGGCCGAGTTCGCTGCGGCGGTCGCGGGCGATATCGGCTTCATCATCGAAAGCGCGATCGACGCGCGCGGCGCGGCGGTGATCGCGCTTGCCGGCGGCAAGACGCCGGTGCCGATCTACGAAAAGCTCGCCGCGACCAAGCTCGACTGGAAGCGCGTGACGATCCTGCCGACCGATGAGCGCGTGGTGCCGCTGGGCGATCCGCTGTCGAACGTCACGATGCTGGGCAAGACCTTCATTCCCAAGGGTGCGCGGGTGATCCCGATCGTTCCCAAGGCGATGGACGATTACAAGGCCGCCGGCCGCTCGGCCGATGCGCTGTTGCAGGATCTGCACTGGCCGCTCGATCTGTGTCTGCTCGGCGTCGGCGGGGACGGACACACCGCCTCGATCTTTCCCGGCCCCGATTATGATGAGGCGCTGAACGGCCCGCGCGAGCGCCGCGCGTTGGGCGTGATGCCCGATCCGCTTCCGCCCGAGGCGCCGGTGGCCCGCGTCACCATCTCCCGTCAGGGCATCGTCACCGCGCGTGCGTTGATGATCGCGGTAACCGGGGCGGCGAAGAAGAAGGTGATCGAGAATGCGATCGCTGAAGGCGCCGGATCGCCCTATCCGATCGGGCGCGTTCTGGCGGATGCGGAATTGCCGGTGGATATCCACTGGGCGCCATAAGCTCCCGGCGCGCACCTCTCTCCATCGGTTCGGGTCGAGCCATCGCAAGCTGATCAGGGCGTTATGCTCTTGGACAAGCTCGCCCCGAACAGGGTAGGAAAATATCATGAATCCGGTCGTCAGCGCGGTCACCGATCGCATCATCCAGCGCAGTCGTGATAGCCGCGCGCGCTATCTCTCGCTGCTGGAGCGCGGGCGCGAAGCATGGATCGGACGTCCCTCGCTCGGCTGCGCCAATCTCGCCCATGCCTATGCCGGCACGCCGGAGGATCGCGAGGCGATGAAGGCCGATGCCGGCATGAATATCGGCATCGTCACCGCCTATAACGACATGCTGTCCGCCCATGCGGTCTATTATCGCTATCCCGAGCTGATGAAGCTGTGGGCGCGCGAGGTTGGCGCCACGGCGCAGGTCGCGGGCGGCGTGCCCGCGATGTGCGACGGCGTGACGCAGGGCTATCCCGGCATGGAGCTGTCGCTGTTCAGCCGCGACACGATTGCATTGGCCACGGCGGTGGCGCTTTCCCACGGCACGTTCGAGGGCGCGCTGCTGCTCGGCATCTGCGACAAGATCGTGCCGGGCCTGTTGATGGGCGCCCTGCGCTTCGGCCATTTGCCGATACTGCTCGTCCCCGGTGGGCCAATGCCCTCCGGCTTGCCGAACAAGGCCAAGGCGGCGGTGCGCGAACGCTATGCGACCGGCGAATGCGGGCGCGAGGAACTGCTGGAGGCGGAGATCGCGGCCTATCACGGGCCCGGCACCTGCACCTTCTTTGGCACGGCCAACACCAATCAGATGATGATGGAGGTAATGGGGCTGCACATCCCGGGCGCTGCCTTCGTCAACCCCAACACCAAGCTGCGGCAGGAACTCACCCGCGCCGCGGTCCACCGCGTCGCCGGGCTTGGCTGGCGCGGCGCGAATTATCGTCCGCTGGGTGCCTGCGTCGATGAGCGCGCGATCGTCAATGCGGCGGTAGGCCTGCTCGCGACGGGGGGATCGACCAACCATCTGCTTCACGTTCCCGCCATCGCGCGCGCGGCGGGTATCGTGATCGATTGGGAGGATTTCGACCGGCTTTCCGGCGCGGTGCCGCTGATCGCACGAGTCTATCCCAATGGCGCGGCGGACGTGAACGCATTCGAGGAAGCGGGTGGGATGCCGTTCGTGATCCGCGAACTGATCGCCAGCGGTCATCTCCACGGCGATATCGTGACCGCCGGCGGCGACACGCTGGCGGAAGCCGCGCGCAAGCCCGCGCTGGATGATGACAAGCTCATCTGGCGCGATCCGGGCGCGAGTGGCGACGATACGATCCTGCGCCCCGCCGATGCCCCATTCTCACCGGATGGCGGGATGCGCATCCTGCAGGGCAATATCGGCCGGGCCTGCATCAAGGTTTCAGCCGTCGAGCGTGATCGCTGGATCATCGAGGCGCCCGCGCGCGTGTTCGACGATCAGCTTGAGGTGCTAAGTGCGTTCCAGCGCGGCGAGCTGGAACGCGATGTGGTGGTGGTTGTCCGCTATCAGGGTCCACGCGCCAATGGGATGCCGGAGCTGCACAAACTCACCCCGCCGCTCGGTGTGTTGCAAAACAAGGGTTTCCGGGTCGCTCTTGTCACCGACGGTCGCATGTCTGGTGCGAGCGGCAAGGTGCCGTGCGCGATCCATTCCTCGCCGGAGGCATTGGGCGGCGGCGCGATCGGGCTGATACGCGACGGTGATCTGATCCGGCTCGACGCGGTGGCGGGCACGCTCGATGCATTGGTCGATCCCGTCGAATGGGCCTCGCGCGAACAGGCGCCGGCGCCCGCTCCAGCCGACGGCTTCGGGCGGGAATTGTTCGGTATGTTCAGAGGCCTGGCCGACGAAGCTGAAAAAGGCGCGAGCGCGATACTCGCGGGTGCGGGGCTTTAGGTGATGGAAACAGTCGCAGTCGATATCGGGGGCACTCATGCGCGCTTCGCCATCGCCGAAGTGGCGGACGGCAAGGTGGTGCACCTCGGCGAGCCGGTGACGCTCAAGACAGCCGAGCACGCATCGTTGCAGACGGCATGGCAGGCGTTTGCCGCGACGCTCGATCGCCCCCTGCCCGGCGCTGCCGCGATTTCGGTCGCGTCGCCGATCACAGGCGACGTGATCCGCCTCACCAATAATCCATGGGTGATCCGCCCGTCGCTGATCCCGGAGCGGCTCGACGCCGAAATATATACGATCATCAATGATTTCGGCGCGGTTGGTCACTCGGTTGCGCAACTTCCGGACGATCAGTTCGAGCATCTTTGCGGTCCGGACACGCCGTTGCCGCCCAGCGGTGTCACCACGGTCTGCGGCCCCGGCACCGGCCTCGGGGTGGCACAGGTGCTGCGCGCCGCCGGCCGCTATCACGTCCTCCCGACCGAGGGCGGGCATATCGATTATGCGCCGCTGGATGCGATCGAGGATGCGCTCGTCGGGCGCCTGCGCTCAACCTATACCCGCGTATCCGCCGAGCGGGTCTGCGCCGGTCCCGGCATCGTCGCGATCTATGAAACGCTCGCCGCGCTGGATGGACGCGCTGTCCCCAGCCGCGATGACAAGGAAATCTGGCAGGAAGCACTCGAAGGCAGCGATCCGATCGCGCTGGCCGCGCTCGATCGCTTCTGTCTCGCGCTCGGCGCGGTGGCGGGCGATCTCGCGCTGGCACACGGCGCTAACAGCGTGGTGATCGCGGGCGGCCTTGGCCTGCGCATCAAGGATCGCCTGCTCCGCTCCGGCTTCGAGCATCGCTTCATCGCCAAGGGGCGCTTCCAATCGATGATGGCGGCGATCCCGGTCAAACTCATCACCCATCCCCAGCCCGGCCTGTTCGGCGCCGCGGCGGCTTTCGCGCAGGAGCATAGCTGATGTCCGCAACCATCGAGGCGATCATGCGCACCAGCGCGGTGATCCCCGTCCTCGTCATCGATGACGCGGCAACCGCGCGACCGCTCGCCGAAGCGCTCGTCGCGGGCGGGCTGCGCGTGCTGGAGGTGACGTTGCGCACCCCCGCCGCGCTCGATGCTATCCGCGAGATGAAGCAGGTGCCCGGCGTGATCGTCGGTGCGGGCACCGTCGTCTCCACCGAACAGTTCGAGCAGGTGATGGACGCCGGTGCGGAATTCATCGTCTCCCCCGGCCTCACGGAGCGGCTGGCGCAACCGATCGTCGCCAGCGGCGTACCCTTTCTGCCGGGCATCGCGACCGCCGGGGACATCATGCGCGGGCTCGACCTCGGCCTTACGCATTTCAAATTCTTCCCGGCGGAAACGAGCGGCGGGCTGAAGGCGCTGAAGGCGTTGGCTGCCCCGTTCCACCAGTGCCGCTTCTGCCCAACCGGCGGGATCACCGAAGCCAGCGCGCCTGACTGGCTGGCGTTCGATCGCGTGCTGTGCGTCGGCGGAAGCTGGGTGACCCCCGCGGGCGCGTCAATGGCTGAGGTGACCGCAAAAGCGCGCGCTGCGGCGGGGCTCCGATAAAGAGCCGCGCCAGCTACACCAAACCGGCCGCGCGATAGCTTTCGACCGTTTCTTTCAGCCCCGCATCGCCCGCGATCCGGGGTGTCCAGATCTCGGCTGTGGGGCGTTTGGCAGGGTCGACCGTCCAATCGGGGTGACAAAAATAGGCCACCCGGTCGGCGGTGAGTTTCGCGTTTTTGCCGCGCATCAGTCCATCGATCCGCGCGCCAAGCCGCAATAGTGCAGGCGGCAGCGCGATCGGACGAACCCTGCGCCCCAGCGCAGCCCCGATCGCCACCGCGAACTCGTGATGGGTCCAGCCGCCCTCACGCCCATCATCTACCTCATAGATGGCGCGCGACGCGGGCGTTTCCGCCAGCTTCACCAGCAGCCGCGCGAGATCGTCGACGTGGATCCACGAAACCCGCCCCGGCGGCGGCGTGATCGAGAAGCCCGACCGGGCGAAGCGGAATACGTCCAGCATTTCCATATCGCCCGGGCCGTAGATTCCAGGCGGCCGCACCATATCCCATGCAAGGGCGGATGCCGCGATCACGGCCTCCGCCTCATGTTTCGACCAGCCATAGATCGAAAGCTGCGGCTCGCGCGCCGAAAGCGAGGAGACATGGACGAAGCGCGTCCCCGGCGCCGTCGCCTCCACGATCGCGCGCGTCCCGTCGATATTTCCCGCGACGAAGCCCGCGCGATCAGGCGCGTTCACCACGCCCGCGATATGGATCACCGCATCCGCCTGTGCCGTCAGCGTGGCGAGCGCGGCCGGATCGTCGAGCGCGCCGGCGATCCACGTCACGCCGTCCCGCGCGGGCTGTGCGCGTCGGGCGAGCGCCCGCACTTGGTACCCCGCCTCCAGCGCCCGGCGGATCACATGCCCCCCAACGAACCCGGTCCCCCCGGTGAGGGCGAGGATCACAGCAATGCCATATGGTTGCGATGGATCAGCGCCGCGCGCGGGGCGTAGCCGAGGATCGCTTCATGTTCCTCGCTGCGCCGGCCGAGCAGCTGCGTCACCTCCGCCGCATCATATTCGGCAAGGCCACGCGCCACCGCGCCGTCCGGCCCTTCGATCGTCACCACATCGCCGCGTGCGAAACGCCCGGTCACGCCGGTCGCGCCCGCCGCGAGCAGGCTGCGCCCCTCCACCAAAGCCTTCACCGCGCCGGCATCGACCGCGATGGCCCCCTTCGCGGTCAGTCGCCCGGCAAGCCACGCCTTGCGCGCCCGCGCGCGCTTTTCGGGGACGAAGATCGTATGCCGCGCGTCGGTCGACAAAGGGCGCTCGATCCGCCCGGAGGCGATCGCCAGCGCCACCCCGGCGCCGCCCGCGATCCGCGCCGCTTCGATTTTTGACACCATGCCGCCAGAGCCCATGCCGGATGCCGAGCCGGTATCGGCCATCGCCGCGATCTTCGCATCGATCCGCTCGATCCGCGCGATATGCTGCGCGCCGGGTTGCGCCGGGTTGCGATCGTAAAGCCCGTCGATGTCGGACAGGAGCACCACGCCCTTGCGCGCCAGCCGCCTGCGCCACCCGCGCCGCGAGCCGATCATTGTCGCCGAAACGGATTTCCTCCGTCGCGACGCTATCATTCTCGTTGATGACTGGCACTACGCCGAGCTGAAGCAGCCGCCCCAGCGTCGCGGAGGCGTTGAGATAGCGCCGTCGATCCTCCAGATCGTCAAGCGTGACGAGGATCTGCGCCGCCGTCAGCCCGCTCCCCGCCCAGCACTTCCGCCCAGGTATGGCCGAGCGCGATCTGGCCGGTCGCTGCCGCTGCCTGCGCGTCCTCAAGGCTTGCCCGTCCGCCCTTGGCCAGACCCAGCCGCCGCGCCCCAAGCGCGATCGCCCCGGGACGACACGACGGCGACCTGTTGCCCGGCACGCGACTCGTTCGGCGATGTCGGCCGCGATGCCCTTCCAGCCAGGTGCGACGCACGCCGCCTTCGGCATCGACGAGCAACGCCGATCCGATCTTCACGACGATCCGGGGACAGGTATCAGGGGGAAACAGCATCACGCTGGCGTTAGCGCGTGGCGCGCGCGCCGCCAATCATTCTCATGGTAATGGATGGGTAAGGCCCGCGCCCTAGCTAGTACGAATGTTGACCATCGCACTTCTCGCCGCCTCGCTTCAGGGCGGCGCCATCGGCGGAAACACCCCCGCCTACGAACAATCGTTCCGCAAATCGTATCGCGAAAGGGCTGTTAAACAGTGCGTTACGAAAGCACGGAATGCACCCGCCAGAATCGACGTGCCCACGGTCTGCGGCTGCGTTGCCGATCATCAACTCGCCACCAAAACGGTCGCGCAGCTTCAGAAAAAGCCCGCGCGTGGCGAATTTCGGCCGATCATCGCGCAATGCCTTCGCGAGCATCCGCCAAAATAGGCCCGAAAATCAGGCTTCGACGCGCTCGAAATGGTTGTTTTCAAAACCGTCGACGGCCAGCGCAACGATGCGCGCCGCAACCACGCCCGGCTCTTTCACCGAAGCCGGGTCTTCACCCGGATAGGCGCGCGCGCGCATCACGGTGCGCGTCGCGCCGGGATCGACGATCGCCGTGCGGATGCGGCTGATCTCGCCCACTTCGTCACCATAAGCGGTGATAAGCGTGTCCATCGCCGCCTTGGATGCACCGTAAGCGCCCCAATAAGCGCGCGGCTTGCGCCCGACGGAGGAGGTGATCGCGATTACCTTGCCCGCATCGGATTGCTTCAGCATCGGATCGAACGCCTGAATCAGCGCGACTTGCGCGGACACGTTGAGCGTCAGCACCTGCGCCAGTTCCTTGGGATCGATCGCCGGCACTGATGCCAGCGTGCCAAGCATTCCGGCGTTGAGCACCAGCACGTCGAGCGCTTTCCAGCGCTCGCCCACCGCAGCGGCCAACCGCGCGATCGCATCGGTCTCGGTCAGATCGAGCGGCGCGATCGTCGCCGATCCACCCGCATCGAAAATCGCCTGCTCGATCGCCTCCAGTTCCTTCGCGGAACGCGCGGTGATCACGACATGCGCACCCTGTGCAGCAAGCGCGGTGGCGGTCGCCGCCCCAATGCCGCGCGAGGCGCCGGTAACGAGCGCGAGCTTCCCCGCGAGCGGCTTGTTCTGGTCGGTCATATCAGGCTCGGGTTCAGGCGACGCGTTCTTCGAGCAGGGCGAATTGATCGACCTCCGCCAGCTCGTCATGATCGGTCAGCACGGTGGGATAATCGCCGGTGAAGCAGGCGTCGCAATATTGCGGACGCTCTTGGGTGCGCCCCTGTTCGCCCAGCGCTTTGTACAGCCCGTCGATCGAGACGAAGCCGAGCGAATCCGCGCCAATATATTCAGTCATCCTGGCGAGATCGAGCTTCGCGGCGAGCAGCTTTTCGCGCTCGGGCGTATCGACGCCATAGAAGCAGCTATGCTTGGTCGGTGGGCTGGCGATGCGCATGTGCACCTCGATCGCGCCGGCTTCGCGCATCATCTGCACGATCTTCACGCTGGTGGTGCCACGCACGATCGAATCGTCGATCAGCACCACCCGCTTGCCCTTGATCAGCGCACGATTGGCATTGTGCTTCAGCTTCACGCCCAGGTGGCGAACCTTGTCGCCCGGCTGGATGAAGGTGCGGCCGACATAATGCGAGCGGATGATCCCCAGCTCGAACGGAATGCCCGATTCCTGCGCATATCCGATCGCGGCGGGCACGCCCGAATCCGGCACCGGGATCACGAGATCGGCGTCGACCGGCGATTCGAGCGCCAGCTCGGCACCGATCGCTTTGCGCACCGAATAGACGGACAGATCGTCGACGATCGAATCCGGGCGCGAGAAATAAACCCATTCGAAGATGCACGGCCGCGCCGCCGCCTTCGCGAACGGGTGGATCGAGCGCATCTCCGCGCCCTGCACGATCACCAGCTCGCCCGGTTCGACCGAGCGGACGAATTCCGCGCCGACCACGTCCAGCGCGACGGTTTCAGACGCGAACATGATCGCATCGCCGAGCTTGCCGATCACCAGCGGCCGGATGCCCAGCGGATCGCGGCAGGCGATCATCCCTTCCGGCGTCATCACGATCAGCGAATAGGCGCCCTCAACCTGCTTCAGCGCATCGATGAAACGATCGAGCAGCGAGCGATAGCTGGAGGTGGCGACAAGGTGGATGATTGTTTCGGTGTCGCTGGTCGACTGGAAGATCGAACCGCGCCGCACCAATTCGCGCCGCAACCGCATCGCATTGGAAATATTGCCGTTATGCGCAATCGCAAACCCACCGGTGGCGAGATCGGCATATAAGGGCTGAACATTGCGCAGCGCCGTTTCGCCCGTGGTCGAATAACGGACATGTCCGCAGGCGACCGAGCCGGCGAGCGCGCGAATCACGCTGTCGCTGTCGAAATTGCCCGCGACATGGCCCATCGCGCGATGGGTGCGGAACTGCGTACCGTCGAAAGCGGTAATTCCCGCCGCCTCCTGGCCACGGTGTTGCAAAGCGTGAAGGCCCAGCGCCACCAGAGCGGCGGCGCTATCAGCGCCTGACACCCCGAAGATGCCGCACTCTTCGTGCAGATGGTCGTCGTCGAAAGGATTCGTGGTCAGCATTACGGGGCTCGCGTCGTGCGAGGCCGCATATAGTGCCTGTCTCCGATTTGTCACTGTCGGTTCCGGAGCAATTGCCGTTGCTGGTCGTTTTCCCCGAAAACAGCAGGAGACCGGCATGGCACGGGACCACGGCCCGCAGATCAAGGACGACAAGCTTTACGAGGCGTTGCTCAAGCAAGGCGATTCGAAGGAAAAGGCCGCGCGCATCGCCAATGCCCATGCCGCCGGCACGCTGCATCCACGCGGGCAGAAGCTGGAGACGCGATCGAAGGAGGATCTTTACAGCGAGGCGCGGAAGATCGGAATCGCGGGCCGCTCAACCATGTCGAAAGCGGAACTGGTGAAGGCGATCCGCGGGCACGGGTGAGGCTTCTCGCCTACATTTCCCCGCGCGCACGGCGGATGGCGTACCATTTCTTCACATTCGCATTGTGCTGATCGAGCGTGTTGGCGAACACATGGCCGCCGGTGCCGTCAGCTACGAAATAGAGCGCGGCGGTCTGCGCCGGATCCAGCACCGCATCGATCGAGGCGCGCCCGGGATTGGCGATCGGGCCAGCCGGCAGGCCGGCTTCGGCATAGGTGTTATACCCGTTTTTCGCGCGCAGCTCCGATTGCAGGATGCGGCGGCCGAGCGGCTTACCTTTGGTGATCGGATAGATCACCGTCGGATCGGCCTGGAGCGGCATCCCGCGCTTCAGGCGATTGGCATAAACCGCGGCGACCTCACGCCGTTCGCTCGGCTTGCCGGTTTCCTTCTCTACGATCGAGGCGAGGATGATCGCCTGTTCCGGGGTGGTCACCGCGATCCCCGGCTTGCGCCGCTTCCACGCTGCGGCGAGATAGTCGCGCATCGCCTTTTGCATCCGTGCGACCACCGCCGCACGCGTATCGCCCGTCTGATAGGCATAGCTGTCGGGCAGGATCGAGCCCTCCGCCGGAACCGGCACCTCGCCAACCAGCCCGTCGGCGCTCATCAGCGCCTCGTGAACGAGGATCGAAGGATAGCCTTCCGGCACCGGGATCAGCCGCTGGCGGACCTTGCCTTCCTGCATCAGCGCCAGCACCTCGGAGGCGCTGGCGTGAGCGGGAATGGCATATTCCCCGGCCTTGATCGGCTGGCCATTGCCGAACACGCGGGCGTAACCCCGGAAACGCGTCGCCGATCGGATAGCCCCGGCCTTTTGCAGCTCAGTCGCGGCGCGGGAGAGCGATGCGCCCTCCGGCACGATGACCGCGACCGGCTTGGCCGCCGGGCCCGCACCGCTCCAATCATGCGCCAGCCACGCAAGCGCGGCGATGCCCAGCAGGCCGAGCAACATTCCGAAGCAACCGAGCTTGCGCATGGATATTCCTATACCCGCGCCACCGAAGCGGCGCGGGCGTTGCGGATTAAACCGCCTTCATCACCAGCGAGGCGTTGGTGCCGCCGAAGCCGAACGAATTGTTCAGCACCGCGCGCACCTTCCGCTTCTTCGCGACATGCGGGACGAGGTCCACGCCGATGCAATTCTCGCTCGGATTGTCGAGGTTCAGCGTCGGCGGCACGATCTGATCCCGCAGCGCGAGGATGCAGAAGATCGATTCGACCGCCCCGGCGCCGCCCAGCAGATGCCCGATCGCCGACTTGGTCGACGACATCGACAGCCCGCCGAGCGCGTCGCCGAACAGCCGGCGCACCGCGCCCAGCTCCAGCTCGTCGCCAAGCGGGGTCGAGGTGCCGTGCGCGTTGATATAGTCGATGTCGGACAGCGCGAGGCCGCTCTTGCGCATCGCCATTTCCATCGAGCGGAACGCGCCCGACCCTTCCGGGTGCGGCGCGGTGACGTGATAGGCATCGCCCGATAGGCCGTAGCCGATCACTTCCGCATAGATTTTCGCGCCGCGCGCCTTCGCCCGCTCATATTCCTCGAGCACGACGACGCCAGCGCCCTCGCCCATCACGAAACCGTCGCGATCACGATCATAGGGGCGGCTCGCCTTTTCCGGCGCGTCGTTGAAATTGGTCGAGAGCGCGCGCGCCTGCGCGAAGCCGGCGATGCCGAGCGGGCAGATCGCGCCTTCCGCGCCGCCCGCCAGCATCACGTCGGCATCGTCCATCGCGATCATCCGCGCGGCGTCGCCGATCGAATGCGCGCCGGTGGAGCAAGCGGTGACGACCGCGTGATTCGGCCCCATCAGCCCGTATTTGATCGAGACCTGACCGGAGATCAGGTTGATCAGCCGCCCGTGGACGAAATGCGGCGAAACTCGGCCCGGCCCCTTTTCGTGGAGCACGATCGATTCGCTCGCGATGCCCGGCAGGCCACCGATGCCCGCGCCGATCGAGCAACCGGCGCGCAGCCGTTCGGCTTCGCTCATCTCGGTCAGGCCGGCGTCTTCCAGCGCTTGCCCGGCGGCATCGATGCCGAAGATGATGAAAGGATCGACCTGACGCTGAATCTTGTGATCGACGCGCTTCGACGGATCGAAGCCATATTCGTGATCGGCCGGCTTCACCTCGCAGGCGATGCGGCATTTCTGATCCGACGCATCGAAATGGGTGATCGGGCCAGCGCCCGAACGTGCGGCGATGATATTGGCCCAGGCCGTCTCGACATTACTGCCGAGCGGGGTGACCAGGCCTAGGCCGGTGACGACGACACGACGCATTGCAACTCTCCGAAAAATGACAACAGGCCCAGCCCGTTGGGGGCTGAGCCTGTCGAAACCCTGTCCTGCCCGCTTCCCGTTGCCGGTGAAAGGCAGCCCTTCGACAAGCTCAGGGCAATAAGGACAGTCGGGTCTGAGAAATCAGCCCCGGAATCAGCCCTTGTGCTCGTCGATATAGCTGATCGCGTCCTTTACGGTCGTGATCTTCTCGGCGGCATCATCGGGGATCTCAACACCGAATTCTTCCTCGAACGCCATCACCAGTTCGACGATGTCGAGACTGTCGGCACCGAGATCGTCAATGAAGCTGGCATCTTCGGTCACCTTATCGGCTTCGACGCCGAGATGCTCGACGACGATCTTCTTCACGCGGTCGGCGGTCTCGCTCATTCTCGTGCCCTCATATCGTTTGGGGGTTATTGGTTCCTGAACGCAGCTAGAACGGCTAGCGGTTCGTGGCAAGCGGGCGATAGCGATTGCGTTACACCATCGCCATGCCGCCATTCACATGCAGCGTCTGGCCGGTGACATAACCCGCTTCCTTCGACGCCAGATAGACGACGGCGGCGCCAATGTCTTCCCCTGTTCCAAGATCACCTGCCGGAATTTTTCCGAGAAGCGCAGTTTTCTGCGCCTCCGGCAGCACTTCGGTCATCGCGGAACGGATGAATCCGGGGGCCACGCAGTTCACGGTGATGTTACGGCTCGCCAGTTCCTGCGCCAGCGCCTTGGACATGCCGACCAGCCCGGCCTTGGACGCGGCATAATTCGCCTGCCCCGGATTTCCGGTCTGCCCGACGACCGAAGTGATCGAAATCACGCGGCCGAAACGCTGCTTCATCATCGGCTTCGCGGCGGCGCGAATCAGCCGGAAGGCGGCTTCGAGGTTGACCGAGATCACCTGCTGCCATTCGTCATCCTTCATCCGCATCGCGAGATTGTCGCGCGTGATGCCGGCATTGTTGACGAGGATATCGAGTCGGCCGCCGAGTGCTTCGACCGCCGCCGGAACCAGCGCGTCGACCGCCGCCGGATCGGAGAGATTCGCCGGCACCGCGACGTGATCGCCGCCAAGGCTGTCGCGGAAAGCGTTGAGTTTTTCGGCATTCGAGCCGGAAACGGCGAGCCGTGCGCCCTGCGCCGCCAGCGCCTGCGCGATGGCCGATCCGATTCCGCCCGAAGCGCCGGTGACCAGCGCGGTCATGCCTGTGAGGTCGAACATATCAGTCTCCAATTCAGAGCGTCTTCAGCAGCGCTTCGATGTCGTCCATCGTCACGATGCTGGTGGCGTTGGCGTCTGGCGCGATGCGCTTCACCATCGGGGCGAGCACCTTGCCGCCGAATTCCACGAACGTGTCGACGCCGGCTTCCTGCATCGCCAGCACCGATTCGCGCCAGCGCACCATGCCGGTAACCTGCCGCACCAGCCCGGTGCGGATAAGGTCCGCTTCCACGACCGGCGCGGCATCGACATTGCAGTAAAGCGGCACAAGCGGCGCGGCGAGGCGCGCGTCGGCCAGCGCCTTTTCCATCGCCTCGGCGGCCGGCTGCATCAACGGGCAGTGGAACGGCGCGGAAACCGGCAGCAGCAGCGCACGCTTCGCGCCGTGATCCTTGGCCAGCGTGATCGCGCGCTCGATCGCGTCCTTATGACCGCTGATCACCACCTGCGACGGATCATTGTCATTGGCGACGGTGCAGATTCGCTCGCCACCGCCCTCGGCGCGGATCGCCTCGACGGCGGCATTGGCGATCGCCTGCGCCTTTTCGAGATCGGCGCCGAGCAGCGCGGCCATCGCGCCCTCGCCCACCGGCACGGCGGCCTGCATCGCCTGCCCGCGCAGCTTGAGCAGCCGCGCCGTCGTGGCGAGATCGAACGTCCCCGCCGCGCACAGCGCGCTATATTCGCCCAGCGAATGGCCCGCGACGAAATCGGCCTTGTCGGCGAGCGAGACGCCTCCCTCGCGCTCCAGCACGCGCAGCGTGGCGATGGCATTGGCCATGATCGCCGGCTGGGCGTTTTCAGTGAGCGTCAGATCCTCGGCCGGTCCGTCAGTCATCAGCTGGAACAGCTTCTGGCCGAGCGCGTCGTCGACTTCCTGGAATACTTCGCGCGCGTGGCTGCTAGCGTCGGCGAGCGCCTTGCCCATGCCGACAGACTGGCTCCCCTGCCCTGGAAAAATGAACGCGCGCATGATGCCCTCCTTGATCGAAGGGCGCGGTTAGGCGCGACAGCGGCGCGGGGTCAACTATGCGTGCGGACGAGCACCATTTCCGCATCCGGCGCGAACATGCGCCGCGCGATCGCCTGCGGGACGATCGGCTCCAGACCAAGTGCGCGGAGCACCCCGCCAAGCCGCGTCGGCGGCGAGGGATAGCGCGTGACGACCACCCCTGCCGGCGCCTCGCTCGCCGGCATCACGATCAGGCCGCCGGGGGTGGCGGGCGCGTAACGCAGATTGTCGATGCCAGCGAAGGTCATCGGAATTCGCGCGCGGCGCACTTCATGCGATTCGCCCGCCACGATTTCGGTCGGGTGACGGCGCGCGGCATCGACCAGCGCCTCCATCTCCCAGCGCGGATGCATATTGCCGACGCTCATCAGCAACAGGTCGCTGCCGATGATCGCGACGAGCAGCAGCGCCCGCCATCTTCCCGCGAGGCGATCGAGCCATAGCGCCAGCACCACCACCGCCACGATCGCCGCCAGCGTGAAGTATCGCGGGTTGAGCACCAGCTTGGTGTAGAGTGCGGCGACCAGCACGAAGCTCGCCCCCGCCATCGCGGTGAGGATCGTCAGCTGCCGGCGCTGCGCCTCTCCCAGCCCGCGCGCCGCGCCAAGCGCCAGCGCCAGCCCCGCGAGCCAGAACAGCAACCCGAAATCGTCATTGATCAGCAACACCAGCAGCGGATCGATCGGCGGCCACAGCAGGAAATTGCCCTCCATATTGGCCGCCCGGTCGATATGTTCG
Source organism: Candidatus Sphingomonas colombiensis (assembly GCA_029202845.1). Lineage (NCBI taxonomy): Bacteria > Pseudomonadati > Pseudomonadota > Alphaproteobacteria > Sphingomonadales > Sphingomonadaceae > Sphingomonas > Candidatus Sphingomonas colombiensis. Next base: position 2,975,362 of record CP119315.1, on the reverse strand, counting down.
TCGTGGTGGAAGGCGATTGCGTAGCGGCGCAGCGGATCGCCGGTCATCGCATATTGAAAAAGCGCTTCCGCCCCGAGCGTCAGCGCGAGCCCCACGCCGGCGGCAACGAGCACGCGTCGCGGCACCGGCCGCCCGATCAGGAACATCGGCACGAAAGCCACCAGCGCCAGCACGCTCGTCTCGCGGCACAGGATCGCGATCCCGAAGCACAGCCCCGCGCCTCCGCCCCGCCACAACCCCACGCGGTCGTCCGTCGCGCGCCCGAGCAGCATCGCCCCCGCGATCAGCGCCGACACCTCAAGCAGATCGACACTGACGGTCGAGGCATGGAAGACGACGACGGGCAGCGTCGCCGTCAGCAGCGCGGCGATCCATCCCGCGCGCTGGCCGCCGACACCGCGAGCGAAAAACCCGACAAGCACGACAAGCACGACGTAGAACAGCACCGCCGTCACCGCGAAGGCGGCGTAATTGCGCCCGACCGTCGCGATAACGCCCGCGAAGGTCAGGATCAGCGGAAAGCGGGTGGACCAGTGATCCGCCCCGGCAACCGGGGGATGCTCCAGCCACGCCTGCGCACCGACATAATAGAGCGAATCGTCCGATGCGATGAAGCCGACCCAGCCGATCCATAGCGCCAGCCCTACCGCCACGATCAGTATGGCCGGCCAATGCCAGGAAATCCGCGAATCCGATCGTGTCATGCGGCGCGCCTACGGGGGAAGCGGTGGAGATTCGGTTTAAACGCCGCCGCGCTTGCCTTTCCGCCGGTTTCCGCTAAGGGACGCGCCTCTCACGGCGATGGAGCGATCCGTCGCTCGCGAGTTGTTTGAGACGACAGCCGGAGGGGCATGGCATGGGGCCATGTCAGCGATCGGCCAACGAAGGAAAGCACATGGCTCTTTACGAGCACGTGTTCCTTGCGCGCCAGGATTTGGCACAAGCGCAGGTGGACGCGCTGGCGGAATCCGCCACGAAAATCGTCGAAGCCCATAACGGCAAGGTCGTGAAGACCGAGACCTGGGGGCTCCGCAGCCTTGCTTATCGCATCGCGAAGAACCGCAAGGCGCATTACGTGATGCTCGAAATCGACGCCCCCGGCGATACCGTCGCCGAGCTGGAGCGCCAGAGCCAGATCAACGAAGACATCATCCGCTACATGACCATCAAGGTCGACGGCCACGAAACCGGCCCGTCGGTGATGATGCGCAAGCAGGAGCGTGATCGTGAGCGTCGCGCCGAGCGTGGTGACCGCGGCGATCGTGGTGATCGTGGCGACCGCGGCGGTGATCGCCCGCGTCGTGATCGCGAAGAGGAAGTTGCATAATGGCCCGTCCGTTTTTCCGCCGCCGCAAGAGCTGCCCCTTCTCCGCGAAGGATGCGCCCCGGATCGACTATAAGGACATCCGTCTGCTTCAGGGCTTCGTCTCTGAGCGTGGCAAGATCGTTCCGTCGCGCATCACCAGCGTGTCGGCCAAGAAGCAGCGCGAACTCGCCCAGGCGATCAAGCGCGCGCGTCACCTGGGCCTGCTGCCCTACGTCGTTAAGTAAGGAACGCTCACATGGACGTTATTCTGCTTGAGCGCGTCGAGAAGCTCGGCTCCATCGGCGATGTGGTGAAGGTTAAGGACGGCTTCGCCCGTAACTACCTGCTGCCGAACAAGAAAGCGATGCGGGCCAATGAGGCCAATCGCAAGGTGTTCGAGGCCAACCGCGCCCGGATCGAATCCGAAAACGCTAACCGTCGCGGCGATGCCGAGAAGGAAGCGAAGAACTTCAACAACGTGTCCGTGACGATCATTCGTCAGGCATCGAACACCGGCCAGCTTTACGGCTCGGTCGCGGTGCGTGACATCATCGAGGCGCTGGTTGCTGACAAGCACAAGGTCGCCAAGAGCCAGATCGTGCTCGATCGCCCGATCAAGGCGATCGGCGTATACGAGGTGAAGGTCGCGCTTCACCCGGAAGTCGCGGTGACGATCAAGGTCAACGTCGCACGTTCGCCGGAAGAGGCCGAACTGCAGGCGTCGGGCGTAGACGTTGCGGCACAGATGTTCGAGGAAGGTCGCGATCAGGGCGGCTTCACCGAGGACTATGATCCCAATGCAGAGCCGGGCGCCAGCGCCGAGGTTCAGTCGGAGGAGGAGCAGGCGTAAGCCCGCTCCCTTCGGGGATATGAAAAAGGCCCGTCGGAGCGATCCGGCGGGCCTTTTCGTTGGTGAGAGAAACGCGATTTCGGAAGCCCCGCTATCGATCCAACGATTTGCAGTCGCATCATTTTAGCAGAAAATCGGTTTCCCCTTCTCGCACGATGCGCAGTGATCGAACCGCGTGTAACCCGCCTCAATTATCGCAGGCGGCATAATCCCCCGCGCGACAGGCGGCGACCGCGCGGCGCCATTCGGCCATTTCACGCTCATAACGCGCGCGATCGCTGGCATAGCGCGCCATGTCGCGATCATGATCGCGCGACGCCGCCGTGTAACCGGCATAATCGCCGCCCGCGCGCACCGTGCGCCAACGTGGCCCCGTGATCGCCGCGCCCGCCTGAACGTTGAGCTGCCGTGTCGCCTCGCTGTCGCGTGCGCGCGCCGCGGCGCTGCGCATCGCCGGATCGCGCGCATCATCGGCACCGGCCACCCCCGGCAACATTGCCGCGACCATCGCAGCGCAGATAAATCGCTTGTTTCTCATTGCTGGTCCCACCCCAATATTCCGATTGAGGCTATCAGCGGCATGCGCGGCGCGGCAAATCGAAAGCGACGAACCCCACTCTATTCGTCGCTTTCGTCACGCCGGTCCGGGTTCACTCAACCGTCACGGATTTCGCCAGATTGCGCGGCTGATCGACATCCGTGCCCTTGGCGACGGCGACGTGATAGGCGAGAAGCTGCACCGGCACCGCATAGACGAGCGGGGCGATCAGCGGATGCACCTTGGGCATGGTGATCGTCGCGATGCAGCCCTCACCCGCCGCTTCCACACCGTCATAGTCGCTGATCAGCACCACCTTGCCGCCGCGCGCCTGCACTTCCTGCATGTTGCTGACGGTCTTGTCGAACAACGGGCCGCTCGGCGCGATGACGATCACCGGCACATTCTCGTCGATCAGCGCAATCGGGCCGTGCTTCATTTCACCCGCCGCATAACCTTCGGCGTGAATGTAGCTGATTTCTTTGAGCTTCAATGCGCCTTCCAGCGCCAGCGGATAATCCGTCCCGCGCCCGAGATAGAGCACGTCGCGCGCACCGGCGACCACGCCGGCCATCGCCTCGATCGCCTCGTCATAGGCCAGCGCGGCGTTGAGCGCGGCCGGCGCTTCGGACAGATGCTTGACGATCGCTTTCTCGTCCGCCGGGGTCAGCTTCCCCTTGGCGCGGGCGAGATTGGCGGCGAGCGCGGCCAGCACCGCAAGCTGGCAGGTGAATGCCTTGGTCGAGGCCACGCCGATTTCCGGCCCGGCATGGGTGGGCAGCAGCAGATCAGCCTCGCGCGCCATCGAACTGGTCGGCACGTTTACCACCGCCGCGATCGTCTGCCCCTCGCTGCGCGCATGGCGCAGCGCCGCGAGCGTGTCGGCCGTCTCGCCCGACTGGCTGATGACGATCATCAGCCCGCCCGGCTCCATCACCGGCGCGCGATAACGGAACTCGGATGCGACATCGAGATCGACCGGCACGCGCGCGAATTGCTCGAACCAGTATTTCGCGACCATCCCGGCATAGAAACTGGTGCCGCACGCCACGATCGTGACGCGCTTGATCGCCGACAGATCATATTCCGGGATCGGCAGCGTAACGCGATCCTCCATGCGCTGGAGATAGGCGCGCAGCGTCTGGGCGACGACGATCGGCTGCTCGAAGATCTCCTTCTGCATGAAGTGGCGATGGTTGCCCTTGTCGATCAGCGCCCCCGTCACGCCCGAAATGGTGATCGCGCGCTCGACCGGATTGTTGTCGCGATCGAACACCTGCGCGCCGTCGCGCGTGCACACCACCCAATCGCCCTCATCGAGATAGGCGATGCGCTGCGTCAGCGGCGCGAGCGCCAGCGCGTCGGAGCCGAGATAGGTCTCGCCATCGCCATAGCCGACCACGAGCGGCGAGCCGAGCCGCGCGCCGATCAGCAATTCGGGATGATCGCGGAACAGGATCGCCAGCGCGAATGCGCCGTGGAGCCGCGGCAGCACCTCGCTGACCGCTTCCGCCGGGGCCATCCCCGCCTCGATCTTCTCGCTGACGAGATGCGCGACCACCTCGGTATCGGTTTCGCTGGTGAACACACGTCCCCGCGCGATAAGTTCGTCACGCAACGGCTTGAAATTCTCTATAATTCCGTTGTGGACCACCGCGACATACTCGGTCGCATGGGGGTGCGCGTTGTTGGTGGTCGGGCCGCCATGGGTCGCCCAGCGAGTGTGCGCGATGCCGACATCGCCGGGCAGCGGATTGGCGGCAAGTTCGCGCGCCAGATTGACCAGCTTGCCCGACGCGCGCCGGCGATCGATCGCGCCGTCGCGAACCGTCGCGATCCCGGCCGAATCATAGCCGCGATATTCCAGCCGCTTCAGCCCGTCGAGCAGCCGATCGGCCACGTCTTCATTGCCCAGAATGCCCACAATGCCGCACATGACTGCCTCGATCTTCCAGAGTGTTCAGTTGATTTGGGAAACTATTTGGCCGCTTTCTTACGCGCCGTCATCTGTTGACGGAAACGGGCCGCCCAGCCGGGCTTTTCTTCCTGCGCCGGGCGAACGAGCGCAAGCGCATCCGCGCCCACATCGCGCGTCACTACCGCACCGGCCCCGACGATCGCACCGTCGCCGATCGTCACCGGCGCGACCAGCGCGGAATTGGAGCCGATGAAGGCCCCCGCGCCGATCTTCGTACGATATTTGAAGAAACCATCGTAATTGCAGGTAATCGTTCCGGCACCGATATTGGCACCCGCTCCCACCTCCGCATCGCCGAGATAGGTGAGGTGGTTCGCCTTGGCGCCTTCGCCCAGCACCGCTTTCTTCATCTCGACGAAATTGCCGACGCGTGAGCGGGCGTGCATCACCGCGCCGGGCCGCAGCCGTGCATAAGGACCAACCGAGCAACCCGCGCCGATTTCCGCCCCTTCGATATGGCTGAACGCGTGGATCGTCGCGCCGTCCGCCACCGTCACACCGGGGCCGAATACGACGTTGGGCTCCACCGTCACGTCGCGGCCAATCGCCGTGTCATAGGCGAACCACACCGTTTCCGGCGCGATCAACGTGGCGCCATCGGCCATCGCCTGCGCGCGCCGCCGCTCCTGCCAGGCCCGCTCGACGATCGCCAGTTCCGCGCGGCTGTTGACCCCGGCGACCTGCGCCTCATCCGTTTCGATCACGGCGGAGGGGCGACCATCCGCCCCCGCCAGCATGACGATATCGGGGAGGTAGAATTCGCCCGCCGCATTGTTGTTGTCGACCCGCGCGAGCAGCTGGAACAGATCTTCCGAACGCACCGCCATCAAGCCGGAGTTACAGAGCGTTACCGCACGTTCCTCGGCCGTCGCGTCCTTGAACTCGACCATTTTCGCGATGCGCCCGTCGCCATCGGCGATGATCCGGCCATAAGCGCCGGCATCGGCCGGGCGGAAGCCAAGCACCACCATCGCGGGCCGATCCGCCGCGTGGAGCCGATCGAGCATCCGTTGCATCGTCTCCGTGCTGACCAGCGGCACGTCGCCGTAAAGAATGAGCACGTCACCGGCGAAACCGTCGAGCGCCGTTTCCGCCTGATGCACCGCATGTCCGGTGCCGAGCTGCTCGGCCTGATGCGCAACCTCCGCGCCGACCGGGGTGACCGCCGCCTCGACCTGCTCGCGCCCGGCGCCGACCACCACCACCGTGCGCGCCGGCTTCAGCGCGGCGACGCAATCCAGCAGATGCAGCAGCATCGGCCGCCCGGCGAGCGGGTGCAGCACCTTGTGGAGATCGGACTTCATCCGCGTCCCCTTGCCGGCGGCGAGGACGATGGCGGCAACGGGGGCGGCGATCGGTCTGTCGTTCATAAAGTGCGCTTTCGCATTGGATGCTTGCCATTTCCAGAGCGCTGCTGTCTGGCACCTGTCCGATGCATGTTTTTCCGTTCACAATCGTGGGTTTCGATCTCGATGGCACGCTGCTCGATACGAGCGCGGATTTGGCGGCGGCGGTAAATCACGCGCTGGCCGTTGATGGTCGCGCGCCCGTGCCGGTCGATGCTGTCCGGGCGATGATCGGCGGCGGGGCGCGGCGTATGCTCACCCAAGCGCTGACCGTCACCGGCGGGTATGACGAGCCGCTGCTGGATCGATTGTTTCCGTTGCTGCTCGATTTCTACGCGGCAAATCTGGTGGTCGATACCATCCCTTTTCCGGGCATGATCGCCGCGCTGGACGCGCTGGCGGCGCGCAACGTCACGCTGGCGGTGATGACCAACAAGCGAGAGGATTTCGCCCGGCCGATCCTCGACGCGCTCGGCCTCAGCAACCGTTTCGCGACGATCATCGGCGGCGATACTCTCGGCGTCGGCAAGCCTTCGCCTCTGCCGATCGAGGCGATGATCGCGCGCTGCGGCGGCGGTCGCGCGGCGTTCGTCGGGGATTCGAGTTTTGACGTCGATGCCGCGCATGCCGCCGGGATACCCGCGGTCGCTTGCGCGTTCGGCTTCCTCAACCAACCGGTCGAGACGCTCGGGGCGGAAGCCGTGATCGCGCATTTCGACGAACTGATCTCCGCACTCGAGAAACTATGACCCATCAAGAACGCCTGACCTTCTGGCGATTGCTGCTCGCGATCGCGCTGACCTTCGCGATCACGATGGCGTTGCTGCCGCAGCCGCCCGCGCTTCCCGTTGGCGACAAATGGCAGCATATGGCGGCATTCGGCACGCTGACGGTGCTCGCCATCCTCGCTTATCCCAAGGCATCGCTGCTTCAGGTCGGTGAGCGCCTCTCCTTCCTCGGGGCGCTGATCGAGGTGGCGCAGTCGCTCCCCGCGCTGCATCGCGATTGCGACATCATGGATTGGGTGGCGGACACGACGATCATCATCGGGGTGATCGCCGTCGTCGCCATCTTCAGGCATTTCCGGGGCGACGCCGGCTTTTGATCCACAGGTGCCGCGCCAGCATCATCGGCGGCATCCGCAGCCAATGCGAACGGACGTAAAAGGCGAAGCGGGTCGCGGGGTATGTCCCTCGGCCCCAGCCATCGCGCGCTAGCAGGCGACGGCGCGCCAGCGTGTCGAAACTTTGCTCGGCTTTCCCGTCCGGCACGGGCGTATCGAACAGCTTCCCCGCAAGCCTGAGCGACCGCGCGACCGCGCGCGCCGCCTGATGCTCCACCGCGCGCGCGCGTAGCTTGGTGAGATAATCGCCGTCACGGTGCAGGAATTCGCGCACCAGCCGATCGATATCCCACAGGTTGCGCAGCCCGCCCGACAGATCGCCATCGGCGAACAAATGGATCGCGGCATGGATCACGATATCCTCCGCCGACAGGATCGACAGGCCGTTGCCGAGCGGCTCGGCCGCAGCGATCAGCTTCATGGCGTCGGGCGTCGTCCGCGCGGTCGGCGGCAAAATGGTGTGGTGGACGTCGATCATCCGATCGCGATCGCGGTGGATCAGCGGTGGCAGTTCGTGCATCCAGCGCCGGTAATATTCATCGTCATAGGGATCGGGCTTCACCCATTCCCATCCCGCATCCAGCAACGCCGCCTCGGCCGCATCGAGCGCCGTGCGCGGGACGAGGATATCGAGATCGCCGATATGCCGCCCCTGCCCCGCGTCGAGCCCCGCCGCGACAAAGGCAGTGCCCTTGAGCAGCACGATCGGGCAACCCAGCGGCGCCAGCGCGCGCCGCGCCATCTCCGCCTCCCACAAAGCCTGCCGCCGCCCCTCCTCGGCCGACTGGATCGCGGCGGCGAGTATCGCGTCGACGCGTGGCGGCACCGGCAACCCGCACAGCCGGAACGCGAGCGAGCCGATCAGCAACTCCGCCCGCGCCACCGCGATCACCTCCACCCATTGCGCCGCATCGAGCGAGCGCGCCGTTTCGGGTGCCGCGAGCAGCCGGCAGAGCAGCGCCGCCGCCCGGCTCACGCCGCCGCCTCGATCGCGGCGATCGCGGCATCCGCATCGGGATAGTCCAGCGCGAACGCCGGCACCGTGCTCACGAAACGCGTCAGCGCGTCGAAGCCGCGTTCGCCCAGCGCGACATAATTGGTCGACGCCTGCGTCAGCCGGACGAACGCCTCACTGGCGCCAACCGGCCGTGCGTCCATCGTGAAGCCGAAACGCGGGAATACCAGAAGCGCCGGCCGCGCGGGCGTGTCCATCGCGGCGATTGCGGTCGCATCGGGAACGAGGTGGCGAATGTCGCCTTTCGGGGTTTCGCGCATCAACGGGCCGAAACCGGCGTTCGGCAGCGCCGCGCGCACCACCGCGATCGCGGCGTTCTTCAGGCTCACCAGCCGGGGAAAGGCGTGAAGCAACCCGGTCTCCGGATCGACCAGCGCGAATTCGTCCCCCATCAACCGCCAGCCCCGCGCCGCGAACAACGCCGCCAGCGTCGATTTGCCCGCACCGGATTCGCCGGTCAGCACGATCGCGCGCCCGTCTCGCTCCACCGTCGCCGCATGGAGCAGCAGGAAGCGCCGCTCGCCGAGCGCCAGTTGCAGGTTCATCGCCATCTCGGCGGCAAGCAACCCGTGCGCCAGCGGCAGGGGCGCGGCATCGGGCAGCATATAATCCCCCGCGATCGCCACCGACGGGCGCACGAAGCGCCGCCATGGCCGCGTCGCGGAGAGGCGGACGCTGTAATCGGGGATGCCGCCCACAGACGCCGGATAATCGGCGTAAAGCGTGCGCAGCTGATCGATCGGCGCGCGCCAATCCGATCCGACGCGAAAGGATGCCGGCCCGATACGGACGGAATAGACGTGCCTCATCCCGCCTCGATCAACCCGGCGGCAACCAGTTCGTCGAGCCGCTCGATCAGCGCGCCGCGCTCATCGGCGGCGAGCCCGAACGTCTCCGCCAGCGCATCCAGCGTACGCCATTCGCCCGCCATCGCCTCCAGCAATTCCGGCACCGGCGCCACGACGATATGGGTGATGCCCGACGCGCGCTGATAGATTGCGGTCAGATCATCGAGCGGCGCGATGCGCAGGCCATCCGGGGCCGGCGCGCGATAGCGCGTCGCGGCCATTCGCGTGCTTATTTCCGCAGCATCTGGAGCGAGGCGAAACAGGTGAAGCCCGCCGTCCCGCGCTGCAACCGCCCGACATATTTCATATAGGCGCGGCTGCGTTCGTAATCGACGCCGGGCAGCGTGCCGCCGGTCGCCATCGCGCGGCGCACGTCTTCCCCGTTCAACGGCCGGACCGGCGGCGCGAATGCATTCTTGGTCCCCGCCGGCACGACATTGCCATTGGCATCGATGAAGCCGCCGGCGCGGCTCGGATCGGGAACAGGTATCTCGCAGGTGAGCACCGAACCCGCCGTCTGCGCCAGCGCCGGGCGGATCGAGACAACCGCCGCCGCTCCCGCCGCGCCGAGCATCAGCGCGCGGCGCCGCGTGGCGCCTTCGGCGCGCGGTTCGTCGGCGATGTTTTTCTCGTCGCTCATCAGGTGTGTTGCACTTCCACAATCGGCCGAATCAAACAAGTCGGGCGCACGAACCGTATCGCACCGGGACGTTTACGATCTCATTTACGCGCGATGGCACGCGGGCTCATTTACGCGCGACCGCGCATGAACTCATTTGCGCCCGGATGCGCGCAGGCTCGCGATCGGCTACAGCCCGCGCCGTGCTCGACGGAATCACTCCTCGCGGCTGGCTCGCCGCCGGCATCGTCGCCGTGACGGCGATGGTAACCTATTCGCTGTCGAACGACTGGCAGGTGCCGCTCGTCACGCTCGCGGGCGGGCTGGTCGCGCTGCTCGCTGCGTCGCAAATGCGCGAAGAGCACGACGCGGAGGCCGCAGCATTCGCGCGCGAAATCGCCACCCCCGCCCCGGCGATCGATGTGGCGATCGACGCGATCGTGGAGCCGGTGCTGCTGGTGGAGGGCACACGCGTGATAAGTGCGAACCGTGCAGCGCGCGCGCTCCTCGGCCCCCATGTCGCGGGTGAGGATGTGCGCACGGCGATCCGCCATCCGGCGGCGGTGACGCACCTTTCCGAGCCGCGCCACGGCGAGACGCTTCCCCCGATCGAACTGGTCGGGCTCGGCGCACTCGATCAGCGTTGGGAGATGCGCGCGAACACGATCGGTGGCGATCGGCGCCTCGTTCACCTGATCGACCGCACCGAAAGCCATGCCGCCGAAAAGATGCGTGTCGATTTCGTCGCCAATGCCAGCCACGAACTGCGCACCCCGCTCGCCTCGATCCTGGGCTATGTCGAAACGCTGGCGGACGAGGCCGGCGAAGATCCGGAAATCCGCGCTCGCTTCCTGCGCATCGTGTTCGACGAGGCGCGCCGGATGGAGCGACTGGTCGAGGATCTGATGAGCCTCTCCCGCATCGAGGCGGATAAATTCCGCCAGCCATCGGATTCGGTCGATTTCGCGCGGCTGATCGGGGAAGTGACGCGCGCGCTGGGGGATGCGCGCGATGGACGCGGAAAGGATATTTCGCTTCACGTCACGCCCGGCCTGCCCGCCGTGACGGGGGATGCGATCCAGCTTTCCCAGCTGCTCCACAATCTGATCGGCAATGCGATGAAATATGGGCGCGCGGGCACGCCGATCCGTGTCGAAGCGGCGCCGGCGGCATCGGGCATGATCCGGCTGGTCGTGGCCGATCAGGGAGACGGCATCCCGCCCGAGCATCTGCCCCGCCTCACCGAGCGTTTCTATCGCGTCGATGCCGGGCGGAGCCGCTCGCTGGGCGGAACGGGGCTCGGCCTCGCGATCGTCAAACATGTTGTCGAACGGCATCGCGGACGGCTCGATATCGCGAGCACGCCCGGCGAAGGCACCCGCGTCACGGTGATGCTGCGGGCAGCCGATGCCGCTGTCATATTGGCGTAACCTTAGTGTCACACTGGCGGGCCCGAAACGAACGCCGCCAGCCGACGGCGATTGGGAACATGATGATTCGCCGCCTCGCTTTACTTATGATGATACCGCTTTCGCTCAGCGCCTGCCGCGATCAGGCCTCGGGCGGCGGCGGTGGCGTGCGTCAGCAGATCAAGGCTGTCGGGTCGTCGACCGTCTATCCCTTCACCACCATCGCCGCCGAGCAATTCCTCGCCAACGCGCCGGATGCGAAGCCGCCGGTGATCGAATCGACCGGCACGGGCGCGGGAATGAAGTTGTTCTGCGCGGGGATCGGTGCGGCGCACCCCGATATCGTGAACGCGTCGCGCCGGATGAAGCGCGCTGAATATGATAGCTGCGCGAAGAACGGCGCGGGGCAGTTGCTCGAAATCCAGATCGGCATCGACGGCATCGCGTTCGCCGAATCGAAGCGCGGCGCGAAAATGTCGCTAACGCCGGCGGAACTCTATCGCGCGCTCGCCGCGACGCCGAACGGTCGTCCGAACACCGCACGGACCTGGCGCGACGTGAACCCCGCGCTCCCTGCCACGCGGATACAGGTCTATGGGCCGCCGTCGACCAGCGGCACGCGCGACGCGCTGGCGGAGCTGATCCTCGCGCCGGGCTGCGAACAGTTCGATCCGCAGGCGGCTGAACTCCGCAAGCGCGATCCCGCCGCCTTCGCGGTGCGCTGCCAGCGTATCCGCGAAGACGGCGCCTATATCGACGCGGGCGAGAACGATAATCTGATCGTGCAAAAGCTCGCCGCCAATCCCGATGCGATCGGCGTATTCGGCTACAGTTACCTGGAAGAAAACGCCCCCACCATCGATGGTGTGCCGGTCAACGGCGTACGGCCAACTTATGCGACGATCGCGGACGGCAGCTATCCGGGCGCCCGGCCACTCTATATCTATGTGAAGCAGGCGCATTTGCCTGCGGTGCCGGGCCTGCGCAAATTCGTCGCGCAATATGCGAAGCTGTGGGGCGCCAACGGACCGCTCGTCCGGCGCGGACTGATCGCTGCCCCGCCGGCGACACAGGCTCGTTCCGCCGGGATCATCAGCAACGAGATCGCGCTCGACCCGCGAGAGTTGAAGTGATGCGCGAGAGCCTGCCATGTCACCGCTAGCACTGTTGTTCCTGATCGCCGCATTGGGCGCGGCCGGCTGGTTCAGCGCCCGCGCGCGCGCAGTGCGCTTCCGGCTGGCGACGCCGGGGCGGTTCAGTTCGCTGCCAGGTCATCACGCCACGTTCGTTGCATTGTGGACGATCGTGCCTCCGCTGCTGTTCCTGCTGATATGGCGATTGATCTCGCCCGCGATGGTGACCGATGCGGTGCTGGCAACCGCCGCCGCCAGTAGCCTCCCCGCCCCCGGCTTCGAACGCGCGGCCATCCTGTCCGAAGCGCGCAACCTCGCAAATGGGCAGCTTTATGGCGCGTTCCATGCCCTCTCCGCCACGCTCGCCCCCGCCTATGCCGCCGCGCAGCAACGCTACGATCTGATTGCGGCCGCCGTCGCGCTGCTGCTCGCATTCGGCACCGGCGCTATCGCCTTCCTGCGCGTCGCACCCGGCTTCTCGGCGCGGACGCAGGTGGAGCGGCTGACGATGGGGCTGCTTCTGGCCGCTTCGCTGATCGCGATCCTGACAACGATGGGGATCGTTGCCAGCCTGTTGTTCGAAAGCGCACGTTTCTTCTCGATTGTGCCAATCAGTGATTTCCTGTTCGGCACCCATTGGTCACCGCAGGTGATCGACCCGAACGACCCGGGCGCCTCGCTCGGCGCAGTGCCGCTGTTCTGGGGCACGTTCTTCATCGGCGCGGTGATCGCGATGATCATCGCCATCCCGTTCGGGCTGATGAGCGCGATCTATCTCACACAATATGCCCGACCGGCCACACGGCGCTGGATGAAGCCGATGCTGGAGATTCTCGCCGGCGTGCCGACCATCGTTTACGGCTATTTCGCCGCGCTCACCGTGGCGCCCGCGGTGCGGAGCCTTGGCGTATCACTCGGCGTCGCCTCCGCCTCGTCGGAAAGCGCGCTCGCGGCGGGGATGGTGATGGGGGTGATGATCATCCCTTTCGTCTCATCGCTCGCCGACGATTCGCTCGCCGCCGTGCCCGCCTCGATGCGCGACGGCAGCCTCGCGCTCGGCGCGACGCCATCGGAAACGATCCGCAAAGTGTTGCTCCCGGCCGCGTTGCCCGGCGTGGTCGGCGGCGCGCTGCTGGCGATCAGCCGCGCGATCGGCGAGACGATGATCGTGGTGATGGCGGCGTCCGGCGTCGCGACACTGACGCTCAACCCCTTCGCCAGCACCACCACCGTCACCAAGCAGATCGTCGACCTGCTGACCGGCGAAGCGGAGTTCGACAGCGCCAAGACGCTGGCCGCTTTCGCGCTTGGCCTTACCCTGTTCATCGTCACCCTATTGTTCAACATCGTCGCGCTTGTGATCGTGAAGCGATATCGGGAAGCATATGAATAACGGCCAGTCCAGAACGCCGACCGACTGGTCAGGCGCGCGGATGCAGCGTCGCATCGCCGGCCGCTATCGCGCGGAACGACGCTTCCGATTGCTCGGCATGGCGGCGATAGCAATGTCGGCTGCGTTTCTGATCTTCCTGCTCGGCTCGATGCTGGTGCGCGGGATTGGCGGGTTCACCGAGACACGGATCGCGCTTCCGCTCGACCTCAAGGCGGCGAATTTGGCGATCGATCCGACGCGAGTGAAAGGGCGCGGCGCAGATCTGGCGCTGACCGGAGCGGGGCTGGAAGGCGCGGTGGACGCTGCCGCCAATGCCGCCTGGCCAAGGCTGGGCGGCGCGGAACTGCTCTCCGACGGCGCGTGGCTGCGTGTCCGCGAGGCAGTGAAAGGCGATCCCTCGCTGCTCACCCGTCGCGCGACGCTCGAAGTGCCGGCCGCAAGCGCGATCGACATCGCGTATAAGGGCATCGGCACGCCCGAGGCGGAGGCAACGGTGGCGGCACTCGGCGGCCAATTGTCGCGCGGGCTGAACCTCGATTTCCTAACCGCCGCGGATTCTACGGACCCAACCCGCGTCGGCATCTGGGGTGCGCTCAAAGGCTCGCTGATGACGATGTTCGTCACCATCGCGCTTGCTTTTCCGATCGGTGTGTTCGCCGCATTGTACCTTGAGGAATACGCGCCGCGAAACCGCTGGACCGATCTGATCGAGGTTTCGATCAACAATCTCGCAGCAGTGCCGTCGATCATCTTCGGCTTGCTCGGGCTCGCGGTGTTTCTCGGCACGTTCGGCCTGCCTCGCTCCGCCGCGCTGGTCGGCGGGCTGACGCTCGCGCTGATGACGATGCCGGTGATCGTCATCGCCGGGCGCAACGCGATCAAGGCGGTGCCGCCCTCGATCCGCGATGCTGCGCTGGGCGTCGGCGCATCGCCGGTGCAGGTCGTCTTCCACCACGTCCTGCCGCTGGCGACTGCCGGGTATCCTCACCGGCACGATCATCGGCACCGCACGCGCGCTGGGCGAGACGGCACCGCTGCTGATGATCGGGATGCGCGCCTTTATCGCGGCAGCGCCCGAAAAACTCACCGACCCTGCGACGGTGCTGCCGGTACAGGTGTTCCTGTGGTCCGACGAGGTGAACCGCGGCTTCGTCGAGAAAACCTCCGCCGCCATCATCGTTCTGCTGGTGCTGCTGCTCGCGATGAACGGCCTCGCCATCTATCTCCGCAACAAATTCGAGACCCGCTGGTAATGCGCGACAACAAGCCGCCCAAGATGACCGCCGGACACGTCAACGTGTTCTATGGCGACAGCCAGGCGATCACCGACGTGTCGATCGATATCCTGCAGGATGACGTCACAGCGTTCATCGGCCCGTCCGGCTGTGGCAAATCGACGTTCCTGCGCACATTGAACCGGATGAACGACACCGTCGCCGCCGCACGCGTGACAGGGGATATCCGGCTCGATGGCGCGGATATCTACGCGAAGGAAATGGACGTGGTGCAGCTCCGCGCCCGCGTCGGCATGGTGTTCCAGAAGCCGAACCCCTTCCCCAAATCGATTTACGAAAATGTCGCTTATGGCCCGCGCATCCATGGGCTGGCCAAGGGCAAGGCAGATCTCGATCGCATCGTCGAACAGTCGCTCGCCCGCGCCGGATTATGGGGCGAAGTAAAGGACCGTCTCAACGATTCCGGCACAGCACTTTCCGGCGGCCAGCAGCAGCGGCTGTGCATCGCGCGCGCGATCGCGGTCGATCCCGAGGTGATCCTGATGGACGAGCCGTGCAGCGCGCTGGATCCGATCGCGACCGCGCGGATCGAGGAGCTGATCCACGAATTGCGCGGCCGCTACGCGATCGTGATCGTGACGCATAATATGCAGCAGGCCGCGCGTGTGAGCCAGAAGACGGCGTTTTTCCATCTCGGTCAGCTGATCGAATATGGCGACACATCCGACATCTTCACCAACCCGCGTGAGGAACGCACCAAGGACTACATCACCGGCCGCTACGGCTGAGAGGATTTGCGATGTCAACCGGACAGAAACATACCGTCAAGGCTTTCGATCAGGATATCGGCCAGCTACGCGGGCTGATCGGTGAGATGGGCGGCCTCGCGGAACATGCCATCACCGACGCGATCACCGCCCTGCAACGCGGCGACCTGGAACTAGCGCGCCGCGTGCGTGAAAACGACAAGGCGCTCGATGCGCTGGAGATGGAGGTGGAGCGCACCGCCGTCCGCATCATCGCGTTGCGCGCGCCGATGGCCAACGATCTGCGCGAAGTAGTCGCCGCGCTGAAGATCGCCAGCGTGGTCGAGCGGATCGGCGATTACGCCAAGAACATCGCCAAGCGCATTCCGATGATCGAGGGCGAGAACCGGATCGAGCCGCTCTCGCTCATCCCCGCGATGGCGAAGATGGCGGCGGCGATGGTCCATGACGTGCTCGATGCGTTTGCCGCGCGCGATGCCGAAGCGGCACTTGCGGTCTGCGCGCGCGACGATGCTCTCGACGATTTCTACGACAGCATCTTCCGCACGCTCGTCACCTACATGGTCGAAAATCCCAAGACGATCAGCCAGGTGGCGCATCTGCTGTTCGTTGCGAAGAACCTGGAACGGATCGGCGATCACGCCACCAATGTCGCCGAAATGGTGTATTTTGCCGCCACCGGCACCCGGCTGGCCGATCGAGAGAAGGTAACCAACTGATGCCCCGCGCTCACATGTTGCTGGTCGAAGATGATGCCAGCCTCGCCGAACTGCTGATCTGGCACTTCAAGCGCGAGGATTTCGATGTCGCGCATACCATCGACGGCGAGGAAGCGCTGTTGATGGCGAAAGAGAAGGTGCCGGATATCGTCCTGCTTGACTGGATGGTGGAAGGCATTTCCGGGATCGAGGTGTGCCGACGATTGCGTCGCGCGGCGGAAACCCAAAACGTGCCGATCATTATGCTCACCGCGCGCGGGGAGGAGGAGGATCGCGTGCGCGGGCTGGAAACCGGCGCGGACGATTATGTCACCAAGCCCTTCTCCCCGCGCGAGCTGGTCGCGCGCGTCGGCGCGGTGCTACGCCGTGTGCGGCCGGGGCTGGCAGGCGAAGCGCTGAGCTATGCCGATCTCGAAATGGATACCGTCGGCCACAAAGTACGGCGCGGTGGCGAGGTGATCCCGCTTGGGCCGACCGAATTCCGCCTGCTCAAGCATTTCCTCGAACATCCGGGCCATGTCTTTTCGCGCGAACGCCTGCTCGATAGCGTATGGGGGCATGACAGCGACATCGAGAGCCGCACCGTCGACGTCCACATCCGCCGATTGCGCAAGGCCATCAACGAAGGCGGACGGCAGGACATCATCCGCACCGTTAGATCAGCCGGTTATGCATTGGACTCCGACGGATAAAAATCGCGCGGCACTGTTGAATCGCTAGCGAAACGATGGAGCCAATCGCGCGCTCGCGCGTTGGCCGGCTGCGTAATTTCGACGCGAAGTGCGATTCCTGACAGGAGATTCCCACATGAAATCCATTCTTCTGGCGGCCGCCGCGCTGCTTGCTGCCCCTGCGGTGGCGCAGGGCCAGACGCCCCCGCCCGCCGACAGCAGCGGCCAGATCGGCGGCTTGCAGCCAAACGCCCCAGCGCTTCAGGGAACCCCGGCCCCTGGCTCGTCCGTCGTCTTCAAGCAGGCGCCCTCTCCTGACGCAGCGTTCCCGCCGCCGGCGGCGCAGGAAAGCTATCCGATTTGCAAGAAGGGTCAGTTCGACAAATGCCAGCAGGCCGGCACCGGCGACGGGCATGTCGACAAGGCCGCGCCGAAGCATCACGCGAAGAAGCGTATGCACAAAGCCGTGGTGAAGAAGGCCACCACGACGACGGCGACCGCGACCACCACCACGAAGTAAGGCACCGTCGCAACCGGGCAGTTGCGCCCGTTTGAATGATGAGTATGGGAAGGCGCTTCATTCCGATCGAAGGAGCGCCTTTTCCATGACCATTCGTTTCGACGACAAGGTAGCCATCGTCACTGGGGCCGGCGGCGGCCTGGGGCGCGAATATGCGCTTGAGCTTGCCCGTCGCGGCGCGAAGGTCGTCGTAAACGACCTCGGTGGTGATCGCACCGGCACCGGCGCTTCCGACGCCGCGCAAAAGGTGGTCGCGGAGATCGAGGCTGCGGGCGGCTCCGCCATGGCGAATGGCGCCAGCGTCACCGAATATGATCAGATGATCGAGATGGTCGCACGCGCCAAGGAAAAGTGGGGCGGCGTTCATGTCCTCATCAACAACGCCGGTGTGTTGCGCGACAAGACGTTCGCCAAGATGGAGCCGGCGGATTTCGAATTCGTCGTCAAGGTCCATCTGATCGGCTCGGCCATGGCCACCAAGGCGTGCTGGGAAACCTTCCGCGAACAGAATTACGGCCGTGTGCTGATGACCGCTTCCTCGACCGGCCTGTTCGGTAATTTCGGTCAGGCGAATTACGGCGCGGCGAAGCTCGGGCTCGCCGGGCTCACCAAGACGCTGTATCTCGAAGGCGCGAAGAACAACATCAAGGTCAACACGATCGCCCCGGTCGCGGGCACGCGCATGACCGAGGATCTGTTCCCGGAAGAGGCTTTCAAGGCCTTCTCCCCCGACAAAGTGGTTCCGGCGGCGCTGTTCCTCGTCAGCGAGGATGCGCCGACCAACCAGATCGTTGGCGCGGGCGCAGGCGTGTTCCAGGCCAGCTATGTCACGCTGACGCAGGGCAAGCTGCTCACTGGTGACGATCTGTCCCCCGAAGGCATCCAGAAGCATTGGGCCGAGATCACGGATCGCACGGGCGAGACCGTGCCCGAATCCGGCGCGGCGCAATCGATGCTGATCGGCAAAAAGCTCGCCGGCGGCTGATCCGCGCGGCCATTTTCTCTCCTTCCCCGGCAGCGCATTGTCGGGGAAGGAGGGATCAACTCTCGACCAGTTTGAGCAGGCGGCGCTCGACCGGCGCCAGTACCGGGCCAAGCTCGTGCCCGCGCTTCAGCACCGCGCCTGCCTCATTGACCAGCGCCCACATCCCCTGCCGGTTGCGCAGCGCGGGGCGCTTCTCGATGCGGAATTCAGGACGCTCGGCCGCACGGCGAAAAGCAGCGAAAATCGCGGCATCGCGCCCAAGATCGATCGCATAATCCCGCCAATGCCCGGCGGCGACCATCCGGCCATAAAGATCGAGAATCCGCGTCAGCTCCAGCCGCTCGAAACCGATCTGGCTCGGCCGCCCCTGCCCCGCTGCGGCCGGAAAAGGGGTGACGACCCCCATCAGGCGCGGGTCGCCGCGCGATCGGTGCCGGCCTGTTCCTCCATCAGCGCATCGAGCCGGCGACGCATCACCTCCAGCTCACAGCGCAGCAATTCCACCTTCTGTGTCGCGGGATCGAACACGTCGCTGCAAGGTGTACCATAAGGTACGAACTTTGGTTCGCTCGCCTGCCCGCCTTCCACCACCGTCGCGCGCGCCGGGATGCCGACCATCACCGCACCCTCCGCGACGTCCTTGGTCACCACTGCATTCGCGCCAACGCGCGAGCGGCGACCGATCGTGATCGGGCCGAGCACCTGCGCGCCCGATCCAATGATCGCGCCGTCAAGGATCGTCGGGTGGCGCTTTCCGGCAACGCCGTTATCCGGGCTGGTGCCACCAAGCGTAACGCATTGGTAGATCGTCACATCGTCGCCGATCTCGGCCGTCTCGCCGATCACGACAAAGCCGTGATCGATGAAGAAATTGCGTCCGATCGTTGCACCGGGATGGATGTCGATCGCGGTCATGAAGCGGGAAAAATGATTGACCAGCCGCGCCAGGAAATAGAGCCGCGAGCGATAGAGCCGATGCGCGACGCGATGCCACGCCAGCGCCCATACGCCCGGATAAAGCAGGATTTCGAGCCGGGAATGCGGCGCGGGATCGCGCGCCCGGATCGAATCAAGATATGCCGTCAGTCCCGCCATGACGCGTCTTCCCCTAGAAGACCGAGCATTTAGGCGCTCGCCCGCACGATTTCCAGCAGCGCGCCGATATCATTGCGCCGCAACCAAGGCGCGGCCTTCGGGTTTGCCTTTCTTCCGACCATCCGCGACAGAACATTATCCACGGGAGAAAGTATCTTGGACCTGACGCTCGCCAGCGCCGATGCCTTGCTGCCGTTCATCCTTGTCGGCTTTGCGGCGCAGATCGTCGATGGCGCGCTCGGCATGGCGTTCGGCATCATCTGCAATACCTTGCTCGTCGCGGTAATGGGCATGGCGCCGGCACGCGCATCCGCCAATATCCATATCGTCGAGACCTTTACCACCGCCGTCTCGGGCATCAGCCACCTGCTCCATGGCAATGTCGACCGGCGGCTGTTCCTGCGGCTGCTGATCCCCGGGCTGATCGGCGGGATCAGCGGCGCCTATCTGCTGAGCAATATCGACGCGAGTGTCGTGAAGCCGTTCGTGCTCGGCTATCTGGTGCTGGTAGGCCTGTATCTGCTGATCCGCGCCGCGACATTGCGACACCGTCAGGCGCGACCGAAGGTGGTCGAGCCGCTCGGGCTGATCGGCGGCTTTCTCGATGCCGCGGGCGGCGGCGGATGGGGACCGGTCGTGACGTCCAACCTGCTGGTGCAGGGGGTAGAGCCGCGCCGGGTGGTTGGCACGGTCAATGCGGTGGAGTTCTTCCTCACCGCAGCTGTTTCCGCCACTTTCATCTATGAACTCGGCGTGCGCGATTTCGCCACTGCAACGGTTGGGTTGCTGATCGGCGGGGTGGTCGCCGCGCCGTTTGGCGCCGTGATGGCGAAGCGCATCCCGACGCGTGTGATGCTTGTGCTGGTCGGCATCGTTCTGACGCTCACCAGCAGCTACGGCATCCTGCACACATTCTTGTTCTAGGAGCGCCGTCGGCCGGCCTCACCGCAAAGGATGCGGCCAGGCCGGCCAGCGCGCGGCGAGCGTTCAGGCCGTCGCAGCATGGACGGTCGCGACCGCCTTCATCACCGCGCCAATCCGCGCCGCGGTCTGAATCATCTCTGCTGTAGCGCCAGACTTCTTCAGCACATGCTCATGCGAATCGATGCACATCCCGCAGCCGTTCATCGCGCTGACCGCGAGGCTGAACAGCTCGAAATCGACCTTGTCGATCCCCGGCGCGCCGATCACGTTCATGCGCAGCTTCGCCGGCATCTTGCCGTATTCCTCGTTCGAGGCGAGGTGGACGAAGCGATAATAGACGTTGTTCATCGCCATCACCGCCGCCGCCGCGCGTGCCGCATTGGCAGCTTCCGGAGACAGCTTGTCGGCCACTTCGGCCTCGGTCGCGTCGACCAGCGGCTTGTGCCCCGAACCATGCGCGCAGGCCAGCAGTGTGCCGTATTTGCGCTGATCGTTCAGCACCGTCTCGTTAAGCAGTGACCCGACATTGAGCCGGATATCCTTGGCGAAATCGGGCAAGCTGCCCGCGAATTCCTTGAGCGCCATTTTCTATCTCCGTTGGGCAGTAAAAAGGGCGCGGCACCGCAACGGTCCCGCGCCCTCGACAGGATCAGGGATTACGCTGCGAGTTGCAGAACGTCGTCGCCCTTGTTCCAGTTGCACGGGCACAGCTCATCGGTCTGCAGCGCGTCGAGCACGCGCAGCGTTTCCGCCGGATTGCGGCCGACGTTCAGGCCGTTGACCTGCACCGCCTGGATCACATTGTCCGGGTCGATGATGAAGGTGGCGCGGAACGCGACATGCTCGTTCTTGTCGAGAATGCCGAGCGCTTCCGCCAGCTTCGCGCCATTGTCGGCGAGCCACGGGAAGTCAGCCGCCGCCAGATCGGCGTCGGACTTGCGCCACGCAAGGTGGACGTGCGCGGTATCGGTCGAGGCGCCGATCAGCACGGCGTCACGATCCTCGAAATCGCCCTTGAGCTGGCTGTAGCCAACGATCTCGGTCGGGCAAACGAAGGTGAAATCCTTCGGCCAGTAGAACAGCACCTTCCACTTGCCCGGATAGGCAGTGGTCAGGTCAAGCGTCTCGCCGGCGGGCAGCGCATTGACGCCCTGCTGGACGGGAACGGTAATGGCGGGGAAGGTATCGCCGATGGTCAGCATGCTTATGGCCTCCTGGTTATAGAATCCGGGCCTCCATCGCATCCATCTCCTATTTTCGTTACGCGGGCGATTCGTTCGCCTCTTGCGCAATCAGGCATATAGGCCTTCGCTTGATCGATCCAATGGTCTATTCCGCTCATCTCAATCGATAGAGGCGATCAGTGGCGCAGACCTACCTTCCCACGCTGAAGCAGCTCCAATATCTGATCGCGCTCAAGGAGCATGGCCATTTCGGCCGCGCGGCGGAAAGCTGCTACGTTACGCAATCGACCCTGTCGGCCGGACTGCGCGAACTGGAGGCATTGATCGGCGTCACGCTGGTGGAGCGCACCCGCCGCGTCGTGCGCTTCACCCCGCTCGGCGAGCGGATCGCGGCCAAGGCGCGCAAGGTGCTGCGCGAGGCGGAGGAACTGGGTGATATGGCGCGCGCCGCCGGCCGCCCGTTGTCCGGCGAGATGCGGATGAGCGTGATCCCGACGATCGCCCCCTTCCTGCTGCCGCGCATCCTCCCGCGGCTGCGTTCCGACTATCCCGACCTAAAGCTGTTCCTGCGCGAAGAGCCAAGCGCGGCGGCGTGCGAATCGCTCAACAACGGGCGCGCGGATTGCGTGCTGCTGGCGCTGCCATATGCCTGTGGCGAGGTGGCGACGCAGGCCTTGTTCGACGACCGCCTGTTCGTCGCTTTCCCTGAGGGTGAATTGCCCGGCGTGGCGACGCCTGTTTCGGCGGAAGAGATCGATGAGACCAGGCTGTTGCTGCTCGAAGACGGCCATTGCCTCAAGGAACATGCGCTGGCGGCCTGCAATCGCCCGGAATTGCGTGCCGAAGCACAGATGCTCGGCACCTCGCTCCACACGATCGTCCAGATGGTCGACAACGGGCTGGGCGTGACGATGCTGCCTGAAATGGCGCTGAAGGCGGGCATTCTCGAGCATACCCATATCCGCGCGCGGCCACTCGCTGGCGAGCATCCGTTACGCACGATCGCGCTGGCGTGGCGCAAAGCTTCACCACGCGAGCGCGATTTCCTGTTGTTGGCGGAAGTGTTGGCGGAACAGCGCTAACCTCATTCCGTCTCGCGGTCAGCGCGACCATTTCTCCGCCGCGCGGTGATCGCC
The DNA here is from genome assembly GCA_029202845.1 of Candidatus Sphingomonas colombiensis. Taxonomy (NCBI): domain Bacteria; kingdom Pseudomonadati; phylum Pseudomonadota; class Alphaproteobacteria; order Sphingomonadales; family Sphingomonadaceae; genus Sphingomonas; species Candidatus Sphingomonas colombiensis. Next base: position 2,952,568 of record CP119315.1, on the reverse strand, counting down.
CTCGCGCTGATCGACCCAGCGCGCCTCCGCCCCTCGCCTCTCGCGCTTCCAGAACGGCGCATCGGTCTTGAGCCGGTCGATCAGGAACGCGCAAGCCTCCAATGCGGCGGCACGATGCGCCGCGCAGGTGCCAACAAACACGATCCGCTCGCCGGGCCGCATCGCGCCGACGCGGTGGACGATCGACGCGGCACTCAGCGACCAGCGCGCCGCCGCCTCATCCGCCAGCCGCGTCAGCGCCGCCTCGGTCGCGGCGGGGTAATGTTCGAGCGTCAGTTCTTCCACGCCGTCATCGGCGCGCACCAGCCCCGTAAAGGTCGCCACCGCCCCGCCCCGCTCCACCCGCGCATGTTCGCTGGCGATGTCGATCGGCTCGTGCGAGACACGGATGAAGATCATCCGCCCGTCACCGGCGGAAACAGCGCCACCTCGCGCGCACCCGCGATCGGGGCATCGAGCGGCACGAACGCCTGATCCACCGCCGCGCGCAACCGCTCCCGATCGGCAAAGGCGGCGGCGTGGCCTGCGCTGCGCTGCGCCAACCAGTCGACCAGCGCTGAGACCGTCGCAATTTCCGCTGGCGGATCAAGCTGCTCCTCCGCCACGCCGATGCGTTCGCGCACCCAGGCGAAATAAAGCAGCCGCATCAATCCATGTGCTTCAGGCCGACGCGCAAATAGTCCCAGCCGGTGACGATGGTGAGCGCGGCCGCCCCCCACAAGGAAACGAGCCCGACCAGCTTCACCCACGCCTCTCCCGGCACTGCACCGCCGAGGATCAGCGCACCGAGCGCGACGAGTTGCAGCGTTGTCTTCCATTTCGCCAGCCGCGAAACCGGCACGGAGACTTGGAGTTGCGCCAGAAATTCGCGTAACCCCGATACCGCGATCTCGCGCAGCAGGATGACGAGCGCGGCGATCAGGTGAATGCCACCGATATCCCGTGTCGCCACCAGCATCAGGATCACGGCCGAAACCATGATCTTGTCCGCAATCGGATCGAGAAATACGCCGAGCTTAGATACCGTGCCCTGAGCGCGCGCGAGATAGCCATCGAAATAGTCGGTGATGCCCATCAGGCAATAAAGCGCAAAGGCCAGCCAATAGCCCGCCGTCCACGCCGGCCACCACAGGCACGCGACAAGCAACGGCAGCGCGACGATTCGCGACAGGGTCAGCAGGTTCGGCACGGTCAGCATCGCGACAGGACTTAGGCACCCTATCCCCGTGCCGCAACGGCTTCGGCGCAACCCGCCGATCATATCCGCCCCATCCGCGATGTTTAGCGGTTGGCGTCAGTCCCTGCGCTGGTCTATGCCTCCACCAAATCCGTATGTAGCAGGGCATAACCAGCGTCATGATCAACGCCCTCGGGCTTCTCAAGCGTCGACGTTTTTTGCCGCTTTTCTCCACGCAGTTCCTGGGGGCGTTCAACGATAATCTGTTCAAGACGGCGATGGTGCTGTTCGCGACCTATGAGATTTTCGCGGACTCCCGACAGGAAAGCTTTTTCAATGCGCTGGCGGCGGGGCTGTTCATCCTGCCCTTCTTCCTTTTTTCCGCGCTGGCCGGGCAGATCGCCGACACCACGGACAAGGCGCGGATCATTCGTTATGTGAAGATCGCGGAATTCGGCATCATGGCGATGGGCAGCGCGGGGCTGTTGCTCGCGCGCGCCGGGGTTCCGACGATTCCCGTAATATTGATGCTTACGGCGGTGACCGGGCTCGGCGTTCATTCCACCTTTTTCGGCCCAATCAAATACGCGATCCTGCCGCAACATCTGGACGAAGACGACGTGCTCGGCGGCACCGGACTTGTGGAAGCCGGCACCTATCTCTCGATCCTGATGGGCACGATACTCGCCGGCCTGATCTATCATTCGGTCGCAATCGTCGCACTCGTCACTTTCGCGGTAGCGCTCGCTGGTTATCTCACCGCGCGTCAGGTGCCCCCCGCGCCACGGCTCGGGCCGCCGCTTACGCTCGATCTCAACCCGTTTCGCGCCTCTTGGCGGTTGATTAACGGGACAATGCACATCCCGCGGCTGTTCCTCGCGATCTGCGCGATCAGTTTCTTCTGGACGATCGGATCGGTGCTGGTGGTGATTTTTCCGCCGCTGGTGAAGAATGTGCTGACATCGGACGCCAGCGTGGCCAGCCTGGTGCTGGCGATCTTCTCCGTTGGCGTCGCGATCGGATCGGTGGTCATCAACCTGATGCTGCGCGGGCATATTTCCGCGAAATATTCGCCCGCCTCTGTGATCGCCATGGCCGGCGCGGTGCTGGCCTTCTGGTTTTCGGTACGCGGCTGGGCACCGGCACCCGCCGGTACTCTTTACGGGGTCGAAGGGTTCATCCACCATCCCGGCGCGGCGTTCATGCTGCTGTCGCTGGTTGGCATCGCGGTGTTCGGCGGCATGTTCGTCGTGCCGCTCTATGCCTTTCTGACCACCACCGTGCCCAAGGATCAGACGGCCCGGACAGTGGCGGCGAACAACGTCGTCAATGCTGGCGCGATGACGATCGGTTCGGCGGTCGTCGCCGGGCTGACCGCGATCGGCGTCACCGCCAACGATCTGCTGCTGGCGATCGTCGCAATGTGCTTCGTCTCAGCGTGGCTGGCGCAAAAGCTGCACCTCGCTTGCGACTGAGGCGGACGGCCTGACGCGCCCTAGCGGATCTTCACCCAGGTCGGCGCATGGTCGCTGGCCTTTTCACGACCGCGATACTCGCGATCCACGCCAGCCTCGACCAGTCGATCGGCGACCGCCGGGCTGAGCAGCAAGTGATCGATGCGGAACCCCGCGTCGCGCTGCCACGCACCCGCCTGATAGTCCCAGAAAGTCCACACCCGGCCTTGCGGATGGCGCGTGCGCAGCGCGTCCGTCCACCCCTGCGCGAGCAGCGCGCGATAGGCCGCACGGCTTTCCGGCTGCATCAGCGCATCCTCGGCCATCGCGCGGGTGGAATAGACATCATCGTCGTTCGGGATGACGTTATAGTCCCCCGCCAGCACGACCGGCACCTCCTCCGCCAGCAGTGCCCGCGCGCGAGCCGCGAGCCGCTCCATCCAGCGCAATTTATAATCGAATTTCGGTCCCGGCTGCGGATTGCCGTTGGGGAGATAGATGGATGCGACCACCAGCCCATCGACCTCGCATTCGAGATAGCGGCTGTGCTCATCCTCGGGCTCGCCATCCAGCCCACGCTGGCGCTCGATCGGATCGGCCCCGCGAGCGAGGACGGCGACGCCGTTGAAGCCCTTTTGCCCGTGCCACACCGCGCCATAGCCGGCGGCACGGATATCGGCCTCCGGGAAGGTCTCGTCGCTCGACTTCAATTCCTGAAGGCAGACGATATCGGGCTGCTGCTCGGTGAGATATTCCACCAGACGCGGCAGGCGCGCCTTGATGCCGTTCACATTATAGCTGACGATCTTCACGCGCGCGATCAGACCGAAAAGCTGGTGCCGCAGCCGCAGCCAGACGCCGCGACCGGGTTTTCGACCTTGAACGCCGCGCCACCCAGCGATTCGACATAATCGACCAAGGCCCCGCGCACGAGATCGATGCTCACGTCATCAACCACCAACGTCACGCCATCGGTTTCCGCCACGACGTCACCCGGCTCGATCGCATCGGCGAGGCCGAAGCGATATTGGAAGCCGGAACAGCCCCCGCCCTCCACAGACAGTCGCAGGATCGCGGGCTTGCCCTGTTTCGCGGCGATCGCCGCGACCCGCGCGGCGGCGGACGAGGTGAGCGCGATTTCGGAAATGACGGTAGCCATGGATGCGAGATAGGCGGTGCCGTGCCAGTCGGCAACCGGCACGCGCGTTTAGCTGGCAGCGGCGCCGACCCGCTCCCCCGTCGGGAAACGAGCCGGCCCGCATCGCGGCTCAGGCGATATCGAACCGATCGAGGTTCATCACCTTGCCCCACACCTTGACGAAAGCGTCGACGAAGCGGTCCGCGGCGTCGTCAGTGGCATAAGCCTCCGCCAGCGCACGGAGTTGCGCGTTCGATCCGAAGATCAGATCGACGCGCGTGCCGGCCAGTTTCTTCTCGCCCGTCTTGCGATCATGCGCGGCGAACGTGCCGTCGCCAGCCGCCGTCCATTTCATCGCCGTGCTCGTCTTGAGCAGATTGGCGAAGAAATCGTTGGTCAGCGTTTCCTTGCGCTCGGTGAACACGCCGAGATCGGAGCCGCCATGGTTCGCGCCCAACACACGCAGGCCGCCAACCAGCACGGTCATCTCCGGCGCGGTGAGCGTCAACAGATGCGCCCGATCGACCAGCGCTTCCTCCAGCGAAAGATCGGTTCCGCCGCCCGTATAATTGCGGAAGCCGTCAGTTTTCGGCTCCAGCGGGGCGAAGGATTCCGCGTCGGTCTGTTCGGCGGTCGCATCGGTGCGACCCGGCGAGAACGGCACCTTCACGTCGCGTCCCGCCTTCTTCGCTGCCGCCTCTACCGCCGCATTGCCGCCGAGCACGATCAGATCGGCGAGCGACACTTTCTTGCTGCCAGCGTTGAAATCACGCTGGATCGCCTCGAGCTTGGCTAGCGTGTCGGCGAGTTCGGCCGGCTCGTTGACCGCCCAATCCTTCTGCGGCGCAAGGCGGATGCGCGCGCCATTGGCGCCACCGCGCTTGTCCGTTCCCCGGAAGGTCGACGCGGACGCCCAGGCCGTCTTGACCAGCCGCGAGATCGAGAGGCCGGAAGCGAGAATTTTCGCCTTCAGCGCCTCGGCATCGGCAGCGTCGATAAGCGGATGGGAGACCGCCGGCACCGGATCCTGCCAGATACGTGGTTCGGCGGGCACCTCGGCACCGAGCAGCAATCCGTGCGGCCCCATGTCGCGGTGGGTGAGCTTGTACCAGGCTTCGGCGAACGCATTCGCGAAGGCCGCCGGGTTTTCGTGGAAGTGCCGCGAAATCTTCTCATAAGCAGGGTCGAAGCGCAGCGAGAGGTCGGTCGTCAGCATCGTCGGGCGATGCCGCCTCGACGGATCGTGCGCGTCGGGCACGGTTTCCGATGAATCCTTTGCGACCCATTGTTGCGCGCCCGCCGGGCTTTTCGTCAGTTCCCATTCGTGTTCGAACAACGCATCGAAAAAGGTATTATCCCACTTTGTCGGGGTTGCAGTCCAGGTAACCTCAAGCCCGCTGGTGATCGTATCGCCCGCATTGCCGGTGCCATAGCTGTTGGCCCAGCCCAGCCCCTGCTGCTCGATCCCCGCACCCGCCGGCTCCGGGCCGACATATTGATCGGGCGTTGCCGCACCATGGGTCTTGCCGAAGGTGTGGCCGCCGGCGATCAGCGCCACCGTCTCTTCATCGTTCATCGCCATGCGCGCGAACGTCTCACGGATATCATGCGCGGCCGCGAGCGGATCGGGATTGCCGTCCGGCCCCTCCGGGTTGACGTAGATCAGCCCCATCTGCACCGCCGCCAGCGGGTTCGAGAGGTCGCGCTCACCCGAATAGCGGCTGTTCGGCTTGTCGCTGGTGGAAAGCCATTCGCGCTCCGGCCCCCAGCGCACCGCGGTTTCCGGCTCCCAGATGTCGGTGCGCCCGCCACCGAAGCCAGCAGTTTCGAAGCCCATCGATTCGAGCGCGCAATTGCCCGCGAGGATCAGCAGATCGCCCCATGAAAGCTTACGGCCGTATTTCTGCTTAACGGGCCAGAGGAGCAGCCGCGCCTTGTCGAGATTGGCGTTATCCGGCCAGCTGTTGAGCGGGGCGAAACGCTGCGTGCCGTGGCCACCGCCACCACGCCCGTCGCCGATGCGATAGGTGCCCGCGCTATGCCATGCCATGCGGATGAACAGCGGCCCATAATGGCCGAAATCCGCCGGCCACCACTCTTGCGAGTTGGTCATCAGCGCGAAGATGTCCTGCTTTACGGCAGCGAGATCGAGCGTCTTGAATTCGGCGGCATATTCATATTCCGTCCCCATTGGGTCGCCCGCCGGCGGGTTCTGATGCAGGATCGAAAGATCGAGCATGTTCGGCCACCACAACCGGTTGGTCATCTCGAACAGGACGGCATCGCCTTCCAGCTTTCCGCCGTTCATTGGGCATTGTGCTTCGACGTTCATCGCTCTCCGCTCCTATGGTTATGCTCTTTCTGCCAGCGGATGATTGCGCGCGTCTGACAGACTGTCCAATCGCTAAATTCCCTGAGACTGATCGAATGATCGCCTCATGCGGTGAAAGGCCCCGGAACCGGGGAAGGCCAGGCTCGTTTCACGGCCGCATGTCGTTCTCAGGAAAAAATGCCGCGCCGCTATCGACGGATAGCCGAACTCGCGGCACGATAAGCGCGATATGAGCGGCCCCGGCGTTTCGCATCGCAAGTTCGGTCTCGTGGCGCTTGCCGTCACCGCCGCATTCTCGACGCTCGCCGGATGCCATCGCAAGCCCGCGCCGCCGCCTCCGCCACCACGACTCGAAACCCCGGTGCAACTGCCGGAAACGCCATCGACCCTCTCGCTGCCGATTACGGCGCGGCTCAGCGATCTGGAGCGCACGCTCAACCGGGAAATGCCGCAGACTTTGTGGTCGATCGATCGCGTGGAGGACAAATGCGTGCCCGCGCAGCGGGTCGCAGTGTTCGGCAAACGGATCAAGGTAACGCCCGATCTGCGCTGCCGTATCATCGGCACGGTGCGGCGCGGGCGCGTCACGCTGGGCGGCAGCGGGAAGACGCTACGCCTTACGCTCCCCGTCCATGCAACGGTGAGCGCGGAGGATATCGGCGGGTTGATCCGTCGCGAAACCGCGACCGGCGCAGCGACCGTGCACGCCGACGTGCAGCTCGACATCAAGCCCGACTGGACACCCACCGCAAAGGTCGCGATCGACTATGACTGGACGACGCCTCCGGGCGTAACGCTGTTCGGCAAGCGCATCACCTTTGTCGACAAGGCCGACGACAAGCTTACTGGCGTTGTCACCAAGCTGGAGCGCGATCTGCCCAAGCAACTCCGCGCGCTCGATGCGCGCAAAGAAGCGGCGGAGGCGTGGCGGGAGAGCTTTACCTCGCTGGAGCTGAACCGCGAAAACCCGCCCGTATGGCTCCGCATCATCCCCACGCGGATTGGTTTCGCCGGCTATCGGGTGCGCGGCCGCAATCTGGAGCTTACCGCGACGGCGGAGGCGCTGACGCAGACTTTCGTCGGCGATCGCCCCGCCGATCCGACGCCCACCCCTCTTCCCAATCTCGTGCGACAGGCGAAGCAGCCGAAGCTCGCCTTCCAGATTCCGGTGCTTGCCGATTATGCACAACTCGAGCCGGTGGTGGCGCGCGCACTCGCCAAACTCGCCGCGCGCGGGATCACCATTCCCAAGGCCGGGCCGGTAGATGCGCGGTTCGGGGATATCACGATCTACGCCACCGAAGGGAACCGGCTCGCGGTCGGCATATCGGTCGATGCGAAGTTGAAATCGGGGCTGATCGATCGCACCCGTGGCCGGGTCTGGCTGACCGGCGAACCCTATAACGACGCCAATTCCGAGCTGGTCGAAATCCGCGACTTGCGCGTCGCCGCCAATACCAATCGCAACACGGTAAATCTGCTGATCCAGCTTTTTCAGACGCCCGAGGTGGTGGAGGCGATCCGCGAGTCGCTGACACAGGATTTCGCGAAAGATTATGCCAAGGTGCTGCGCTCCGCCCGCGCCGCCATTGCCGAGCGTCGCCAGGGCGATTTCGTGCTTCGGGCCGATATCGGCGAGGTTTCGCACGGGCGCGTCATCCCCACCGGGCAGGGATTGTTCATGCCGGTGCAGGCGTTCGGTACGGCGAGTATTTCCTATCGGCCGCGCGCGCCCAAACGATAACGATCCGTCCTAGGCCAGAAAGGTCCAGAAGCAGATGAAGAAGGCGGTGAAGCTCAGCACGAACAGTTTCAGATCGTGATCATCGCCGCGCGGCGCAGGAAGAACGCGAGGCGGCGGCAGGGACCGGCGAAACGGATGACCTGCGGCTTCATTGGTGAGGACCAGCTGTCGTTTCATGACGCAGAGTTAATATTCTGTTTACGATTTGCGCCATGGCTAAAGAGCGTTAACGCCGGACTGTCCTGACGTGGCACATAAGGAGGGAAGATGCCGCTCTACGAATTCCACGGAAAACGGCCGAATTGCCACGCCACCGCCTGGGCCGCCCCAAGCGCCGACCTGATCGGCGACGTCGTGCTGGCGGAGGAAGCCAACGTGTGGTTCGGCGCGGTGATTCGTGCGGACAACACCACGATCGCGGTGGGCGCGCGCAGCAATATTCAGGACGGGGCGATGCTCCATTCGGATCCCGGCGCGCCATGCACGATCGGCGAGGATTGCACCGTCGGCCATCACGCGATCCTCCATGGCTGCACCGTCGGCGATCGCGCGCTGATCGGCATGGGCGCGATCGTGCTCAATCACGCGGTGATCCCGGAAGATTGCATCGTCGGCGCGGGCGCATTGGTGACGGAGGGCAAGACCTTTGAGCCCGGCAACCTGATCGTCGGCTCCCCCGCGAAAGCGGTGCGCAAGCTCGATGAAAAGACCATCGCCTTCCTCAAGCTCTCCGCGCAAAGCTATGTAGGCAAGGCGCGCGAGGCGACGACGGACCTCAAGCGCATCGATCCGGTATGATATGCGCTCATCGGACCGATGCGGGAAATTCGAGCCGCGTGAGGATGGTCATGGACAGATGGTAACGGCGTTGACATAACGCGAGTTATGTCGATACCAGCAATCCTCTCCCGCCTCCGCCTTCCCATCATCGGTTCGCCGCTGTTCATCATTTCCGGTCCGGATCTGGTGATCGCGCAATGCAAGGCCGGCATCGTCGGCTCCTTCCCCGCGCTCAACGCACGGCCGCAAGGTTTGCTCGACGAGTGGCTCCATCGCATCACGGAAGAACTCGCCGCGCACAATCGCGCGCACCCCGATCGGCCCGCCGCGCCGTTCGCGGTCAACCAGATCGTCCATAAGTCGAACGACCGGCTGGAGGCCGATCTCGCCACCTGCGAAAAATGGCAGGTGCCGATCACCATCACCTCGCTTGGCGCACGCGAGGAGTTGAATCAGGCGGTTCACAATTGGGGCGGCATCACCTTCCATGACGTGATCGACGATCGCTTCGCGCGCAAGGCGGTCGAAAAGGGCGCGGACGGGCTGATCCCGGTCGCGGCCGGCGCGGGCGGCCATGCCGGGCGCCTTTCCCCCTTCGCGCTCGTTTCAGAGATTCGTCAGTGGTTCGATGGCCCCGTCGCGCTTTCGGGGTCGATCGCGACCGGCGATGCGGTGCTCGCGGCACAGGCGATGGGCGCGGACTTCGCCTATATCGGCTCGCCCTTCATCGCCACGGCGGAAGCCAGCGCCGATGAAGGCTATAAGCAGGGCATCGTCGAAAGCCGTGCAGCCGATATCGTCTATTCAAACCTGTTCACCGGGGTTCACGGCAATTATCTGCGCGGCTCGATCGTCGCCGCCGGGCTGGATCCGGACAATCTGCCCGAGGGCGATTATAAGACGATGAACTTCGGCCAGAGCAACGGCTCCAAGGCAAAGGCCTGGCGCGACATCTGGGGTTCGGGACAGGGCATCGGCGCGGTTACCAAGGTCGAGCCGGTCGCCGATCGGATCGATCGGATCGAGCGCGAATATCTGGCGGCGCGCGCACGTCTCGGGCTGTCGGCGGCCGCTTAAGCCGCGAAGGCGGCGCGCGGATACGTTCGAACCGCGCGCCGCCGGTCGGTTTCAGTTCTGGGAATCGTCGCTGGGGGGCGCCGCATCCGCCTCGGCGTTGTCATCGCCGCTCAGCATTTCCTTGATCTTGCCGACGCCTTCAAATCCGGCGACCGCGGCGGCGGCTTTGGCCAGCATCCCGGCATTGGGATCGACAGCCTCCAACCCTTTGTCCGCCGCATATGCGCCGGCGGCTTCCTCGATGAAGTTAGTGATTTCGCCCATCGGTTTGACTCCTCGCGACCGAGATCGGCCACGTCGCAAACATCCCAATGCGCCACGCCGGAGTCGAGTTAATCATCGGTCACCTGTTCCCCAGCAACCGGTAAAATTCGATAGTTTCAGAAGGCCAGCGACAGGCGATCGAGCATGCGCCGCGCCGGGCTTTCGTCCGGCATTCCGACAAGCTGCGCCGCATCGAGTCGCGCGACGCGCCGGTGCAGTTCGATGCTCGACGCCACCATCTGTCGCGCCTGTTCCGGCAGGTCGCGGAGCAGATCGCTTTCGGTCGTCGGCGCATCGCCCAGCCTGCGCGATGGATCGAGCGCGTCGCGGGGGGCAAGCTCGCCCTGTTGCACCGCGCGCTGGGTCAGCAACCAGGCGATGACATGCATCAGCCGCGTCGTCACCTTCAGCGATTCGCAGGAGAAGCTGACGCGCATCATCGGCGGAAGCGCCTCGCGCTCGACGCGGCCGCCCTCGTCGAAATAGCTCCGCGCCTCGTCGGCCAGCAGCATCGCTTCTGTATAAAGACCGTCGATCAGCCGGCGATGTACCGCCGAATCATATTGTCCTGCGCCCATATATGATGGGTGACAGGTTTTGCGTTTTTTGGCCACGGCCGCGGTGATGATCGTGCCTTCGCCTCACGTCCCAAACAGAAACAGGCGATCCGGGCCTAGGCGATGATATCGGGGATCAACTGATCCTCCAGCGCCGCGATCTCATCGCGCAGGCGGAGCTTGCGCTTCTTGAGGCGCGCCATCTGCAGTTGATCGACCGTCCCACCGCTTCCCAGCGCGACGATCGCCGCGTCGAGATCGCGATGCTCGGTCCGCAACGTGTTCAACCGTGCCGCTATGTCGCTGTCGTCCACCCGCTCACCCTCCGCGGGCAACCCTAGCAGAATCCGGCCTGGCTGTGGGCGACAATTTGTCGTGTCGCGCACGCAATATCGCACTGTCGCCGCCGCCCGCCGAAACCTCGCAAAATCAATGGCGACATTTGCCGCGAACGGTGATTTACTCATCCGTTCCTTCAACCTGACAAAGGAGGTTCCTGTCATGCAAACCGCGCATCTTTCGGCTCTTGAGGCCAAACATGCGGTGCTGGACCGGCGAATTGAGGAGGAGGAGCATCGACCGATGCCCGATACATTTCTGGTCGCGGACCTCAAGAAACAGAAATTGCGCGTGAAAGAGGAAATCTCCTCGGCGCATTGATGCCCACACGGGGCGCCCCGGATGACGGGGCGCCCTTTTTACGTCAGCCGATCTGCTTCGCCGCCGTCTTCCGTGTCGCGGCACCATAAGGCGGTTTGAGCCCCGCAAGCTTCGCCACATCGAGTCGTGATTGTTTGAACACGCTCTTCGGGTGGCTGAACGTCACGAAACCGTCGCGGCCGTGATAAGCCCCCATCCCCGATGGTCCGACCCCGCCGAACGGCAGATCCTCCATCGATACGTGGAACACCACGTCGTCCAGCGTCACGCCGCCCGAAATCGTGCGATCGAGCACACGGCGGCGCTCGCCTGCGTCCGGCCCGAAATAATATAGCCCGAGCGGCCGATCGCGGCGGTTGATCTGCCCGATGGCATCCTCGATCCCGTCATAGCGGCGCACCGGCAGGATCGGGCCGAAGATTTCCTCCTGCATCAACGTCATGTCGTCGGTCACATCGCGGACGATATGGAGCGGCATCTTGCGCGAATTGGTGCTCGCGAAATCCTCGCCCGCAGGATTGACGACCTCCACGGTCGCGCCCTTCGCACGGGCATCGTCGATCCACGCGTTGAGCCGCTGATAGTGCCGGTCGTTGACGATGCTGGTGTAATCCGGATTGGCGAGCAGCGTGGGATACATCGCGCTCGCGGCGCCCTTGAGGCTCTCGACCAACTCCCCTTCGCGAGCCGACGGGACGAGCACATAATCCGGCGCGAGGCAGATCTGCCCGGCGTTGAGCATCTTGCCCAGTGCCACGCGTTGCCCGACCTGCCCCAGATCCGCGCCGCCGCCGACGATCACCGGAGATTTACCGCCCAATTCCAGCGTGACCGGCGTCAGATTATCCGCAGCGGCATGGAGGATATGCTTGCCGATCCCGGTCGCGCCGGTGAACAGCAAATGATCGAACGGCAGTTCGGCGAAAGCCTTGCCCACCTCCGGCCCGCCGGAGATGAACACCAATTCGGTCGGGTCGAAATATTTACCGACAATCTCTTCGAACAGCGCGGCGGTGGCCGGGGTATATTCGCTCGTCTTCACCATCGCGCGATTGCCCGCCGCGAACACGCCGGCGAGCGGGGCCATGACGAGATTTACCGGGAAGTTCCACGGCGAGATCACGCCGACGACGCCCTTGGGCTGATATTCCACCCATGCTCGTGCGCCGAGCAGGCCGAGCGGGAATTGCACCGAGCGCCTGTCTCGCCTCGCCCAGCGATCGACATGCTTGAGTGCGTGGTTCAGCGGCCCGATCGAACCCGCGATATCGGTGACCATCGTCTGGTCCGCGCTGCGATGCCCGAAATCCTCCGACAGCGTGTCGCAGAAGCGTGCGGCATTGTCTCGAATCATCGCGATCGCGCGCTTCAGCCGATCCTTGCGCAACGCAAGCGGCTCGGGCAACGCGGCCATGAAGCTGTCACGTTGCGCCGCAAGTATCTCCTGCATCCTCGCCCTCCTGTTATTTTTTTGCGCAGCCGATCAGGCCACCCACCGGCAGCACGATACCATCCTTCGCGCCGCGGTCGATCCTTAGTGTGGCGGAGGATATCAACGCGCCGTCGGTCAACGCCTCCCCGCTGACCAGCGCCATATCGAGCGTGATGGTCACGTCGCCCAGGCGATATTCGCTGGAGGGCGTAAATCCGAAATTCACCGCGCCGCTCTGCGCGACGCGCGGATAATCGGCGACAACACCGTCCAGCGCGAGGCGCATCCCGCCAGGCTCCGCCGTGGCCATCGCGGCCAGCGTCCGGGTGGTGCCGGTCGTGAACAGATATGCCGCGCAGCCATGCGCGGGCAGCGCCTGGGGCGCGAGGCGACCGATCGGCAGGCCGTCGATCGACGCCGGCCGCGCAGGGGGATCGGCCAGTAACGCGAGAAGAAGCGCGATCATCCGGTCATCCCTATCATCATCAACCACGCAGGATAAGCCGCGATAGCCAGGAACGCGCCAAACGGGAGTTTCGCGTCCGCCGCCACCGCTTTCCCGCGCGCGCGTTCAAACAGCGCCAGCCCGAGCCCGACCAGCGCGGCGATCATCACCACCACCGGCAATAGCCGCCAGCCGAGCCACAGCCCGATCGCGCCGAGCAATTTTGGATCGCCCCCGCCAAGCCCCTCACGCCCTCGCACCACGCGATATAGCCGCGCGATCACCCACAGGCTGAGGAACCCCGCGATCCCGCCGATCACGCGCTCCTCCAGCGGCGGCGAGACGCCGAGCGCCCCCGTGGCCAACCCGAGCAGCGCCACCGTGCCGGTGAGCACATCGGGCAGCCACAACACCGCCACGTCCAGCGCGGCGAGCGTCAGTAACAGCCATCCGAACACCGCTCCCGCCACCCCCACCAGCCCCGGCGCTACATAGCCGGCCAGCGCCCCAATCAGCGCACAGCCAAGCTCGATCTGCCAGTGGCGCGGGTCGATCGCGCTCCCGCAGCTCCGGCATCGACCACGCGATGCGACCGCGCTCAGCAGCGGCACCAGTTCCATCACGCGAAGCGTCCGCCCGCACGCGTCGCATGCCGATCGACCGCGCGTTACGCCGCGCCCCTCCGGCCAGCGGATCACGATCGTCGCGAGGAAACTCCCCGCGATCGCGCCCGCCATCGCGAGCAATATCGGCCAGACCCATCCGGGCGGTGAAGCCAGCATATCCATCCTACCCGTCCTATCGTTTGAAAAGCGCGCCGTCCCCGCCTAGATCGCAGGCAAAATCAACGGAGCAGCGAAATGACCACCGATCCCGTCGTGATTCTCTCCTATGCCCGCACCCCCATGGGGTCGTTCCAGGGCAGCCTCGCCGGCGCGTCGGCGACCGAATTGGGCGCCACCGCCGTCAAGGCCGCCGTCGAGCGCGCGGGCGTCGCGGGCGGCGATGTCGAGCGCATCTACATGGGCTGCGTGCTCCCAGCCGGGCTCGGGCAGGCCCCGGCGCGTCAGGCGGCGCTGAAGGCGGGCCTGCCGCAATCGGTCGAGGCGACCACGGTGAACAAGATGTGCGGATCGGGGATGCAGGCCGCGATCATGGGCGCGGAGGCGCTCGCGGCCGGCACCGTCGATCTGATCGTCACCGGCGGCATGGAGAGCATGACCAACGCGCCCTATCTGCTCCAGAAGCATCGCGGCGGCGCGCGGCTCGGCCATGATCGCGTGATGGATCACATGTTCCTCGACGGCCTGGAAGACGCTTACGAACCCGGCAAGGCGATGGGTGTGTTCGCCGAAGCAACCGCCGGCGAATATCAGTTCACTCGCGTCGCGCAGGACGATTACGCCATCGCCTCGCTCACCCGTGCGCAGGCCGCGCAAACCTCCGGCGCGTTCGATCGCGAGATCGTCGCGGTCGAGGTGAAGGGCCGCAAGGGCGTCGAGACGATCGACAAGGACGAACAGCCGCTGAAGGGCGACGCGTCGAAGATCCCCAATCTCAAGCCCGCTTTCGCCAAGGATGGCACGATCACCGCCGCCAACGCCTCGTCGATCTCGGACGGCGCGGCCGCGCTGGTGCTGACGCGCGAAAGCGTCGCCGCCGCAAAGGGGCTGAAGCCGGTCGCGCGGATCGTCGCCACCGCAGCCCATGCGCATGAACCGGCGAAATTCACCACCGCCCCGGTCAACGCGATCGAGAAGGTGCTGGCAAAGGCTGGCTGGAAGGCAGCCGAGGTCGATCTGTTCGAGGTTAACGAGGCATTCGCCTGCGTCTCGATGATCGCGATGCACGATCTCGGGCTCGATCATGCCAAGGTGAACGTCAACGGCGGCGCGACCGCGCTCGGCCATCCGATCGGCGCGTCGGGCGCGCGGATCATCGCCACGCTTATCGCGGCGCTTCAGAACCGGGGCGGCCGCAAGGGCGTCGCGTCGCTGTGCATCGGCGGCGGCGAAGCCACGGCAGTGGCGCTTGAACTGGTCGACTGAGCCGCATCCTCCCTCGTCACCCCGCGCGCCGGGGTGACGAGGGAGGCTTACACTTTCGCGCGGAACGGCGTGAAATTGGTGTGACGATCATAGACGTCCACGCCCTCGCGCCGCTTCAGGAAACCGACCACCGCATAGGTGAAGGGGGTCAGCAGCACCTCCCACGACACTTTGAGCACGAACTGGCTCAGCATCACCAGCAGCATCGCATGGACCGGCCAGTCCGGCGCGCCGAAAAAGGCGAGCGGATAGAAGATCAGGCTGTCCACCGCCTGCCCCACCACCGTGCTGCCGATCGTGCGGGTCCACAGGTGCTTGCCCTCGGTCCAGATCTTCATCTTGGCGAGGACGAAACTGTTGGCGAACTCCCCGGCCCAGAACGCGCAGATCGAGGCCGCAACGATGCGCGGCACCTGCCCGAACACGCTTTCGTAAGCCGCCTGCCCCGTCCATCCTGCATCGGGCGGCAGCTTCACCACCACCCACGACATGAACACCATGAAGATCATCGCGCCAAAGCCGGCCCAGATGCAGCGCCGCGCGCGGGCATAGCCATATACCTCGGTCAGCACGTCGCCGAGCACATAGCTCACCGGAAAGAACAGGATACCCGCCCCGAACGGCCATAGCCCGATCCATGGCAAGTCGATCACCGCGCGCTTCCCCGCGCCGATCACGTTCGACAGCAACAGGATGGTGACAAACGCCGCCATCACGAAATCGAAATAACGGAAATGCCCGCCTGCAACCGCTTGCGCGTCCACCGCCTGAAGCGGTTCGTTCTCTACCCCTGCCATATTGGCATGATGCAACCAGTTTCGCTCGCCCGCAATCCGCGCTAGGCGCATCAGCGGGCGCCCGTAGCTCAGTTGGATAGAGCACGAGCCTTCTAAGCTTGGGGTCGCAGGTTCGAATCCTGCCGGGCGCGCCAGTCCTGTGTAAAAGGGCTTTGTTGCATAACGTCGAGCCAGCGTAAGCAACTCGTTATTCGTGATCATTATGCGATGCGGACCGTGTTCGGCGCTCCTATTTCGGAGAAGCGATTGAGGATTGTGGCGCGGACTTTGAGCTCCGTTGCCTGACGGTGGAAAGTGCGCGCGGCGACACGCTCGCCAAGCAGCTTGAAACAGTGCATCTTGGTTTCGACCAGGCTGCTGCGGTGGTAGTGGTTCCGCTTCTTCCAGACGGTGCGGGCAAGCCGCTTGATGGCGCGCAGCGCTTCATTGCGGGCATCGACGCCGGGCCCCTTCTTTATCCACGTCTTGCCATTGCGGCGAACCGGAATGACCGGATCGGCACCATGTTCGTCGATGGCCGCGTGGCAGTCGCGAGTGTCATAGGCGCCATCGCCTACCGCATTGACCCTGACTGCGATCGCCCGAATGTCCCGGCTCTGCGCATCTATCGCGATGTGCACCTTGCGTCACTGGCGACGACAAGACGCACCGTGCTTCCTTGTTTTCCACGCGCCTTCGCCCGTCATCTTGATCCCGGTGCTGTCGACCAGAAGGTGCAGGCCACCGGTGCTGGGTCTCCCGCCCCGGTCCACCGACAAGGTCTCCTGCCGGCGGCACAGCGTCGTATAATCCGGCACCCGCCAGTCCATCCTGAGAAGACTGGCAAACAGGCCCGTCACTTACCGCAGCGACAGATGTAACAGCCCCTTCAGCGTGAGACAGAACTCGATCACGCGATCGGAAAATCGCTGCAGTCGACCAGGACGGCCGTCCGCCGCCGCGAACCAATCCATCCCAGGATCAAACCACACTTCCACTGAACCGCGCCGCTTCAGCGCAACATTATACTCGGGCCAATTGGTCGTGCGATACTGTGCGGGCGTCGGCTTGGGCATCCCGTCCATCTATAACAAGCGAATCCATCAACTTGTTATGCAACAGAGCCGACGGGCTCTAAGGTTACGCTACCACCGTTCGAATCCTGATCGTTCCCGTGAGCGTCTTGTGGACCGGGCAATTCTCAGCGACGTTAAACAGTTTCAACCGCTGCTCGTTCGTCAGTCGCGGACCGGTCAGGACAACCTTCTTGCGGAATTCGTCGATAGTCTCGTCGGAACCCGCCTCCAACCGCTTGCCGTGCTCTACCTCCACCTCGACATGCTCGAGCGGCCAATCATGCTGTCGGGCGAACCAACGCACGGTTATCGCCGTACATTGCGCCAAGGCTGCGGTCAGCAAATCATAGGGCGTTGGGCCAAGATTAGCTCCGCCACGCGCGATCGGCTCGTCGCCGAATATATGGTGACCGGATACGTCGATCGCCACCGCGAGCGGACTACCCTGCGCATCATGGACCCTCGCCACCGTCTTCTCTGCCATTGCCTAGCTCCCTGCACGCATGATCCTGGCGACAAAACCGGCCACGAACGCCTGCTTAAGCGACACTACTGCGACGGAGATGCCGGTCATTTTCTCTCTCCGCTTCCGATCCGGGGCATTTCGCCTGGAGCAACCGTCATCACGTCCTGCCACTCGGGATGCTTTTCGTATCGCGCACGGACATAGGGGCATAGCGGGATAATCCTGAACCCGTTCTCCCGCGCATCGGCGATGAGGTAATCGACCAGCGCCGCTGCGGCACCGGTACCTTTCAACGCGTCGGGCGCGCCGGTATGATCCGCGCTGATCAGGCCCGGCCCACGATGGGTGAAGGTAAGTTCCGCTTCCGCTGCGATCCCCGTGACACGGGCCACATAGCGGCCGTGGCGATCGCCGTCCTCCTTGGTGACAATGATATCGCTCACCGTCTTTTCTCCCTTTCGTGCATCACGCGCCCATCTGCCCGGATCATGCCGGCATTTCCGGCATCGGGATATATTCCCGATCGTCGCCCACCGGCAGCTTCATGCGCTGTTGCCGCCAGTCCTCGGCCGCCTGCTCCAGCCGCTCCTTCGATGAGGACACGAAATTCCACAGCAGGAAGCGCTCGCCGATCGGCTCGCCGCCCATCACCATCACCGTCGCCGGCTGGCGCGCGAGCACGTCGACGCCGTCACGCCCGGCCAGCACCGCCATTTGGCCCGCGGCCAGCACCGTGCCGTCAACCTCGATCTCGCCGCTGGCACAATAGACGGCGCGCTCCGGATAGGTTCCGCCAACCGAACGCCGCGCGCCCGGCGCCATTTCCCAATGCTGGTAGGACAGCGGCGAATGGACCCGTACCGCAGCCTTCATGCCGTCGGTTTGGCCGGCGATCAGCCGTCCGCGTACCCCATCCTCATCCCATTCGGGCAAGTCCGCCCCTTCGTGATGATCGAAGGTGGGATCACTTTCCTCCGCGTCGAGGGGGAGTGCCACCCACGCCTGGATGCCGTGCATATTGGCACCGTGGGTCCGCGCATATTCCAGCCGTTCGCTATGGGTGATGCCGCTGCCCGCGACCATCCAGTTGACCTCGCCGGGGCGGATCTCCTGATGATAGCCCAGGCTGTCGCGGTGAGTGATCGCGCCGGCATAGAGATAAGTGACGGTTGCGAGCCCGATGTGCGGATGCGGCCGCACATCGAGCGAGCGCGGAATGCCCGACGCAAGTTCGAGTGGCCCCAGATGATCGAAGAAGATGAAGGGGCCGACCATCCGGCGCGCGTGGAACGGCAGCACGCGGCCGACGATGAAGCCGCCGCCCAGATCCCGGCTGCGTCGGTCGATGATGCGTTCGATAGTCATTTGCCCTCTCCTAATTCACCACCACGATTGCGGGGATCGGCTGATCGCTCAGCCCTTGAAATCCTTCTCCGGGTTCGATCCGTCCCAATTCTCGAAGACATGCATGAAGCCGGGCACGGTTTCAGCGCGCGCCCAATCACGCTGCAGCTCGCAATAGAGTTGAGTCTTGCTGATCAGCTTGCCACCCGCCTGTTCGATGCGGCGCAGCGCGGCCTCATGCGCCGCGACCGAGGTGCCGCCGACCGCATCAACCACCACATAGACATCATAACCCTCTTTCAGCGCATCCAGCGCAGGGAACGCGAGGCAGGCTTCGGTCCATAGCGCCGTCATGATCAGTTTCCGGCGACCGGTGGCCTCAACCGCTCGCTTGAACTCGATATCTTCCCAAGCGTTGATCGTTGTCCGATCATAAACGGGAAGGTGGCCGAGTACCTCCTGGATCTCGGCGATCGGCGGCTTGTTGCGACCCGTCGCCACGTTCACCGTCGAATGGATAATCGGCAAACTGTAATTCACGGCGGCGCGGGCGGTGTTGACGATGTTGAACACCAGTTCGCGCCGATCACTCGAACGGATCGAGGAAACCTGGACCGGCTGATAGTCAATGATGATGAACGCCGAATTCTCCGGCGTCAGCAGGTGATCGGTCGCGGGATCGCGAATTGCCTCACTGGTCATTGCACTCACTCCTTGCTTGAATTTGTCTGTTCATTTGCCGGATCAGGCGGTCATCATCCGACCAAAGCGGCCACTGTTAAAATCGTCGACCGCTTCGCGAATCTCGGTTTCGCTGTTCATCACGAACGGACCATAGCCGACGATCGGCTCGTCGATCGGTTCTCCGGTCAGCACCAGCAACATGGCATCGCCATCGGCGTCGATCGTGGTGCCATCGCCATCACGCGAGAGCAGCACCATCTCGGCTTCGCCGGCCGCCTGACTGCCGCCCACGGTGACGTGCCCGGACAGCACGATGATCGCGGCGGTATGTCCTTGCGGCAGATCGAGCTTCACCGAGCCCCCCGCCGTCAGGCGCAGATCCCACATGTTGATGGGCGTGAAGGTGCGCGCCGGCCCTTTGGTTCCCGCGAACTCGCCGGCGATGATCCGCGCCTTCCCGGCGCCATCGGGCAAAGAGACGACTGGAATATCAGCGCTGTTGATCGCCTGATAACCGGGCGTCACCATCTTGTCCTTTGCCGGCAGGTTTACCCAGAGCTGGATCATGCGGAACGGGCCGCCTGACCTGCTGAAGCCCGGCGAGTGGAACTCCTCATGCAGAATGCCGCCGCCAGCGGTCATCCACTGGACATCGCCGGGGCCAATCGTGCCGCCCTTGCCGGTCGAATCCCGATGCGAAACCTCGCCCTCATAAACGATCGTCACCGTCTCGAACCCACGATGCGGATGTTCACCGACGCCACGCGGCGCCACGCCCGTGCCAGGCTCGAAATAATGTGGGCCGGCGAAATCGAGTAGCAGGAACGGGCTGATCTGCTCACCGAGCGCGTTGTACGAAAACAACGACCGCACCGGAAAGCCATCACCGACCCAATGCCGGTTCGGATTGCTGTAGCGCCCCAGGATCGTCTTCATATCGCTTCTCCTCATCCGCGATCTGGTCGCGGGAACGAGCAAATTATGGGTGCAAGACAATCACGCCGCCAGATTGTGATTTTGGACAGTCAGTCCTATCAATAGGACAATGCAAGACCTCAATGACCTCTATCTATTCGTGCAGGCGGTCGATCATGGCGGGTTCACCGCTGCCGCACGCGCGCTGGGGTTGCAGAAATCGAAAATTAGCCGTCGCAT
Organism: Candidatus Sphingomonas colombiensis; assembly: GCA_029202845.1. Classification (NCBI taxonomy): domain Bacteria; kingdom Pseudomonadati; phylum Pseudomonadota; class Alphaproteobacteria; order Sphingomonadales; family Sphingomonadaceae; genus Sphingomonas; species Candidatus Sphingomonas colombiensis. The sequence goes on along the minus strand of CP119315.1, from coordinate 2,931,959 downwards.
CGGTCTGCTAGAAGATCGGTTAGGCGTCCGGCTGATCCAGCGCTCGACCAGAAGCTTCTCGATCACCGAGATCGGCCAGGAATATTACCGCCGCTGCCTCGCCATGCTGGTCGAGGCGGAGGCGGCCCAGATCGTAATCGACCAGTCGCGCGCCGACCCGTGCGGCATTGTACGACTCAGCTGCCCAACCGCGCTGCTAGCGTTCCAGTTCGGCGAACTGCTCGCGCGTTTCATGGCGCATTACCCTGAGGTCGAGCTGCATGTCGAAAGCACCAATCGGCGCGTCGATGTGATCGGTGAAGGTTTCGATCTCGCCATTCGTGTCCGGCCGCCGCCGCTGACTGAGAGCGATCTGGTCATGCGGCGTTTCGACGAGCGGACGATCCATATCGTCGCCAGCCCGGCATTGCTCCACGGCCGGCTCATCGCGACCCCCGCCGATCTCACCGCCCTCCCCAGTCTCGATTCACGCTCGCCTTCAAGCGAACATCGCTGGCATCTGATCCATGTCGACGGCAGCGTGGCCGAGGTGCGCCACAAACCACGCCTCGTCATCGACGATATGGCGGTCCTGCGCGAAGCCGCGCTGGCGGGCGTCGGTGCGGTGCGCCTGCCGACGATGGCGGTGCTGGATGACCTTCAGGCCGGAAGGCTGATGAAGGTCCTGCCGAATTGGCGCCCCCCCAACGAGATCGTCCACGCCATCTTCCCGTCGCGGCGCGGACTGTTGCCATCGGTTCGCGCATTGCTCGATTTCCTTGCCGCCGAATGCGCCGCCTAGCCCAAACCATTTCGAGCGGCGCCTGATGGCCGACATCGCGGCGCCAGGCTGGCGCGCGCGGTGCGATCCTGGATCCTGATTTCCTTGAGCGTTCTTGCCATTTCCTGCTGTCCGCAAGCTGGACGGAATACTAACCGGATTTCGTCAAACCAGCAAAGATGGGTACGGACTAAGTATTTATATTACAATATTTTAAATGACATTCGAGAGTATTTTTGGGGCCCCTCTCACACAGCGAAAACGGCCCCCTCGCTCGCTGCCGGATATGGCAAGTTTCCCAAATCGCACAACGTTTCGGACAACTTCGCGCAATCGAGTTTGCCGGGATCGGGGCAACCCTGCCAACGCCGGTACATTCCCGTTCTATGATGGCAGTGGCACAATCGCCCGCGCGGCAATCTCCTCCAATCCGTCAGCGATATAGTAACTGTAGTGTTTCTCGATCATCTCGACACTCGTGTCCGATAACCGACTGCGAGTAGCGACCTTCGCCGAGATAGGCGCACACCAACCACCAACCCCAAGCTTGGCTTTGCGGTAACCAATGTGGACATCGGAATCGAGCTGCCGCCAGTATCTTCCTGGCTTGAGTTTCGTTCTTACCGCTCGGGTCGCAAGCGACGTTTCTGTGAGGAGTTTTGCCAACGCAAGGCCACCAAACTTGTCAAATATATGGCTATGACCGGCCGGGAACGAGCGTGAGCATATTTATATAAAATATTATTTTTAATTGATATTTATTGATGACGAGGGACATCAAAATCCCGTTTTTGCCGCGTTCCAAAGGCAGAGGCCCCAGGTTCGAAACCTGCCGGGCGCGCCATTTCCATATCCCCTGCGGGCACGGATGCCCACACCACGTCGCATGGAAATGCGCTTCCCTCCACGGCCGAAGATTATAGCGGCATATCGGGGCGGTGCGGCGGATCGCGCTCGATGGTTACCGGGTGGCGGAGAGCCCCGGCCGCATCTGGGCGACGTGGACGACAGCCCATTTGTCGGCGTAAATCCGCTTCCATCCGCGATCGCGATCGAGAACTTTTACGAGCGGATTGTCGGGCGGCAGGATCGTCCAGGCGAATTTCCACTTCGCTTCCGCCGCTCGCCAGCGCGCAACGTCTCCCTTCGCGATTTTGAAGTAATCGACGGTGAACTCGTCGCCATACATGTCCGAGCGGCCGTCGATGAATGGCGCGATCCCTTCGAACGCGAGCAGCCCGCCAAAACTATATTCGTTGAAAACCGGCTGGTCGCGCAGCGCCGCCGGCAATGCGCGTAGCGCCGTCATCGGGACACCATAGCTATCGGGCCGCTCGAACGGCACGAACAGGCGATATGAAGTGGCACCGCAGAAGAGCAACACCCCAACCGCCAGCATCGGCGCGAGCTGCCGACGATCGCGCCACACGCGCGGCAGCAGCGCCGGGCGCGGCCGGTCCGCGCCCTCCGCCCAGGCGCGCCCGATCGGTTCGGCGAGGATCAGCACCGCCAACGTCACCAATATCATCTGGTTGCGCGTGTGCTCCAAGGTGATGTTCAGCGCGACCAACAGGATCAGCAACCGCATCACCGGGATGCGGATGGGACGGAACAGCACGAAGAACAGGCCGCTCAGCAACAATATCTGTAGCGAATTCACCTGACCGAAATTCGCCGGCCGCCATTCCGATATCAGCGGCAGCAGCGCCAGGCCGTTGACATGAAACGGGTATAGCAGCCCTTCGATGCCAGCAGGCGTGGCCAGCGCGGCCGCGAATATCGCCAGCCCGAACACGCCCCATTGTCGTATCACGCGGAGCCGGGCGGCCGGGGCAGCGGCAAACAGCGCCTCCAGCCCGAAGCCGCCAGCCAGCGCCAATCCAAAGATGAAACTGCCATGGGCATTGGCCCACACGATCATCAGCAACGCCAGCGCAAGCGGCGGCGCTCGCCCGCCCTCACGCGCACGCATCAGCGCGATCGTCCATCCGGCGAGCATCGGCAAGGCGATCAGATGCGGCCGCGCCAGCAGCGACTGCATCAGCCCGAGCGAGAGATAGAGCAAACTAAGCGTCGCCGCCCCTGCGCGCTGCCAGCGAAGCAGGTGGAGCGCAACGATGGCGTAAAGCACTGCGGTCGCCGTGCTGAACAACAGGATCAGCCCCGCCCATCCGCCTGCACGCCATGCGCCATACATCAGGACTTCGGACAGCCATTCGTGCGCGATCCACGGTCGGCCGCGTGCGGAAAAGGAAAAAGGATCGACATGCGGGACGGCGCGATGCTCGACGATCCAGCGCCCCGCGGCGATATGCCAGCCGGTATCGCCGTCCCTGAATGCCGAGGATAGCGCAATAACAAACGCAAAGGCGCCAAGCGCGGCAAGCAGAACGAAAAGAAAGTCCGGCAGGTCGGCGTTACCGTCGCCTTTTCCCGCAGCCTTATTGCGCCCAAGCTGCCACATAGACCACCCTCCCCCCGAGATCACATCCGCCGACAGCCCGAGTCGCGACAGCAAATTCTACGCATCGTTCCTTTACACTTCATCCAGCAACTGCAATAAGTTGGATGGAAGCGACACCAAAGGTTAATTCATACAATTTCTGCATATATCGAAAGATATATCGGTTATGACACTCGACCATTGTGGTACATTTTTCTTCCGATTTAAAATAACTTCGTACCGAAGTATTTACGAAAATCGGAAACGTTAAACATTTATAAAATAACGATTTTATTTTAGATGGTTAACAAATCATTTCTACAACTCATTGTGATTCAATAATAAATTAAGCATCATTGACTTTAACAGGTGCTACACCCCTTTTTGTCTCCACATTCCGATGGTGATCGGACCAGGTCAGGCCGGTGGAAGAGCCGGACGAGTTGATCCAACGCCGCCCTGGAATGCCGAAACCGGGCTGTCCGGTTGAGAAAACGGGGAATTGGACATGAGCACTATCAAGCATCTTCTGAAAGACGACAGCGGCGCTTCGGCGGCCGAATATGCGCTGATCCTGGCGATCGTCGGCACCGGCATCGCCGCTGCTGCCTATACGCTGGGCGGTTCGATCAGCAACGCGATGAACAAAGCCTCGAACTGCATCAACAGCGCTGGTGGAAACGTTGCACCCACGTGCTGATCATCTGATGCAGCATTCGCGCGGATCTGGCCCGGTTCGGACTACCGGCGGATCGGGTCAGTTCCCGCGAACCACTGATGAAGTATTGAGCGAGATAATGGACGACGCGAAGATCCAGGCTACGAACGAAATTCGCAACCAAATCAGCGGCGCCTGTTAATCGCAAGAACAGGGGCGCGGAAAACCGTGTCCCTAATCCTGACCAACGGGGGCGGGGCATGCGAGGACAAGGACTCATAATTTTGGGCGTCGCGATCCTGCTGGGGTTCGCGGCGGTTTTCCTTGCCAATTCCTATCTTGGCCGGGTCGAGCAGCGACAGGCCAACTCACCGCAGGGAACCGTGAAGGTGGCGGTGGCGCGTGTACCGCTGGAATTCGGCGCGCAGATCACTGCGGACAAGGTGCGCCTGGTCGATTGGCCGGCGGAGGCGCTGCCGGTCGGCACGTTCACTTCTCTCCCGCAGCTTCTGCCGATGAACCATACCCGCGTCGTGCTGCGCCCCATGACCGCGAACGAGCCGATCCTGCGCTCCAAGATTTCGGGCGAAGGTGGTCGCGCCGCGATCTCCGCCGTGCTGAGCCCCGACAAGCGAGCGGTTGCCGTTCGCGTTGGCGATGTGGCCGGCGTGGGTGGTTTCGTGCTGCCCGGCGACGTGGTCGACGTGCTGGTGACGCGCACTCCGACGGGGCCGAACAGCGGGGGCCGCCAGATCACGGACGTTCTGTTGCAGAAGGTTCGCGTCATCGCGGTCGATCAGGACGCCAACGACAATTCCGACAAACCCGCCATCGGCAAGACGGCGACGCTGGAGGTGGCGCAGGTCGATGCCCAGAAGCTCGCGCTCGCGCAGCAGGTGGGGCAGCTAAGCCTCGCGCTGGCCAATCCGGCGGCGGACGTGACCCCCGTGGTGGGGACGGTCAGCACCGAAGATCTGCGCGACGGCGCGTTCGTCGCCGGCGTCGCCGATGCGCGGCCCCGCTATCAGCCAAGACCGGTGGTTTACACGCGCCCGCCACGCGTCGCGCGGCCCGCCGCTCCCAACCCCGACCTCGCGACGATCACGGTCGTCCGCGGCACCAAGGATAGCAGCTATGAGGTGGGTAGCTATGTCGGTCGCTGATTTCAGGGTGGGTATGGTGGCGCTGGCCACCGCCACCGCCACATCATTGGCCCCTGCCCCGGCGACGGCGCAGGCGGTGCGCGCGGCGGACGCGGATCTGCGCGCCGGGCAACTCGATGTGCCGACGGGCAAGAGCCAGGTGCTCACCGCCGACCATCCGTTCGCCAAGGCGCTGATCGGCGACGCGGAAATCGCGGATGTCCTGCCGCTTACCAACCGCTCGCTCTATGTGCTGGGCAAGAAGCTCGGGACGACCAGCCTGACGCTCTATGATCGCAACAACAATCTGATCTCCGTCGTCGATGTCTCGGTCGGGCCGGACGTGATCTCGTTGCGGCGCCAGTTCGCGGAGCTGATGCCGGCCGAAAAGATCGGGGTGCAGATGTCGGGGGATTCGGTCGTGCTGACCGGCACCGTTTCGAGCGGCCCGGCGGTCGATCGCGCGAAACAGATCGCCACCACCTATGCCGGCGACAAGATCGTCAATCTGTTGTCGGTCGGCGCATCGCAGCAGGTGATGCTGGAGGTGCGGTTCTCCGAAATGAACCGCACGGTCGCCAAGAACCTTGGGATCAACACCGCGTTCACCAACGGCAACGGGCTGCATACCTTCCAGGGCGGGATCGGCAGCACGGGCGGCAACACCGCATTGCTGACCAACCAGAACGGCACGCCGACGGTCAATCTGTCCGGGGTGCTCGATACGTTCGGCATCGTCTCCAAAGGTATCACGCTCGGCAATCTGAACATCTTCACCGCGCTCGACGCGCTGGAGCGCAAGGGGCTGGTGACGACGCTGGCCGAGCCGACGCTGGTCGCCCTGTCCGGCGAATCCGCCTCGTTCCTGGCTGGCGGCGAGTTTCCGGTTCCCGTCGCGCAGTCGAACGGCGGCAACGGCACGAGCACCAACGGCACCAGCAGCGCGATCACGGTGGAATTCAAGCCATTCGGCGTCAGCCTCGCCTTCACGCCCACGGTGCTCGACGACAATGTCATCAGCCTGATCGTGGCGCCGGAGGTCAGCTCGATCGACCCGTCGGCCTCGATCAGCGTCAACGGGCTGACCATTCCGGGGCTCCAGACCCGGCGCGCCCGAACGACGCTCGAATTGCGCGATGGCCAATCGTTTGCGATCGCCGGCCTGCTGCGCAAGGATTTTCAGGACACGGTGCGCCAATTCCCGCTGCTCGGATCGATCCCGATCATCGGGACGCTGTTCCGCTCAACCGGGTTCCAGCGGCAGGAAACCGAACTCGTCATCATCGTAACACCGCGATTGGTGAAGCCGGTTCCCGTCGCGCAGATGCGCCTGCCGACTGATCGCGTCCAACCGCCCGGCGAGTTCGACATGTTCCTGATGGGACGGACAGACAAAGCCGTCGGCACCAATCCCCTGGACCCGAATGCACCGCCCGGAGGCGGCTTCACGGATCCCAACGGCTATTCGCCACGGAGGTGATCGTCATGCGCCTGATAGTTCCGGTGACCCTGGTCGCGAGCGGACTGGCGACCGCCTGCACCCCGTTCGACACCACCCTCGGCAACGCGGTGAAGACCAATTACGCGCTTCAGACGATCAATCCCGATCCACGGCCGGGAACCGCCGATCCGGCGGTGATGGAGGGAGGATCGGGCACCCACGCCGCCGGTGCGATCGAGCGTTATCGCAAGGGGGCTGTAAAGCAGCCCCAATCGATGCAGACCGGGCGTTCCTCAAGCTCCGGCGCCGCAAGCGGCGGCGCCGCGCCGAACCCCGGAACGAACTGACATGCGGCGCGCGGCTTTCCGCATCGGGAAGTCGGAAAGCGGCTCGGTCGCGCCCATCGTCGCGATCGCGCTGTTCGCGGTGGTCGGCGGCGCGGGGATCGCGTTCGATTATGCCCGGCTCGCCGCGCTCGATACGGAACTCCAGAATGCGGCGGATCACGCTGCGCTGGCTGCCGCCGCGCAGCTCGATGGGAAAAGCGGTGCGCAGACCCGCGCGACCTCTTCGGCGCAGAATTTGATCACCAACCTCGCCCTTTTCGCCAATGATGGCACCAATCGAACGGTGACCGTGCCCACCGTCACCTTCTATCAGGACAAGGCGAAGGCGACGCTGGCCACCGGCGACGGCAATTCGAATTTCGTCCAGGTCACGGTGGGGGCAAGGCGCGCCTTTTACGCCCTGACGCCCGTGGTCGGCGCCCTGCAATCCGGGTTGCTTTCGGCCAAGGCGTTTGCGGGTGTGGCTTCCGGGATCTGCAAAGTTCCGCCGGTGATGATCTGCAACCCGCAGGAAACGAGCACGAACAAGTCCTTCGATCCCAGCACACTGGTCGGCGCGGGGCTGAATCTGGTCGCGGGCGGCGCGTGGACGCCGGGCAATTTCGGCTTTCTGGATACTGGCGGCAACGGCGCGAAGAATCTCAGTTCGGCGCTTGGCTGGATATCCCCTCCCGGCGACTGCCAGCCGGTGACCGGCGTCACCACCGAGCCTGGTGCGAACGCCTCCGTCCTCGCCGCCCTCAATACGCGCTTCGACATCTACGACAATGGCGCGCAGACCTGCCCCAGTGGAGGCGTCTGTCCGCCGTCGGCGAATGCGGTCAAGGATCTCGTCAGGAAAAATGGCAACGGCAACAATGTCTGCACGTTGAGCAACAGCGGCTGGCAGGTCTCGAACAATCCCTATCTGCCGAGCAGCGCGACGACGCCGCTGACGAACGCCCAGATGCCCGACGCAATGGGCTATCCGCGCGACATGTGCCACGCGGTCAGCTCCACCGGCACCTGTGCCAACGGCCGGATCGGCAACGGATCGTGGGATCGCAACGCCTATTTCTACGTCAACTACGGTTCGGCGTTCGACTGGCGGACGGCGATGACGAACGCCGGCTACAATTCCAATAACGTAACCCGGTATCAGGTCTATCAATGGGAACTGACCAACGCGGCCTCGCGCATCAATACGCCGCGCGCGGTCGGCAGCCTCACCTCCTATGGCGCGCCGATCTGCTGGAGCGGTTCGCCCTCGGGCGGGATTGCGCCGGGCGGCAGCAACGTCGATCGCCGCCGCATCTCCGCGGCTGTCATCAACTGCCAGCAATATGGCGTAAACGGCAAGACGACCAACGTGCCGGTGCAGGCATGGGTTGAGCTTTTTCTCGTCGAGCCCTCGGCCAAGCGATCGCGCACCGGCGCGAGTGACATCTATGCCGAGATCATCGGCGAAACCAATTCCGGCAACGCGGGGGGCACGGCCGGACAGGTGGTACGCAAGGACGTGCCATATCTGATCGAATGAGCCTGCGCCGCGCCTCGATCGCGTATCGCGCTTTTGCCTGTCGCCGGGGATCGGCGGCTGCGGAGATGGCGCTCGTCACGCCGCTGTTCCTGATCCTCAGCTTTGGCGCCGTCGATCTCGGCAATTATTTTCTGTCGGAGCATGTCGTGGTCAAGGCAGCGCGCGATGGTGCGCGTTATGCCTCTCGTCGCGATTTCACCCAATATAGCTGCTCGACCGTATCGACCAACGTTCGCGACAACACCAGAAATCTGGTTCGCACCAACACGCTGGACGGCACGGGGGGAGCACGACTGGTCGGCTGGACCGATCCGAGCACGATCACCGTTTCGGTCACCTGCAACAGCGATCCGACGTATCGCGGCGGGATCTATGCCACGAAGACGACCGGGGTTCCTGTCGTCACGGTGCGCGCCGCGGTCCCTTACGCATCGCTGTTCAGGGCGTTCGGCTTCTCCAAACTCACCTTGACGCTCAACGCCAGCGCGCAGGCCGCGGTGGTGGGCGCATGACCGCGCTGCGCGCCCTGTTCCGCTCCGAGCGCGCCGCGACGGCGGCGGAGTTCGCGCTGCTGATCCCGCTGTTGCTGACCTTCGTGCTCGGCACCATCGACGTCGGCCGCTACCTCTGGACCTGCAACAGGGCCGAAAAAGCCACCCAGATGGGCGTCCGCTATGCCGTGGTGACGGATATCGTGCCGAGCGGACTTTCGACTTATGATTTTGTCGGCGTCAGCGGGCTGGCGCAGGGCGATCCGATATCATCGGGGGCCTTCACCAAAGCATATTGCACCGAAGCAAGCAGCGGCACCGTCAGCTGTGTCTGCGTTCCATCGTCCTGCCCGTGGGGCAGCAGCACGAACAAAACCGCCTTCGACAATATCGTCGCTCGCATGCGGATGGCTTATCCGGCGCTGAGCGCAAGCCATGTGCTGATCAACTATGATTATGCCGGGCTCGGCTACGCCGGCGATCCTAACGGAATCCAGGTTTCACCGTTGGTCACGATCAAGCTTTCCGGGATGAACTTTACGCCGTTGCTGTTTCGATTTTTCGGAAGGGCGACACTTCCACTGCCGGCATTCAGCGCCTCGCTGACGCTCGAAGACGGCAGCGGCAGTGTCGGAAACTAGGAGTGGTGTGGTGGGAGTGCTAGAGTTGTCCGAATTCGAGCCAAACAGCTGGGCGATCCGTCGACCCGGCGCGGGGATCGAGCTGGTCCTCTCGCAGGAGGAAATCCTGTCGGCTGAATTCGGCGCGAGCATCGTCGGCGGCATGTCGCTCGACACCAGCAAGATCGAACCTGACGAAGACGTTCCCAGCGAGATCGTCAAACGTGCGCGGGTGATCGTGATCGAGGTTCGCCCCGATCATCAGGCGTCGCTCGCCCGTCTGAAAAAGCTGCAGCTGGAGAACCCCTCGATCGCGGTGGTCGCCGCGGTGCGCGACATGTCGATGCCCACGATGCAGGCGCTGCTGCGCGCGGGGATCAGGGACATTATCGCGCTGCCGCTCGAACGGCGCGAGCTGGAAGCCGTGATCGAGCGGATGCGCGAGGAGATCGAGCGGGGGATCGCCCAGAACGCGCCCCGCGGAAAGATCGTCTCGATCATCAAGAGTGTCGGCGGCGTCGGGGCGACCGCGCTGCTGACCCAGATGGCGGCGCTCTATGCGCAGCGCGAGGCCGGGCGCGGAATAAAGGCATGCGTGTTCGATCTGGATTTGCAGGGGGGCAATGCCGCGACGCACCTTGGGGTCGTTCCCGATCTCACCGTCAGCGAATTGCTTGACGCGGGGAAGCGGCTTGATCCCGCCGTGCTATCCTCGGTGGCGGCGGAGCATTCGTCCGGATTGAAGATCATCGCGGCGCCGGTGGAGCTGGTGCCGACCGACACCGTCGGCACGGATCAGATCTGCGATATCGTCCAGCTGGCGACAGCGGAATATCATACGGTATTTCTGGATCTTCCGAGCGATTGGACCAATTGGTCGCTTTCGCTGGTTGCTCAGTCGGATGTCGTCTTTCTGGTGATCGAGCTGTCGATCGCCAGCCTGCGCCAGGCGCAACGGCAGCTCGCGCTGCTGGTCAAGCTCGGCGTCGCGGCGGAGAAAATCCAGGTCGTGGTCAATCGCGTCGAAAAACGGCTGTTTCAGCAGATCAACCTGCGTGACGCGTCGGAAACGATCGGGCGCCAGATCGGCCTTAGTGTCGCGAACGATTTCGCGCTGATGAACACCGCGCTCAATCGCGGGGTGATGATCGGCGATATCAAGTTGAAAAGCGCGGTCAGCCGGGATCTGGTCAAGATGCTCGACGCGGTCGACATGCTGCTGGAGCGCGACCGGTGAGCGTCTGGCAAATTCGCACCGCAGGCGCGCCGCCGGCCTCTGAACAGAAAGGCGCCGCCCGAAGCGAGGAAGCCCATGCGCAGCCGCAGGGCGATATCCACACCGCGCTGAAGGTGGAGCTGCATCAGCGCCTGCTCGATCTGATCAACCTGTCGGCGCTGGAAACGATGACGCGCGATCAGATCCAGACGGAAATCGGCGAAATCGTTCACGAACAGCTCTCGCTGCAGAAACACGCGCTCAACCTCGCCGAGCGCAAGCGGCTGGTCAACGACGTGCTCGACGAGCTGCTCGGGCTCGGGCCGCTGGAGCCGTTGCTCAAGGACGAAAGCATCACCGATATTCTGGTGAACGGCGCCAACGCCGTGTTCGTCGAACGCCATGGCCGGCTGGAACCTTCGTCGATCCGCTTCAAGGACGAGCGTCACCTGTTGCGGATCATCCAGAAGATCGTCGCCGCCGTCGGCCGGCGCGTCGACGAGGCATCGCCTTATGTCGACGCGCGGCTGGCGGATGGATCGCGCGTCAACGCAATCATTCCGCCGCTTGCGGTCGATGGCGCGCTGCTGTCGATCCGCAAATTCGCGCGCGTGCCGATCGACATGGATCGACTGATCGCGTTGGGAAGCGTGCCCGAAACGGTCGCCGCGGTATTGCGGGCGATCGTCGAGGCGCGGCGCAACATCCTGATTTCCGGCGGAACGGGATCGGGCAAGACGACGCTGCTCAATGCGATGTCGGCATTTATCGACGGCACCGAACGGATCGTCACGATCGAGGATTCGGCAGAGCTTCAGCTTCAGCAATCGCATGTTGCCCGGCTCGAAACGCGGCCGGCCAATATCGAGGGAAATGGCGAAGTCACCCAGCGCGATCTGCTGAAAAACGCGCTGCGCATGCGCCCGGATCGGATCATCATCGGCGAAGTTCGCGCCGGCGAGGCATTCGATATGCTGCAGGCGATGAACACCGGCCACGACGGATCGATGACCACCGTCCATGCCAACAGGCCGCGTGATGCCCTGTCGCGCATCGAGCAGATGATTGGGATGAGCGGTATCGACATCGCGCCGCGCTCCGCCCGATCGCAGATCGCCAGCGCGATCAACGTGGTGATCCAGGTCGGCCGGCTTGCCGATGGCAAGCGACGCTTGCTGAGCCTTTCGGAACTGATCGGCATGGAGGGGGATGTCGTCACGATGCAGGAAATCTTCCGCTTCCGTCTGGACGGGCGCGACGAGCATGGCGGCGTGTTGGGGCGCTTCGAGGCGACCGGGATTCGCCCGCATTTCATGTCGGAACTGGAGGATCGCGGCATCCGCCTGCCCAACGACATCTTCAATCCGAATGTGGCGATGCAATGATCTCGTTCGCTGCGATCCGTCTGCTTGTGCTCGCACTGGTCTTCGCCGCGGCCGTGCTGGCGATCGAGGGCGGCGTATCCTGGTTTCGCGCGAGCCGGGGGGGCACGCGCGCGGTAAACAAACGCCTGCGCCTGATCGCCAGCGGGTTCGATCGGCCCGATATTCTGGCGCGGCTGCGGCGCGACGGGCAAGGCGCGGCGATTCGTCTTCCGAGCTTTCTTGCATGGCCGGAGCAACGGCTGAACGCCCTGCTGCGAAGCGGGGTTCTCGGCCTGTCACCGGGGCGCGTGCTGTTCCTGATGATGCTGGCGGTGGCGCTTCTGTTCGTGTTCACACTCGCCGGCGCAATCGCATTGGGGCTGACCATCGGCAGCGGCACGCTGCTGATGGCAGGATGCTTCGCGCTCGCGGTGGGGTTCGTGTTGCCGCTGATGGTCATCGCCCAGCGGGCGGAACGCCGCCACCGGAAGATGGCGGAGCAATTCCCGGTCGCGCTCGACATCTTCGTCCGCGGATTGCGCGCCGGCCATCCGGTCGCTGCCGCGCTCGATCTGCTAACCCAGGAAATGAGCGATCCGATCGGCAGCGAATTCGGCCTCGCCACCGATGAGGTCGCTTATGGCGCGGATTTGCGTGACGCGCTTCAGAACATGGCCGATCGCTGTGATCTGGAAGACCTCCACATGTTCGTCGTTTCGCTGTCGGTCCAGAACGAAACCGGCGGCAATCTGGCGGAAATTCTGGAGAATTTGTCGAAAGTCATCCGCGATCGCGCGAGCATGGTGATGATGGTGCGCGCGCTCAGTTCGGAAGGACGAATGACCGCGACGCTGCTGACGGCGCTGCCGATCCTCGCGTTCGTCGTGCTGTTCCTGGTCAACCCGCCATTCTATCTCGAGGTGGCGGGAGACCCGGCCTTCGCCATCGGGTTCGGCTCGCTCATCGGGCTGTATCTTATCGGTTTCGTGACCATCCGTCGCATGGTCAACATCAAGGTCTAGCGCCATGTGGGACGCCGCCCTTCAGCTATTTCCGCGCTATGCGATCCTCGCCGCGCTCTTTGCCGTCGTGGTGATCGGCGTGCTGGCGATTTCGACCGTGGTGATCGAACGCACCACCATCCGGCGGCGCCTTGTGCAAAGCGCGGTGCTGGATGAACCGGGCGCCAGAAACGCGTCGCTGCGCCCATCCGATGGTTCCGATCCGTGGAGCCGACTGGTAAATGCGATCGAGAAGCGCGGTCTTTCGCTGGCGGACAGCAACAATGCCTCGCTGGTCGGGCGCCTCGCGGCAGCGGGATATACCTCGCCACAGGCCCCGCGAATCTTCACGCTCGCGCGGCTGGTGCTGACGCTGGGGCTGCCTGCGTTGCTGGTGCTTGCCACGGTCCTGCGCGGAACACCGCCCTCTTTGCTCACGCTTTATATTTTCGGCGCGGCGCTGGCCGTATTCGGGCTTTATGCTCCCAATCTGTGGGTCTCGGCGCGCGCGGCGCGGCGACAGGAGCAGATCGTCAACGGCTTTCCCGACGCGCTTGATCTGATGCTCGTCTGCGTCGAGGCCGGGCTGGGCATGGAAGCCGCGTTCGATCGCGTCGGGCGCGAGATGGCGCAATCCCGTCCGCTGATCGCGAACCTGCTAGCGACGGCTGTGCTGGAACTGCGCGCCGGGCGCGGGCGGGAAGAAGCATTGCGGCGTCTGGGCGATCGCGCAGGCGTGGATCAGATCCGCGCCTTCACCACGCTGCTGATCCAGTCGAACAAGCTCGGCTCGAGCATCGGCCAGACCTTGCGGATCTACGCCAGCGAAATGCGCGAGCGGCGCAAGATGCTGGCGCAGGAGAAGGCGCACCGGCTGCCGGTTCTGCTCTCGATTCCGCTCGTCGCCTGCATGTTGCCGGTGATGATCGGCGTCCTGATGCTGCCCGCCGCGATCCGCGTCGTGCGTCAGTTGCTGCCGGTGATGGGGGGATAAGGTGATGCGGCGCGATACTTTTTCGTGGCTGATGTTGTCCGCGCTGCTGGCAACGGCCGGGTGTTCGCGCGCGACGGTCAGGGCCGATGTTCCGGAAGGAACCCGCTTCACCGCCGACGCGAAGGGATCGGCCGACAAGGCGGCTCGACTGCTCACGGACGGCAATTACGGCCTTGCGATCGAAATGTATCGGCGGATGGTCGCCATCGATCCGGATGATGCAGGCGCGACGGCCGGCCTGGCGCGCTGTTACGATCGCCTGCAGCGATACGATCTTAGCGAGGTCTATTTCCAGAAGGCGCTGGCGCTCGCGCCGCGCGATCCGGCACTCTATCGCGCCTATGGAGCATCGCTGCGCGCGCAAGGGCGGCAGGCGGAGGCGGAATTGCTCGCGATCGATATGGACGCGATGCTCGCTCCCGCCGGAGCTGCCGCGGCGGTCGTCGCGAATGCCGGCGCCGGAAAGTCTCCTGCCCCGACGCGCGACGCGGAAGGCATTGGCGTCGTCCTCGCCAGCGTCGCGGCGGTGCCGCCGGCTCCCCCGGCCCTTCCCGGCCAAAGGCTCGAGCGGGTCGCGCCGGGCGTGGTTCGGCTCGTCATGCCGCAAATGCGCTATGCGGACATCGGCCGGCCATCCGCGGCGGCCGGCAATCTGCAGGTCGTGCCTCCCGTAAACGCGCCATTGCGCAACACGCTCATCGTGAATGCGGTCGGTCGCAAGGGCATCGCCGGGCGAGTGCAATCCTATCTGAGCGGGCGCGGCTGGCAGTCGCTCGATCGTGGGGATGCGAAGGGGTATCTGACGGTCAGCCGCATTCTTTATCCCCCCGCCGAACAGGCGACCGCGAAGCGTCTGGCGCAGGCTGTGCCGTTCAGGACACGGCTCTATCCGTTGTCCCAGGCCAATCGCGTACAATTGCTCATCGGCGAAAACGCGATCGGGTTCGACAAGGCGAAGCCAGTCGCGCGGCGATGAGGGGATATCGCTACCTGCAGGCGTTCGCCGCATTGTCGGTGTCGGGCACAGCGCTGGCATCGACCGCTGACGATCTCCCGCTGATCGAAGCGGCGGTCAGGTCCGGTCGGCTGGTGCAGGCGCAGACGATGCTGGAAAGATTGCCCGCCGATATGCCGCAGACGCGCGAACTCGCCGTGATCCGCGCGCAACTCACATTGGCGCAGGGCCAATATGCGGAGGCGGAACAGGCGTTCATCGCGCTCGCCGGCGAGGAAGGCGGCGATTGCCGCGTCGTGGCCGGGCTGGGGGCGTCCGCCGTGGCGCGGGAACATGCCGACCGCGCGATCGCCTATATGGAAAAGGCAGTCGAAAAATGTCTGCCGGATTGGCGAATATGGTCTGGCCTTGGCCGCGCTTATGATCTGCGCGCACGATGGAGCGACAGCGGGCTAGCCTATAATCGCGCGATCACGATCGGCGGCCGGGCGCCGGCGCTGCTCAACGACCTTGCGGTTTCACTGCTTAAGCAGCGACGTTATGCCGAGGCCAAGGCATTGTTGGAGCAGGCATTTGCCGCCGATCCCGCCAATCTGCGGTTCGCCAACAATCTGGATATCGCGGCGGCGGCGATGGGCGAACAGCCGGTGCGGCGCAAGACGGACAATGCGGCGCGCTGGGCGGAGCGCTTGTCGAACGCGGGCTATGCCGCGCTGCTTGCCGGGCGACGCGGAGACGCGCGGGCGTGGCTGAGCCAGTCGGTAGCGGCTGCACCGATCTATCCCGAAAAAACCGCGAAGATCCTTGCATCGCTGGGGAGCACACAATGAACGGGGTTCAGACCGGGTTGCTGATCACGCTGTATGCGGTGCTGGTATCGGCGGCGGTGATGGACATTTGGAAACTGCGCATCTCGAACATCTTTCCAGCCGCCGTCATCCTGCTGTTCCTTTTATGGGCGTATAGCTGCGGCTGGGGCTTTCAGCTGTGGCAGAATGCGATCGGCTTCGCGCTCACGTTCATGGGCGGCCTGTTCCTGTTCTCGCGCGGCTGGATGGGCGGCGGCGACGTAAAGCTGTTCGCGGCGATGGCGCTGTGGTTCGATTTCACCGGCGTGGCGGCGCTGTATCTCTATACCGCGATCGGCGGCGCGATCCTGAGCATTGCCTTCATCCTGCTCC
This sequence comes from Candidatus Sphingomonas colombiensis, assembly GCA_029202845.1. Lineage (NCBI taxonomy): Bacteria > Pseudomonadati > Pseudomonadota > Alphaproteobacteria > Sphingomonadales > Sphingomonadaceae > Sphingomonas > Candidatus Sphingomonas colombiensis. The sequence goes on along the minus strand of CP119315.1, from coordinate 2,915,827 downwards.
GCCGAATGCTGCCCCAACGCGTGGCGCTATCAGCCGATGTGCCAAGCCTGAAGGTGCGCGGCCCGATCCCCTATGGCCTCGCGATATCGGCGGGTGCGATCCTCGCGATCGTCGGCGGGAACGCCAGTCCGCAGCCCAAGCCGTGGTATCTTCAACCGCCGCCGCTGGTGAAAATCACATAGTCTCGGCCGCCAGCATCATGATGAGCTGAGCGCGCGAGCCGATCCCGAGCTTGTTGTAGATGCGGTGCAGGTGCAGCTTGACGGTGCCTTCGGACAAACCGCAGCGCAGCGCGATTTCGCGGTTGCGCAGGCCCTTGCCAACCAGCTTGACCAATTCTTCCTGCCGGAGCGTCAACCCGTAATTGGGCAGCACCGGCACCCCCTGCCCCGCCATGCTGCGGCGCAAGACCCGTTCGATGATCGTCGGATCAATCCAGGTGTCACCGCGCTCGACCGCGCCGACGCACAGGAGCAGGTTCGCGGGATCATTGTGCTTCAGCACGATGCCGTTGATGCCCAGTTGCACCGCCTCCATCGTTTCGCTGGGCTTCAACCCCACGGTCAGGAAGATCGCGGGCATCCGGTTCCCTGCCCCGCGCAGGGTGCGCAATATGTGCAGCCCCCCTCCGTCGGACATGCTTACGTCCAGGATCAGAAGATCGAAATCGCCGGCAGTGATCCGCTCAAGCGCAAGCGAAGTCCGCGTTGCCGCCTCGACGAAATGGCCATTCGTTTCGAGAAAATGCCGCAGCCCGTCGATAAAGATCGGATGGTCGTCAACGATCAGCAGCTTCGACATATATTTTGGCCTTCAGCGGAATCCGAAGCGATAGCAAAATACCTTGTTCGATCTGGTCGGCATAGGCGCGCCCGTTCAACGCGGTAAGCCGCCTGATAAGGGATTGCGATGCTATACCTTCTGCATCGGTAGTTCCATTTCCTTGTGGGATCACGGCATCGCCGTCACTCTTCAGGGTTACTAGCAGAACGTCTTCCCGTTCCGCGACAATCACCTGTATCGTCGATGCGTTGCCGTGGCGAACCGCGTTCGACACCGCCTCACGCACCAGAAATTCGACTTCCAGCGCGATGTCGGGCGTGATCCATAGTTCGGCAGGTTCAGTGAGAAGCGTGCAATCAATCCCCCATTGCCGGGATAGCAACTCGACCCGCTGTCCGAGATGGAGCGCCAGATCGGTGTTCCCCCCCCTTGGCTGGGCACTGCTGTCGATCAATTCGCGCAGGCATTTTTGCTCGGCCGCGATGATCGATTGCAGCGATTGCAGCCTCTCCTCCCGCGTGGCCGGGGGCATATTCTTGTCCTGAAGGAGCGCGGCGACCTGCATCCTCAGCCCCGCGAGCGTCTGCAGCACCGAATCATGCATGTCCTGGCTGATATCCAGCCGCGCGTTGGCGAATGCGGTGAGGCGCCAGGCCTCGAACATCTGATAGCGATCGAGCATCGCGGCGACGGCGCCAGCAGCATCCACAATTTGTTCAAGCATGATCTCGGAAATTCGCGAAAGTCCGATGAGATAGACGTATCCATGCAGCGAGCTGGCCTCGATCGGGAATGCGCCGATGATCGCGCCCGCAGGAACGAACTCATCGGGCAGGAAGCCCGAACGGATCTCGCATACGATCGGGGCCTTTCCAGGATGGCCGCCTTGCAGCGCACTGCTGGTCGCCGTCTCCCACAGAAAGCTTTCGCCGCTTTCGCTGGGCGACATCATGCGCTCGGCGCGTTCGCGCTCGGGACGGATCGTTGCCCATTCGCCATCTCGAAGGGCGTGGAAATACTGGTCGCCCCCCGCATCCGATTTGCAGGCGATCACGACCGATCCGACAAGGAACCGCTCCGCCAGCCAGTGCGCGATCTCCTCAAGCGGAAGCGCCCGCGCCCTCATGCTGGTCGCCAGCAGTTCCGCATTCCATTGCGTGGCCAGTCTTTCATCGCCCCTTCGAACCCGCAGCGCGAGCGCCGACGCGGCGATGAAGGTGAGCATGATGAACTGCAGGATCACCGCGTCGTCCGATATCCGCGGCACGATCGGCCAGAAACGCGCAATATCGTTGTGCAACAGAACCAGGGTGGAGAGTATGACATATTCCAGCGCCACCCCGCTCACTCTCGACTGAAGTCGCTTGGTGACGAGCAGGAAAATCAGAAACGGGAAGTAAAGAAGCGGAATGCCGACAAACAGGATGACCACCGCGATGCCGATCACCTCGTCGGTGATCGAGCCGAGCAGCCTCGCCTGCCTTGTCGCTTTCCACGAAAAGAGCCGCAGAAAAATGGTCGCGATGGCAACCATCGCATAGCCGACGAACGCGATCGCGATACCATGGTAAAGCGCATGATCGGTCGATAGCGTCCGGGGCAGCATCGCCAGCGCGATGACCGCCAGCAGAACCCGGCCGGCATCAACGATGTCATACACCGCCGAATAGCCGAGATCGCGTGCCAGCCTCTGCTGCAATCTGGCGATCAAGCCGCCTGTCACATCATGCCCCCTTGGCCCGATATCGCGAAGCCTACATCATTGCGCGCTTCTGACAGCATCGAATTTGCACAATCCGACACGTAAAATGAGTTCACGGCGCGTCGAAAAGCACCGGCGACCGCGAACCTTTACGCGACGGCAACGTTTTTGATTGATAGTATTGGCGCATCCAGAGGAAGCGCAATGAAGTCGCTGATCGAACATCCCGCCGGTCGCGCGCTTTCCGCCCGCAGCCTGACGCTGGTCTGCAGGCTGGAAGTCGGGCTTCCGCGTCTTTTGCTGGCGTGGGTGATACTTGCCGGCGCGGCGTGCGGGCTGCGCCTGGCATTCTCCGCGACGCCCATGAACGGCACGGCGGAAGGGATCGCGAACGCTTTGCCATATGCCCTTGTGGTGGGTGTGCCGGTGGCGACCGTGCTGTTCGGCCTGTCGGCGTTTCCAGCCTCCGCGCTCCATGCGCAGCCGACGACGCGGCTGGCGCGGCTCGGCGACTGGAAGGGGGTTGGCGCGATAGCCGCGCGATCGATGCCGCTATACGGCGCCAGCGGTCTGATGGCGTCGCTGATGATTGGCATCTTGATCAACGTGCCGGTGCGCACGCTGGAATTCCTGACCGGCATTCCGGCACTGGGCGGGATGCCACCCGAATGGTTTCGCACGCTCTACACGTTGATGGTGTGGGATCTGCTGCTGCTTTCCAGCCTTTACGGCTTTGCCTTCGTTCTCGCGCTTCGCCACATCCCGCTCTTCCCGCGCTTTCTCGCCGGGGTATGGGTGATGGATATCCTGATGCAGATTTGCATCGCGCGCATCATGGGGCAGATCGCGCATCTGCCGCGCGATGTAGCCGCCTCGCTCGCGGACCTGCTGGAAGGCAATCTGAAGAAGGTGCTGATCAGCGTGGCGATCTGGCTGCCATATCTGGTCTTTTCGCGGCGGGTTAACCTCACCTATCGCTGGCGCGTACCCGCAGCGCGGTGACGAAGGAGCGAAGCGGCACGCCTTTTGTGCCACTTCCCACCAACACCACCGCGCCTGCTTCGCGCATTTGGCAATTGAGCTAAACTAAACCAGTTTGGATAAACGGAATATCGTTACGCCCGGGCAAAACGCAGCTTCGCCTGCGTCGCACCGCGACGTCGCATTATCCCGCCGACCGCGCCGAAACCAAGGATCATCATCGCCCATGTCGCCGGCTCCGGCACTCCGCCGCCATTGCTCAGGCCTTCGACCCGGAACTGCTTGGCGATGGGAATCCCCGGATCAAAGGTGAAGGCAAGATTGGAGATGCCCGGCCCACTTACCGTGAATTTGTTTCCGCCATTGTCGATCAGGCAGAAAGTGCAGGCCGGATCACCCAAATTGGGGGTGGCGGAGAACAGTGCCGTCCCGTTCACCAGCAGCGTGAAGGCAGAAGTCACCTTCTTATCGGCCATGAAATCGAACGTCACGCTGTTCCAGCTCTTTTGGAAGAGGACGTTCAGGTCCGTCATCGACGGGGTACTGTTGATCGTGGCCTCGCCACTTCCGCCGCCGAAGCTCAGTAAGCCGCTTACGCTGCTGAACGTAACCGTCGAACCGTCCTGATTGACGTAGCCGTCAATGCTGTGGCCAGCGGGCGAACCGCTCGAATGAACACCCGTCTGCGCACCGAAAGATCCGGTTTTAAGCGTGTAACCATCGACAGTTACAGCAGCATTAACCACAGAGGGGAAAGCAAGTGCAAACGTCGCCGCTGCAAAACCAACGGCCGTTTTTTTTACGTAGAGTCCCACGGAGACCTCCCAAATGAAGTCGCACATCGAATCTACCGGAGAACCTTAGTCTCAACTTCCTGTTAACCAGTCAAGCGGGGAAAGTCAGATACGTTCCATTTTGACACATCCGATCGCCCATTCGTTGTTATGGGCTTGAGAATTCCCACTATTATTTTTGCGCGGGATGGCGCCCCCGCCGCACCGGCATCGCGCCTGGTTAAAGAAGATTGTGATTTCCCAATCTTCATATTGACACATGACTGCAACCCACCCGTCACAGCATTGAACTAGCGCCGCGCCAGCCGATCTCGGCAAAAAGGGGCGATATTCATGAAGTTCGCGTTCTCCACGCGCCGGCGCTTGCTGGCCGCTACGGCTGTTGCACACGCGCTAACGATCGCGGCGCCGGCATTTGCGGCGCCAGCAGACATCGCCCCCGCCGACGCAACACCGACGACACCGGATGGCGACGACGGCACGCAATCCAACGGCATTGCCGAAGGCTCCGACGTCATCGTCACCGGCACCAAGGCGAACGAGATCGCCCCTGTCACAGCCTCGCTGAAGACGACCCAGCCGCAATCGATCATCTCGCGATCCTTCATCGAGGACTCGCTGCCGGCGACCGCCGACTTCAACCAGATCGCGCTGATCGCGCCGAGCGTTTCCAATTACGGCAGCGCCAATGGCAGCGGCCTGTCGGAATCAAAGGCGCAGATCCGCGGTTTCCAGGACGGCGAATATAACGTCACCTATGATGGCGTGCCGTTCGGCGACACCAACGATCCAACCCATCATTCGAACACTTTCTTCCCGTCGAACACGGTGGAAACGCTGATCGTCGATCGCGGCCCCGGCAATGCAGCCACACTCGGTCAGGCGACATTCGGCGGGAACATGAACCTGTTCAGCCGGGCGACGCGCCAGGATCCCGGCTTCGAAGGCAAGGCCGCTTACGGCACGTTCAACACCTATCTGCTCCGCGCGGTCGCGCAGACCGGCGCGATCGACAAGCTGGGCGGCACCGAAGCGGTGTTCAGCACGCAATGGGTGAAGTCCGATGGCGCGCGCACCTACAGCCCGTTCCGTTCGTGGAATATCTTCGGCAAGGTGATGGTGCCGCTGGGCGATCATGCCCGGCTGACCTTTCTCGGCACCTATAACGTCAATCGCTTCAATCAGCCCGACAAGGACGGCGCGACGCTCGATCAGATCAAGCAATATGGCAAATATTACAGCCTGAACAACGATCCGACGAGCCAGGGCTATTTCGGCTATAACTACACCCGCAAGACCACCGATTTCGAGATCATCAAATTCGAGGCCGATCTCGGCGGAAAATCCAGCTTCGAAAACCGTGCCTATACCTATAGCTACGACAATGAGACGCTGAGCGGCAGCGATGTCACCGCTTTTGGCCGCATCGATCCCAAGACCGGGCTGGTGCAGCCGGAGGGCAACACCGTGACGCTCGCGCCCGGCGCCAAGGCTGTCGCGGGTGTGCCCGGTTATACCAAGACCAACAAATACCGGATGTATGGCGATATCGCCAAGGTCCACCTCGATTTCGGCTTCGGCACGCTGACCACGGGTGCGTGGATCGAATGGTCCGACACCTATCGCCAGCAGCGCGATGTCGATCTGGTGACGATGCTGCCGAATTTCGTGGAGAAAAAGGTGACCAACCCGGTCACCAACGTGGCCACGCCGCAGAACATCAAGTTTGATCAGAACAGCAATACCAATCACACCGAGGAGTTCGTCGAACTGGAGCTTCGACCGATTCCGGGGTTGAGGATCACGCCCGGTTTCAAGCACGTCGATTTCAATCGCCGCATCGACGCGACGTACAATCAGACGACGCGTTACGCGCAGCGCCTGAGCAATAATTACAGCGCCGATCTGCCGTTCGCGACGGTCAATTATGCGATCACGCCCGCGCTTTCGGCATATGCGCAATATGCGCAGGGCTTCCTCGCTCCCGCGCTCGGCGTCCTTTACGTCGACCGGCCTGACCGTTCGACGGTGAAGCCGGAACGATCGACCAATTATCAGGCCGGCGTGGTCTATCACGGCCAGCGGCTGAGCATCGATGCGGATGTGTACAAGATCGATTTCTCGAACAAATTCGCATCGGCGTTGTCGCCCGAACCGGGCGTCGGCACCGTCTGGTTCAATCAGGGATCGGTGCAATATAAGGGCATCGAAGGCCAGATTACCTATGCCTTCCCCGGCGGCCTCGCGGTGTTCGCCAATGGATCGCGCAACTACGCCAAAACGCGCAACAGCGGCTTCATGGCGCTTCAGGTCGCCAATGCCCCGGAATGGACGGCGGCGGGCGGCGTGCTCTTCAAGCATGGCCCGATGGTCTTCTCGCTGATCGACAAATGGACGGGCAGGCAGTGGTTCACCGATCCCAGCGCGATCAAGAGCGACGGCACGCCGGCGTCGGCGGCAGCGTTCACCACTTATGATTTCTATCGCAGCAACGGCTATAACAGCGCGATCCTCTCCGCGCGTTATGATCTTGGCCGTATCCGATTCGGCATGGAGGTGAACAATCTGTTCAACTCGCAGCGTGTCACCAATATCAATACCGGCAAGACCGCCGCATCCGATCAGTATTTCTACCAGGTCGGTCGCACGGTGACGGGCGATATTACGGTGAAATTCTGATGCTCGGGTTGTTGCTGTTCGCCGCGACGCTCGCGGCGGATGCCCCCCGACAGCCCCCGTTGCTGACGGCTGCCGATCTCGATCCGGCGGCGGTGCTCCCACCGCCGCCGGTCGATGGCAGCATGCAGGCGCGCGCCGAGATGGACGAGCTGCACGCGGTGGGGCGCACGCGCTCGGATGCGGAGAAAGCGGATGCGGCGCAGGATGGCGAAACCAAAAACGCCTCGATCTTCGCCAGCGCGATCGGCCCGGCGTTCGATCTGAACGCCCTTCCCGCTACCGCGCATCTGATGAAGCTGGTGCGCGCAACGGGCAAGGACGCATCCGATCGCGGCAAGGACGAGTTCAAACGCCGCCGCCCATGGGATATCGATCAGACGCTCAGCACCTGCACCCAGGGTCGCAGCGAGCCGCTGTCCAGCTATCCCAGCGGCCATACCACCATGGCTTTCTCGATGGGCGCCGTGCTCGCGCGGCTGGTGCCGGCCAAGGCGCCCGCGATCCTCGCCCGCGCCGCGCGCTACGGGCAAAGCCGCGTCGTCTGCCTCCAGCATTTCCGCAGCGACGTTACCGCCGGGGAAGCGCTGGGGCTGCTGGTCGCCGAACGACTGATGACGAAGCCCGAATTCCGCACCGCTTATGACGCGGCGGCGGCGGAATTGAGCGCGGCTGGAATCAGATAACGGCCAGCGGAAAGCGCAGCACCGCGCGCAGGCCGGGGGCGGCGTCCTCGATCGCCAGCACGCCGCCATGCGCCCGCGCGATCGCATCGACAAGGTTGAGGCCAAGGCCGTGGCCGCTCGCCGATCGGCTGCGGTCCAGCCGTACGAAGCGTTCGACGATCCGTGCGCGATCATCCGCCGGCACGCCGGGGCCATCGTCTTCCACCGCGAGCCGCGCCGCCCCACCATCCGCGCGGAGCGTCAGCCGGATGGTGGTGCCCGCGGGCGTATGCGCCTGTGCATTGTCGAGCAGATTGGCGACGGCCTGCGCGATCAGCTCGCGATCGCCGGCAACGCTCACGTTCGCCGCGATCTCGCAGCTCAGATGGCGCCCCTTGTCCGCGATGGCGGGGGCGTAGCTGTCGATCAGATCCTCCGCCAGCCCGCTCAGGTCAACCGGCGCGAAGCCCTGCCGGATATCGCCGGTATCGACATCGACGATACGCAGGATGCCGCCGAACAACGCCAGCAACGCGTCGCTTTGCTGCACCGCCTGCCTGATCGCCGTCTCGCGCGCCGCCGGATCGTTCTGCGCCAGCCCCGCCTCAAGCCCGCCACGCAGCCGCGCGAGCGGCGTGCGCAGATCATGCGCCACATCGGCGGAGACCTGGCGCAGATTATCCAGCAGCCCGGCGATCCGCCCGAGCATCAGGTTGAGCACCTGCCCAAGCTGATCGAACTCATCCCCGCGCGCGGAGACGGGCACGCGGCGGCGCATGTCGCCCGCCATGATCGCCTGCGCGGTGCCGCTGATCCGTTCGAGCCGCCGCCGCAGATAGCCGCCAAGCAACACCGCCCCCGTCAACCCGACGAGCAGCACCAGCGCGAAAGCACCCGCGAACAGATACAGGATCACCCCGTCGATGCGCTCGAGCGCCTGGGAATCGATGCCGACGACGAGGATATGATCGCGATCCAGCGCGGTGGTCAGCACGCGCGCGCTGTCCAGCCCCTCGACCGGATCGCGAAACGTGACATTGGAAAAGCCCGGTTGCGGCAGGCTCAGCTCGAAATCGCCCGCCAGCCGCCGGCCATTTGCGTCAAACAATGCATAGCCGAAGGTTACGACGCCGTTGGTTGCGCTGCGCCGTCGGATCGTTTCGGCCAATGGGGCGATCCCCTGCCCGCGATAATCCTGCACCAACGCCGCCGTGGCCTCCGCCAACGCCAGATCCTGCTGCGCGCGAAAGGCGCGGTCGGCCGCGAAATAGACCAGCCCGCCAAGCAGCGCGACCGCCAGAGCGAGCGCGCCGCTATAGATGAATGCGATCCGGTAGGCGGCGCTGCGGCGCCAGTCAGTCATCGGCGCGCATCCTATAACCGATGCCGCGCAGCGTTTCGATCGGATCGCTGTCAAAGCCTTCGTTGAGCTTGCCGCGCATCCGGCTCAGGTGGCTTTCGACGATGTTGGTCTGCGGATCGAAGTGAAAGCCCCAAATCGTTTCCAGCAGCATCGTCCGCGTGACGACGCGCCCGGCGTTGCGCATCAATTGTTCGAGAATGCCGAATTCGCGCGGCTGCAACCGCACTTCGCGGCCGCCGCGCCGCACCTCGCGCCGCAACAGATCCAGCGTCACCTCTCCGACCCGAAAGCGCGTCGGTTGCTCAGCCAGCGGGGGCCGACGCAGCAGCGCGCCGACACGGGCGGAAAGCTCGGCCAGGGCAAATGGCTTGACCAGATAATCGTCCGCGCCCGCGCCCAGCCCCGATACGCGATCGCCGATGCTGCCAAGCGCGGTGAGCATGATCACCGGCATCTTGATGCCATTCGCGCGCCAGCGCCGCACCAGCTCCAGCCCATCCAGCCCCGGCAGCATCCGATCGACGATCGCAAGGTCGAACGCCCCGGCGTCGGCGGCGAGCGCATCGTCGCCGCGCCCGATCGTTTCGACCACATATCCCGCCTCCCCCAGTCCATGCGCGACCAGTGTGGCGGTTTCGGCATCGTCTTCGGCGAGCAGCACCCGCATCTTTTGCCCCGTCAGTTCCCCCTTCCCTTAGCAGCTTGTCACAGCGGCTTCACCACGACGATGTGAAACGTCCCCGGCATCGCCGACGGGCGTTTGCTGCCGGCCGCGGGCGGCGCGAGCCGCGCGGTGGGGAGATAGACGTTGCCCGTCCCCGGATCGATCGCGCCGGTGCGCGCGCCGCGCTCGGTCGCGATGCTCGCCTTGTGCGTCACCTTGCCGGGCGCCGACAGGTCGAGCACATCGAGCACGCCGTCCGCGCCGGCCGGAATCAGCGCGACAGAGCGCCGCGCGTCGATCAGCACCGCATCCGGCCCGCGCCCGATCGGCACCGTCTGAACCAGCCGCGCGGATTTCAGGTCGACCACCGCCGCGACGCCATTGGCGCAGGCGCTGACGAGGCGAGCGTGCGCCGCGTCCAGCCCCAGCCCGCTCGGCTCCTCGCAGCCCGGCAGCGCGATCGGCTTGCGCATCGTTCCCGTCGCAAGGTCGATCACCTCGATCTCGTTCGCTTCCTCGTTGTTGATATAGAGCGTCCGCCCATGGATCGCGGCGAATTCAAGGCCCGGCTTCACGCGGATCGTGCGGATCAGGCGGTGGGACGTCGGGTCGATCTCGGCGACCGATCCGCCTGCGGCGTTCATGGTCAGCAGATGGCCATTGGCGGGGTCGACGATCGCGGCATCCGGCTTGCGATCGACCGCGACGCTCGCCGTCTGGCGGCCATGCGACGGGTCGAAAAAGCGAACCGTGGAATCGTTTCCGCTGGTGACCGCCAGTTCATGCGTCGCCAGCGGGACGACCGCATGGCCGCGCGCGACCGGCCCCAGCGGTACCCCGGCGCGCATCGTCGCAAGATCGACGACCGCCACCTCGTCGCCATGGGCGACGTAAAGCCTGTGCGCGGCAGGATCGACATGGGCGTAATCCCATCCGCCATCGCCGGGAACGGGGATCGGGGCAGCAAGTTGATAGGTCTGCGCCTGTGCGGCGCTGGAGGCGAACAACGCTGCACATGCCAGCGCGAACGGTCGGGCGAGGAACATCCTTTGGGTCTCCTTCCGCCTTTCCATGGAAGAAATGCCGCCCCACCGGCCAGCGCTTTCGCCCAACATTGGGATAATACAATGTCGGTTCGCGCCGGCTCCGCTCTATTGACGCGACATGATTGTCGCGCGGTTGTGGAAGCGGAAGCCAGA